>JABGPF010000044.1 GCA_018645065.1 Phycisphaerales bacterium
TGTGCTCTCTGTGGCAAGGCCGTTTGCCGTTAATAATGGTGAGAATGCGTTTGCCTTGCCTTGACTTCGGCCAAAATTGGCTTGCGAGTGTATGATTAGTTTCTGAAAAATATCGAGAAAAGGGCTAGACCCCCATATATTGTCTTGCTATAATGAATATGATCTATATATAGGGCTTGGCCCTGAAGGGTTGCTATGCAGTGTCCGTATTGTGGACAGGACGACGACAAGGTTGTGGATTCTCGCAGCAGTGAGGGCGGCCGTGCCGTCAGGCGACGGCGCGAGTGCCTTAACTGTAGTCAGCGTTTCACCACTTATGAAAGGCCCGAAGAGGTCATCAAACTCAACGTTCTGAAGAAGGACGGTACACGGGCGCCATACGACCGACAGAAGGTTATCGATGGTCTGCAGAAAGCCTGTTTCAAGCGACCGGTAACCGACGAGCAGTTATTGACCATTATCGCAGAGGCCGAAGACGAGATGCTCTCGAGTTTCGATAAGGACGTACCCTCGAAATTCATAGGCGATGTCGTAAGTAACCAGTTGCGAAAAATTGATAAGATTGCGTACGTACGTTTCGCCAGCGTTTATCGTAACTTCACTGACGTTGGCGAGTTAATAGAAGAAGCCCGGGAAGTCGACTCGACGCCCATTGCAGGACCAGGGCAAGGCGACTTGTTCAATACCGATTAATTTTGCTGATCGTATCAAGGTAAGGAGTACCGCCGTGAATGGATCAAGGACGATCCGAGTCGCAAAGCGAGACGGGACATTCGAACCGTTTGACCGCGCCAAACTCGCTTCTGCTATACACAAGGTCATGCGGGACGAACAGCACGGTTTCTCTGACGCTAGTGAACTGGCGCTGGCGATCGATATTTACCTGCACCAACAGGGTTGGAGCACTGTGTCCAGCGCGGCGGTTTTCGAGATGTTGCTCAAAACGTTGCGCAAGATCGGGCTTGACCTGCCGGCTGCGATGGTCGATACGCACCACACCTGGCGAGCTCGACGACGTAAGCACATGAAAATAAGCTACGCCGACGGACAAATCACCGCGTGGGACAAAGGCTGGTTGGTAAAGCTGATATGCAGTAGCTGGCGTTTGGGAAGAACCACGGGGCGAGTGCTGGCCGGGCACATCGAAACCCAACTCATGGAAGCTGATGCGATAGGGTTGATAGATCGATCCGATCTGATCGAGCGTGTGAACTCCGTAGTTGCCGCCTACGGTCTGGCCGACGCGGTTCCGATGGAAGCACATTCCCTGGAGATATAAGCGACGTTGCTCACGAAATTTGCAGATTATGGATTCTGCTTTAATTGGCGGTCCGGTTGTGTATACTTTCGATTGAGATAGATAAGAAAGCCTGCTCTGGCGGGTATTAAAAAACGCAAAGGATATTCAGATGCGATCTCTGACTGGATTGTTTGGACGCTCACCATTTGAACCGCTGATTGAACATGCACGCAAAGTCCATGAATGTGTGGCGATGGTTCGTCCGGTGGCCGAGGCGATCATCGCCAAAGATGCTGAACGCCTGGAAGAACTCCAGCACGAAATGTCCAAGACGGAATTCGAAGCCGATCAACTCAAGGACACCATCAGGCACGCATTGCCCAAACGATACTTCCTGCCTGTTAATCGCGAAGATGTCGCCAGGTTCCTTTCGGAAATGGATAAAGTGGCCGATGATACCGAAGATTTTGCGATCATCGCCACATTCCGCACCATTACGATCCCTGACGATTTGAAGGAAGATTTTCTCGCGCTGGTCGACAAGGTCCTGGAAGTCAGCCAGTTGCTGCTGGGCGTGGCTGAGGAATTGGCGGTCCTGCAGCGTGAGGCGTTCGTAGGTCCGGAATCTAACGAGGTGTTGATGCGAATCCAGGCGGTCTGCCACGCCGAATGGGAATCAGACAAACTAAGCCGACGCATCGCACGACGCATCTACAGCGACGATAATATCAAACCGATCGATGTTCTGTTGATCGAAAAACTATGTCAATCGTTGACGCAAATCGCCGACCACGCTGAAAACGTCGGTAAGAACATGCGTCTGATGATTTCAAGGCGTTAAAGCCTCCCTGAACGGAGTAGTCTTTGAGCACAATTGTAATAGTACTGCTGGTGATAACTGTCATCGCCGGATTCTACATGGCCTGGAATATCGGGGCCAACGATGTAGCCAACGCTATGGGCACGTCTGTCGGTTCGGGCGCGCTTACCTTCCGCAGGGCGATTATACTGGCGGCGATTTTTGAATTTGCAGGAGCCTATTTTGTGGGCGGACATGTCGCCCAGACCATTCGCAAGGGTATTGTGCCCTTGGAATACTTCCAGACAACCGAACAACCAACTTCCGCTGATCCTGGTGCGCCTACGGTGACCTCAGCCCCGGCTGATGGAGCTCCGGCGCCACGCGCCTCGCAAGGGGAAATCAGGTTCGGGATCGGAATGCTTTCGGCGCTCCTGGCCGCGGCGCTCTGGTTGAATGTCGCCACCTTCTTTGGTCAACCGGTGTCAACCACCCATTCGATTGTAGGGGCGGTGGTCGGATTTGCGATAGCGGCGGTGGGGTTCAATGCGCCTAACTGGTGGGTGCTGGGTAAAATATCGGCCAGTTGGGTGATATCACCGCTGGCCGGCGGGCTCATCGCGTTTATCATGTACAAGGCGATCCAGCGATATGTTCTGCGGAGCGCAGCGCCCGTTAAAGCAGCCAAGCATGTCGTGCCAATCGGAATGGGCGCGGTGGTGGCGGTGCTCTGCCTCTCGGTGCTTTACAAGGTGCTGAAAATCGATAGCAAGGGCGCAACGCCTGTCGTTTCCGGATGGATGGCGACTGCTCTGGCGTTTGCTATAGGCGGCGCGGTAGCTATTGTCGCCTGGACGATCATTAATCGCGTAACGAAAAAGTCCAACCACAATCCAGATAAAGAATATGAAATCGTCGAAAAATGGTTCGCACGCGTCCAACCGATGACCGCATGTTATCTGGCGTTCGCGCACGGGGCCAACGACGTAGCCAATGCGATAGGTCCGCTGGCTGGCGCCTTCCAGGCGTTCACCGGCGGAGGCATCGCCAAGAGTGCAGCTGTGCCCGATTGGTTGCTAGCGATAGGCGGGGTTGGGATCGTCGTAGGACTGGCGACGTACGGTTACAAAGTTGTCGAATCGATCGGAAAGAAGATAACCGAAATAACGCCCACACGCGGTTTCGCAGCCGAGTTCGCCACAGCATCGACCGTACTGGTCTGCTCGCGAATGGGCATGCCGATTTCCACAACGCTCGTACTGGTGGGCGCGGTAATGGGTGTAGGAATGGCACGCGGATTTGCGGCGATAGATTTGGGCGTAATTAGAAAAATCTTCGCCTCATGGGTGATAACAATCCCCGTATCAGCCCTCTTTGCGGGTATATTCTACCGCATTCTCTGTGCGATAATGATATGAACGGCCTGGCAATTGGCGAACGACAACGGCGAACGTCAACGGCGAACGTCAACGGCGAACGTCAACGGCGAACGTCATCCCGACTTCGTCGAGACTTAGGCCGACGTGCCGTCGACCGCTAAACGGAAATGCGTAACTTGGATGTATCAGGATGGTTGGTCGATGTTGTTTTGTTTAGCAGTAGGACGGAACGTCCGCCTAGTCCCGACGAAGTCGGGATGACGTTCGCCGTTGACGTTCGCCAGTTCGCCAGTTCCCAGTTATTTAGCTTCCATCCAGTTATCACCTGAGGCGATGTCTACTTTTAGTGGGACTGTTAGTTCCACGGCGCCGCACATTTCTTCGACTATCATTTGGCGGTCTGATTCCACCGCGTCTTCGGGTGTTTCGAGGACTAGTTCATCGTGGATTTGTAGTAGCATGCGGCTGGGGCGAGGGTCTGTTTTCAAGCGATTGTCAATGTTTATCATTGCGCGTTTGATGAGGTCTGCCGCTGAGCCCTGGACCACCGAGTTAAGCGCGAGACGTTCTGCGAAGGCTCTTCGTTGCGGGTTGCGGGAGTCGATTTCGGTTATGTTGCGTCGGCGTGCGAAAATTGTTTCGACGTATCCGTGCTCTTTTGCGTGCTCGATGCAGCTTTTCAGGAACTTGTCGATCTCTGGGAAACGCTTGCGGTAGTTTTTGATGTAGTCCCCGGCTTCGCCTCGCGATATTCCCAGCGTGCGTGACAGACCGTGTGCGGTTTGCCCGTAAATTATGCCGAAGTTCACCGTCTTGGCTCTGCCTCTCTGTTCGGAGGTAACCTCGCTGACCGGTACGCCGAACACCTCGGCGGCTACGATCTTGTGGATGTCCTGATCTGAGGCGAACGCTTCGCACAGTTTCGGATCACCGCACAAATGAGCTAGCATTCTCAGTTCGATCTGCGAATAGTCAGCGGCGATCAGCTTCGTCCCGGGCGGGGCGATAAACGCCTGGCGAATCTTCCTGCCCTCAGCCGTTCTGATCGGTATATTCTGCAGGTTCGGGTCTGAACTGGATAAACGTCCGGTCGCGGTTCCGGCTTGGTGGAAGCTGGTGTGCACTCGTCCGGTTCGCGGATTAATGCTCGCCGCCAGCGACTTGACATACGTTCCCAGCAGTTTCGTCAGCTTGCGATAATCGAGCACCAGCCTGGGCAGTTCGTGCTGTGCGGCCAGTTCCTCCAGAACGCCCGAGTCGGTGCTTGGACCGGTTTTCACCTTCTTGATTATGGGCAGTTCGAGGTCTTCAAACAGCACGACAGCCAGTTGCTTCGGTGAGTCGGGGTTGAACTGCCTGCCTGCCGATTCGATTATCTTATCGTGCAGCAGATCAACCTGTTTTGATAGATCGATCTCCATGCGTTTCAGAGATTGCGGGTCCAGGGTGATCCCGTTTTCCTCCATCTCGACGAGCACGGGAAGGAGGGGCATTTCCAGATCGGCCAGCAGATCGGCCAGTCCGGGTTGTTCAGCCAGTTTTTCGACGAGCACATCGGCGAGTCGCAGGGTTACGTCCGCGTCTTCGGCGGCGTATACCGCGACCATGTCGGTGGGTACGGTGTCTATTGTAACTTGCGACTTTCCACGCCCGATAACGTCGGTGATGGGGATGCAATGATGGTTAATGAACTCCGCGGCCAGTGCGTCCATTTTGTACGTCATTCGGGTGGAGTCGAGAACGTGTGCGGCGACCATCGTGTCGAAGAGCTTGCCCGCGACGGTGTATCCGG
The DNA here is from genome assembly GCA_018645065.1 of Phycisphaerales bacterium. GTDB lineage: Bacteria > Planctomycetota > Phycisphaerae > SM23-33 > SM23-33 > BS750m-G57. The sequence continues at coordinate 5,211 of JABGPF010000044.1, forward strand.
CGTTGTTCAGGATGATGATATCGTACTTAATGTTCTGCCCGATCTTTTCGATAGTCGGGTCGGCCAGTATGGGGCCGAGTTTTTCGATCACGAGTTCGGAATCGAGCACGACGGCTCCAAGCGGTCCTCGTACGGGCAGATAAAACGCCTTTCCCGGCTCCCACGCCAGCGAAATGCCCACCAATGTCGCCTTCATTGCGCGGATTGAAGTAGTCTCGGTGTCCACCGCAATGCGTTTGACGTTTTGCAGTTTATCGATCAGCGAGTCCAGCAACTTCGGGGTGTCAATCAGGCGATAGTCGAAGTCCGCCGCGGCGGTGTTTTCTTTCTCCGTTTCCACGGGCGCGTTGCCGTCGCCCGTATCGCCAAGTTGGTCCAGCAGGCGATCGAATCCCAGCATTTTGAACATCGGGGCGATCGCGGGTCCGTCGATACCGGAAAACGCCATTGCGTCCAGGTCGAGTTCCATGGGCACGTTCTTGTCGAGCGTGACGAGTTTACGTGAGATGTCTATCGTCTCGACTGCGGTTTTCAGATTCGCCGCGAGTTTCGGCGTCTGTTCTTCGGCGTGTGCGAGCACTTCATCGGCCGTTCCGTACTTGTCGATCAGCTTCAACGCGGTTTTCGGACCGACACCCGGAACGCCCGGTATATTGTCCGTAGAGTCGCCCATGAGAGTTTGAATCTCGATTGCCTTGTCTGGGGAGTATCCCTTTTTGTCGAGAATAGCGGCCGCGTCGTAGGTTTCGTCTTTCATCGGGTCGTACAGCACAACGTTCGTGCAGACCAGTTGGTCGAGGTCCTTATCGCGACTTATCAGCACTACTTTCAAATCGTCGTTGGCGAATCGTTGTGCAGCGGTCGCCATTATGTCGTCGGCTTCGTAGCCTTTGGCTTCCAGAACGGGGATGCCCATGGTTCGCACGATTTCGATAATTCTTGTCGCCTGGGGGTAAAAGTCGTCTGGCGCGGGTTTTCTGGTGACCTTGTAGTCGCTGAAAATATCTTTTCGTTTGAGATCTTTAATCGGCCCGTCAACCGCCATCGCCACGCAGTCGCCGTCTGTTACTTGCGTCTTGAGGAACTTCAGCAGCATTGTGCAGAACACGTACGTTGCTCGTGTGGGTTCGCCCGTCGGGCTGGTCAAATCTCTGAATGGCGCGTAATATGCGCGATATATCTGAGCGTGCCCGTCGATTATATATAGTGTTTTTGCCATAGGGTCGTTTCCTCTGTGAGCCACAACGCTACAGTCATTGCGGCCCGGCGTCAATGATGTCTCGTTGATGCACGTACTTGACAATTCGGTTGTGTGCGGCGATGCTGATGGGCGTAACAGGCTCACGAACAACAATTAACGAGGTGAATTCATGCAAAAGACAGCGATATGCATGCTTGCGACAGCGATTGCGGTGATCATTAATGTTTCGGTGGTGACGGGCGCCGCACCGACGTCCGGTCCGAGCGACAAAGCGCTTCTGGGCGCGGTAATGTTTCCGAAAATAGCTCTAGCCGCCAAAGACCCCGCAGCCATTATCATAGAACCAAACGATGCAACGGCTGAGCGATTCGTCCTGAAATGGCGAAACGATCTGATCAAAACGGGCTTCTGCGTGTTCTTGACCAAAGCGCCGAAAAAGGGATGGACCGCCGCCGACGGCCTGAAACTCATCAAGGAGTTTGATGAAAAAGTAGTCAAGGGCAACGCGGGCAAATTACCTGCAATGAGGCGGAAAGTGGACGCCCGCCGAATTCTCCTGATCTCACCGCGCCAAGGCGGACCGGCCTCGATCGCAATAATTGAAAAGCACCCCGAACGAGTAGCCGGCGCGGTGCTTGTGGCGGTTTCACCGTGGGTGCATTCGACTGACACAATAAAATTATGGCGTCCGAGCAAGGCTGCGTGGAAGGTTCCGATCTGGGCGGCTATGCCGGTGGACATTCAAACCGGATCCCCGACGCTGCTGCTGTGGCGTAAACTTTCGTCCGATAAACCCGCTGGCGCGATGCTGACAATCGATCCGCGAATCCAGCACGGTGACACCGAACCGGACGACAGTATCGACAAATGGATATCGGCGGTCGCGGGCGGGAAGACCCCTCCGATTGGTCCGGACAGCCTCGTCGTGAGAGAAACCAAACGATACCAGGGGTCGGCGAAAAGCTTGATGGCGGCGATGCAAACGACTCGAGCCGCCGATGCGGGCATGAGATTCTCGAAAATCGAAGGCCCTATGGAAATGGACATCACCGCGCCGGCAAAATGGAAACGGGCTGAGCGGGGCGAGCGTAAATACGATCCGATCAATCGGGCCTACGTTCAGATATATGTTTCTCCCAAACCAGGCGGGCTGCTGTTCGCTCGGGCAAACGCTGCAAAATGGGGCGGCGAGGCCACGGGCCTGCTCGATCAGTACGAGCAACGTCTGAAAGATGGAGGATACCAACTTATCAGATACGCCCGATGGAACAGCAAGGGTTACGCGTTGCAAATCACTTCGGTTCTCTGGCCGTCGAAGGGCAAGTGGCATCGATGGCTGGTTCTCGTAGCTGCTGGCCCGGGTAAGGCAAAAGCACCAGCCGCTCCGCTTGTGACAGTTATGGACGCCTCAGACACTCCGGATACAAACGCAATGGCTGCAGCGATGAAACGCATCCTGCCGGGTGTTTCGGTTGTCTGGAAGGGCGAGCCCGCAAAAAAAACTGTCACGCGCAGAAACTGAACTATGGGCAGTTCCGCATCGAAATTCAGAATCGCGAAACCGCGCCGAGTAGTCGGACTGATGTCCGGGACGTCGGCTGACGGTTTGGACACAGCGATAGTCGACTTCTCGCCCAGCGGGACGCCAAGCCTCGCTGCGTTTGCGACTTACCCGTATACCCACAGCGTTCGGCGCCGAATACTCGATCTGGCCCGCGCGAAAACCGTCGATCTCAACGAACTCACGCGCATGGACTTCCTCCTGGGCGAACTGTTTGCCGATGCGGTTATCGCACTGGCGAGCGATGCGGGCGTTTCGCTGGACAGCATCGACTTAATAGGTTCACACGGCCAGACTGTGCGCCATCTGCCCGAACCGCGCAGATTCTGCGGGCGGAATGTCGCTGCGACCATGCAGATCGCCCAACCTGCGATAATCGCCCAGCGAACCGGCGTGACGACAATATCCGACTTCCGCCCGCGCGATATCGCAGCCGGAGGGCACGGGGCTCCGCTTGTCCCGCTTACCGACTGGATGCTGTTCAGCCATAAACGCATCACCCGTGCAGTGCAGAATATCGGCGGGATCGCCAATGTTACATACCTGCCGGCTGGCGGGGCGAGCGATGAGATAATCGCGTTCGACACCGGGCCGGGCAATATGATTATCGATCATCTCATCGCACAGATCTCAGGCGGAAAAAAACGATACGATCGCGGAGGAGCCCACGCCGCCAAGGGCGAAGTCTGCAACAAAACACTGACCAGACTCATGCGAAACGCCTACTTCAAACGTAACCCGCCCAAGACCACCGGGCGAGAACTGTTCGGGAGCGACTTCGCCGAAAAACTGCTCAAACAAGCACGGTCCGGCGGACTCAGCGATTCGGACATCCTGGCGACGGCGACTAACTTGACTGCCGCCTCAATCGCAGACGCATACCGCAAGCACCTGCCAAAACTACCAGACGAAGTGATTCTCTGCGGAGGCGGGCACCGCAACGCAACACTGGTCGCAGCGATACAGGATCGCCTGCCAACCTCGCGAGTGACCGCCACCGACGACCTCGGCGTGGACGCCGATGCGAAGGAAGCGATATCATTTGCGATGCTCGCACGGTTAACCGCCCTGGGCGCGGCGGGCAATGCGCCATCGGCGACAGGAGCCTCATGCCCGGTAATACTTGGAACCATAACCCCCGCAGACGGAACACCCAGATGAAAGACCGCTCAAAACTCACCACCGAACAGCGTAACCCGCGCAGCGGCGATATCGATTCGATGGATTCGCTCCAAATTGTCGACGTTATCAACGCTGAAGATGCTCTGGTGGCCGATGCTGTCGCCAGCCAACGCAAGCATATCGCAGCGGCGATAGATTTGATAACTGATCGATTTCGCCAGGGTGGCAGGTTGTTCTACGTTGGCGCCGGAACCAGCGGGCGCCTTGGCGTGCTCGATGCGTCGGAATGTCCGCCAACGTTTGGGACCCGTCCCTCGATGGTGCAGGGCATCATCGCCGGCGGGCGTGGCGCGCTGGTCAAATCGGCTGAGGGTGCGGAGGATCACGCATCAGACGGCGTCGACGCCATAGACGCGAAAAAAGTAACCAAGTGCGATACGGTGGTGGGGATCGCAGCTTCCGGCCTGACGCCGTATGTTATGGGCGCCTTGAAACAGGCGAAAAAACTGGGCGCCGCCACGGTGATGATATCGTGCAACCCGAAAATCAAACTGCCCGTAAAGGTGGACGTAACGATCAACCCGGTGGTGGGCCCGGAGGTCGTCACCGGTTCGACGCGAATGAAAGCAGGCACCGCCACCAAGCTCGTTCTCAACGCCCTGACAACGGGCGCCATGATCCGCTTGGGCAAGGTTTACGGGAATTTGATGGTCGACCTGAAGGCTACTTGCGCCAAACTCCACGATAGATCACAACGGATCATAATGGAACTGACCGGCCTGTCTCGCACGAAGGCGACGAAACTCCTTGCCGATGCAAACGGTGAACTGAAACCCGCGATAGTAATGCACTTTCGAGGCGTCACCCGACCGGCCGCCAGGAAGATACTGAAAGAATTGAACGATTCGCTACGCGACGCGATCAAGCAAAACGTATGAGTGGTAAACTAAATTTGAACAAGAAACTGCTTATCCCCGTTCGGCGCGCTCGGCGGACTGCGGGGGCGTTTGTCTGGGGTGATCAGATTACGTTGGGCTCGGAGGTGTCGCCCGACGCCTTGCCGCTTAAACGCCTGGGACGAACGCTCAGGAAATTGCTGGGCGCCAGATCGCGGATTGTTCGCGACGCCGACCAAGCTGATGTGCGAATCACTCGCAAAGACGATATTTGTCGAGAAGGATATCGGATGGTTGTTTCTCCCGGCGGGGTCGAGATTCTCGCCAGTGATGACGCGGGGGCGTATTACGGGGTTATGACGGTTTGTGAACTGGTGCGAGTGTTCGGGCGAAAGCTTCCGGGATGCGTTATTGACGATCAGCCTGATTTCAGGCGGCGGGGGGTGTATATGGACTGCTCGCGGGGTAAGGTTCCTACCGTTGAAACTGTCAAGGCGCTGGTCGAACGTCTCGCCGCCTGGAAAATTAACGAACTGCAACTCTACTTCGAGAACGTTTTCAAATTCGCTTCACATCCGAAAATCGGGCGTGGATATTCCCCCTATACCGCTGCTGACGTTTTGGAAATCCAGGAACATTGTCGCCTGCACCATGTGCGACTCGTCGGATCTCAAGCCACTTTCGGGCATCTGGAAAAGGTGCTTGCGTTGCGGGAATATCAAAGCCTTGGCGAGTTGCCGGGCTTTCGCGGGTATCGCGGCGGGATGACGCTCTGCCCGGGCGATCCCGGTTCGATCTCGCTGGTCAAGGATATGCTGGGTGAGTTGGCTCCGCTGTTTGACAGCAGCGATTTCAATATTTGCGGGGATGAGCCCTGGGAACTCGGGCAGGGGCGTTCCAAGCGTTCGGTGGGGCGTCTCGGTGTTGGGACGGTTTATCTGCGGTTCCTTAAAAAAGTGATTGCAGCTACGCGCCGTCTGGGCAAACGGGCGAATATCTGGGCCGATATCGTGCTGGCGCATCCGGAACTGCTCGATGAATTGCCCGACGATATCACGCTTTTAAATTGGGAATACGAAGCCAAAGGCCCGCGAATTGCCCGCACCGAAGAGATCGCAGCCAGCGGGCTTCCGTTTATGGTGTGCCCAGGCACGAGCAGTTGGTTGACCCACGGTACGCGATTGGATAATGCGATGGCCAATGTGCGTAACTTCGCAGCCGCCGGCAGGAAGTACGGAGCACAGGGCTTGCTGAACACCGACTGGGGCGACTATGGGCACCGGAATTTCCTGGGCGTAAGCCTGCACGGTTTGGCGCACGGCGGGGCGCACGGATGGTATGGGCGAGGCGCCGATGAGGCTACGTTTACTCGGCGATTCTGCGAACATACGTTCGGTTCGACTGACGAGCAGTTGGCCCGGGCGATCCAGCAGTTAGGCGCGGTGCGGGATATGGCGGGTTGTCGGTTGTATTATGCGCTAGTCGAGCGGGCAGGCGCCAAAGATGGTGAGATCGCAAAGCTCGATACGGACGGAGCTTACGCGGTGGTTGAACAACTATCGGCCAGCGGACTTTGGGCGCCGACGCCCACGGGGCTTGATAAATTCGAGCGAATCGCTATCAAGGAGTTGAAACTGGCCTGCGAGATGGATCTGCTGGCCTGTAGGCGGGCATTAATGGTGCGTGATTTGCGGGCGGGAATAGCGGTTAGTAGCTCCGAACAACGCAGGATGACGCGTCGTTTGGAGGCTCTGGGCGAAAAATTTCAGCTATTGTGGCTTATGCGAAATCGTAAGTCTCGCCTTATCGATAACTTACGAATGCTGGGGCGAGCTGGGAATTATGGAAGTTGACATTCGGCGGGCAAGGGCATAATATGCATTGCTAATTAAATTGAGCTACCCACTGTGGATAAGGAGACCCGCATGGCGTCTGAAAACGTTATTGAGATTACCGATGATAATTTTGTAGAAGAGGTCAAGAACTCTCAGGTTCCCGTCCTTCTGGACTTCTGGGCCGAATGGTGCATGCCCTGCAAAATGCTGGCGCCGGTTATCGATGAGATAGCAGACGATTTCGCCGGCAAAATTAAGGTAGGCAAGCTCGATACAGATAATGCACGCGAGGCGGCGTTGGAATTCGGAATCAGTGCGATCCCCACGGTAATTATATTCAATAAGGGCGAAGTAGCGCATCGATTTGTAGGTCTGCAGCAGAAGGCCGATCTGGTCGAATCGATCAACGAACTACTGGCCTGATCTCCAGGCGACACCATGGACTCACTCACCCGGCAAGAGGTCCGCGCAGTTGACCGTGCAGCCATCGACCACCTGGGAATCCCAGGCCTGATCCTGATGGAAAACGCCGGGCGCAATTGCGCTGCGGTGATCGATGGTTTTTTTGATCGTCGGAGCGTTTCTTCAATCGCAATTATCGCGGGCTCGGGAAACAACGGTGGCGACGGTTACGTGATTGCACGTCATTTGGCGATGCGAGGGTTTGCTGTCAAAACGCTGATTATCTGCCCGCGGGAAAAAATCTCAGGGGATGCGGATGTGAATCTACGGGCCATTTCGGCGTTGGAGCATGATATCGAATTTTTGACGCCGCAGCAGTTGTCCGAACTATCGCAACGTATGGCGCCGTTCGATTTGATAGTCGATGCGATAGGCGGTACGGGCATCAGCGGCGCGTTGCGAGGCGGCGCCGCGATCGCTGTTGAACAGATCAATCTGGCCGGTAAGCCTGTGGCTGCGGTGGATATCCCAACGGGCCTGGACTGCGATACCGGACAAGCCGACGGTTCGGTTGTTAAGGCGGAACTGACGGTGACTTTTGTGGCGACGAAGAAGGGGTTTTCGCTGGGTAACGCAGCCGATTACACCGGTGAGGTTGTAGTGGCGGATATTGGCGTTCCGGCTGAGTTGATCCTGGGGTTGATCAACCAGCGTGATTCTTAGCCTCATGCGGTTTGCATCGCTGTAACTGATTGCTCCACGTTAGGATAGAACTCAAATATATGGTCGAGCCTTGTGACGGTCATTACCTCGCGGCATGAATCACTGAACCCGGCGATTGCGAGTCGCCCGCCAGCGGTTGAAATTCTCTTTTGGAAGACCACCAGCACTGTAAGCCCGATGCTCCCGATAAACTCTATCTTCGACAGGTCCAGAACGACTTTGGGCGGCTGTGTGCATTGGGGCATTTGCACGTGCAGGCTCCCGCCGGTATCGCGGGTGAGTTCACGATCCATTATTCGAGCCACGATCACGTCCTGAATCTCTTCAAACACAATAGATGCATCAGCCATTGGCGTTACTCATTATCCAGGTTTAGCGGAATATCGGCAGATATGTTCCAACTGGCCTGCCGTGCGAACTACGGGCATTATTACCCAGTTGTGCTATGCTTGCAAGGGCAAAGAGCCCGATTATCATCGCTTGGCGGCAGGCTGGATTTCGGTTATGTGTATTAACACTTGAAAACGGGAGCGATATATGCTAAAAATCAAGGTTTACTACACGTTTGGATGGTTGTGATATGTCATTGGTTGAGACAGTAAAACAAGCTGGTGTAATCGGTTGCGGCGGCGCGGGCTTCCCGACGCACGTTAAAATTGACACCCAGGCCGACGTCGTGGTCGCAAATGGCGCTGAATGTGAACCGCTGTTGAACAGCGATCAACGCGTTATGGAACACTACGCCGACGAACTCGTTGAAGGCTTATGCCTGATCATGGAACAGGTTGGAGCCAAGCGCGGAATTATTGGTCTGAAAGAGGCTTACCACGGATCGATGGACGCCATAAGCAAGCGGATCGAAGGGCTTGAGGGTGTTGAAATCGGCGTGTTGGGCAATTTTTATCCGTCCGGGGACGAGCAAATTCTGCTGACCGAACTCACCGGGCGAATCGTGCCCGAAGGCGGTATCCCGCCGATGGTCAACGCAGTTGTCTCAAATGTCCTGACGATGGTTCAAGTCGCTCGTGCCGCCAAAGGGCAAAACGTGACGCATCGCGAAGTCACGCTCGTAGGCGAGATCAAGAAGCCCAAAGTAGTTATCACCGCGATAGGTACGCCGATCCGCGATCTGCTGAACCTTGCGTTGCCGGCGATTCCTGTCGAAGACATTGTCGTTATCGACGGTGGACCGATGATGGGACGCATTGTCTCGCTTGACGATACGATAAACAAAACGACCAGCGGACTGGTGTTCCTGAGCAAGGATCATCCGCTGATTCAGTGGCGCAACATTCCGATGCCCGCGATGGTTCGTCGCTCGTCTGCGGCTTGTTGCCAATGTCGCGACTGCACCGAAGCCTGCTCGCGATACATGCAGGGACACGACATTCAACCGCATCTTATGATGCGTTCGCTGGCGTACCAAACTGAAGAGCCCACCAGCGGTATGACCGCCGCGTTCCTGTGCTCCCAGTGTGGTTTGTGCGAATTTGCCTGCCCGATGAACCTCAGCCCAAGGCGTGCATTTGCAGCGTTGGCGGCGAAGTTCCGGGCTGGCGGCTTGAAGAACCCGCACCACAACGCACCGAAAACCGTACACGAATTTAACAAGTACCGCAAAATCGGTAAGGATCGCCTGATACGCAGGTACAAACTCACCGATTACGATACGCACTCGCTGACGCTAACTCCGATTCCCGATCCGCCGATGGTGAAAATCTCGCTGACCCAGGCGTTCGGGGCTCCTTCCGAACCGGTGGTCAAAGCAGGCGACAGCGTTGTATCCGGACAGTTGATCGCACAGGCGCCCGAAGGCAAACTCGGCGCCGCACTCCACGCATCGATCGACGGGACGATAACCGAGATCGATAGCGACTATATCACAATAGAAGGCTCAAAATGAAGCATCCAGCCATAGGTATAATCGAAACCAACAGCATCGCACGCGGAATTGTTGTCCACGATGTGATGCTCAAAAAGGCCAAGGTCGACGTCGTGCAGTCCAACAGCATCTGCCCGGGTAAATACGTCGTGTTCATCGCCGGACTCACCGCCGACGTTGAAGAAGCCATGGCCGACGGGCTCCACTACGGCGGACAGGCGGTTGTCGATCACCTGATCATCCCCAATGTCAGCGAGACGATTTTTCCGGCGATCATCGGCGGGAACCAGGATCTCGAAATCGAAGCGGTCGGAATTGTTGAAACTTTCTCGGTGGCAAGCGCAGTCCTCCTTGCCGACCTCGCCGTCAAACGCACTAACGTTCGCCTGCTGGACCTGCGATTGGCCCAGGGGCTGGGCGGTAAGGCGTATTTCATTATCACCGGTGAGATCCATGCCGTACAGGAAAGCACTGATCACGTCCACGAAGCCTCCGAGCCCGGCATGCTGACGAACATAGAAGTGATCCCCGCCCCTCACGACGGACTAAAAAACGCCATCGGCGGACGCCTGGCGTAACTCAGCTTTTCACCCGTCGGTTGTCCATGTGGTTCACATTCTGGATGCCTGACACAGCCGTCGTGCTTGTGTATTTTAGCTGGCCTGAGCATTGTCTGCAAAAGGTAAGGTGAACACCCTAATTCTGTTTGTGTAAAGATTTATCGGAATTTATACTTGGCGATATGGGGTTTTACCGTTATAGTTGCAGGTGCTCTAGCCTGCTAAAGTAAGGGAGCGGCAGAGTTACTATAAGCCGACCGAGGCACGGGCGTTCCCGCTCACTCGCACCACCTCCAGGCCACCACCGGCCAAGTTCCCACGACGTGAGGACTCCTCATACGGGCCGAGCCGCCCGCCAGAGGGAATCCTCCATAAGTTTCTGTATTTACGTCCGCCTTGCGCGGGCGGATACCGGCTGGGACCGGAAAGGAACAGGTACGATGAAAGCGGGAACTAACATTTTGGCTCGTGGGTTTTGGGTTCGTTTTAGCATAGTTTGCATGATGATCGGGGTGTTCGCAGTTATGTCTCATGCGGAATTGGAGGCAAAGTATTCGTTCGACGGTAATTTTGGCGACTCTTCGGTGCACGGGTTCGCCGCGACTAGCACACGGCCTCCGACATTCAACATCACCGACGCAAAGTTCGGAGCATCAGCCGATTTTGAATCCAGCAATAGGCTCTTCCTGGAAGTCGCCCAGAACAGCATGTTCTCCTCGCTTGAGGATATGACGGTTGCGATGTGGGTCAAACCGGAGAGTTGGGAAGGGCGCAGTCGCATTTTTCAGAAGGGGGGCGATTGGGACTGGCGGTTAGTGGAGGAAGGAGGTTTGAAATTCGACTATAACGGCCGATCGGCCCGGGTCGGTAGTTCAACCTCCATGGTGGCGCCTATAGGTCAGTGGACTCATCTGGCGGCGGTCGTGGATACCGGGAGCGACGTAGTAAAACTTTTCGCAAATGGAACTGAGGTCGCCTCCGAACCGCTTCAAGGACGCGGAATCGACGATACGACAAGCCCTCTGTTTATCGGCGCTAAAATGGATAATAACGACATGGGGGATTATTTCGATGGTTTGATGGACGAGTTCAGTATCTATTCCGATGTTCTGACCAGTACGCAGATCACTGAACTAATGAATACTAATACTGTCTCTGGTATTCCTTTCCCTCCACCACCGCCTCCTCAGCAATCGCCTAATGCATCGATCGAAATATCGGCGTTGATAGACGGACGTGATCAGTTGATCATTCGAGACGGTACGCTTCAATGGGAGCATTGGGACATGGAGGCCGTCGGTAGGCATATGGGGCAAAATGTGCCCACCACCATCACTACCACGCTTGACGATCAGGTCGTTATGGACCATGTCGATTGGACTCCTGAGTGGGATGGGCAGGTGCGACGCGGGGATCGGTCATCGGTATTTACGGGACTGATTCCGGAGTTTCCCGAGGTGGATCAAACGGTTCAGTTGGCGCTTTTGGACGTTCGACGCGAGGCGTCAATAGTTCAGCACCCGTCGATGGGCAACGACTACACGCTGATTGTCGAGTTCAACGACAACAGTGCCGGCAGTTCTGATATGTATACCTTGAGATTGGATTATTACGATCAGGAATGGAAACCTGTGCCTCTACACAGTGTGGGGGTTCTGGACGTTGCAGTTGCGTTCACCCCCAGCGGTGGGGCGTATGGATTGGGTGTGTTGACCGCAGGCGGACAGGCCGATGTGACCGTGAGAGACGTCGATGGTCAGCAAACTACCTATGTGGGGGGAGCGTTCGAAATGACAACCTCGCTCGCATCGCGTAATACCAGCGGTTCCCTGGCAGTTGGCGAGTTTTTGGGGGGGAGTATGGTTTTCCGCGACTCAAACCAAGCCGATCTGCTGGCTGGAGACCTGATCGAACTGACGCTGTATGAACTCGACGACGATTGGGGAATGCTCTCCGGACGCGGACTCTTCAAAGTCACCGGGGGGAGCCTAGAGCATGACTTTGTCGAGAGTTATGGCGAGGTATTCCAGATGCTTTTTGATATCCCGCCCGGTGATCTTGATGACTTCTCGTCCGGTTTTACAGGTTTTACTGATATTACAATCATCCCAACCCCCGAACCGGCGACGATGGCGATGCTGGGCGTTGGGGCCTTGGCGGTTGTTCGGCTGCGAAAACGTCGGGTGGGCAAATAAACTCCAAATAGAAAGAGAACATAATGCTACAAACAAGAAATGTCATGATGAGAGCGATTAGTTTTGTTGCTATCTGTGGATTCATATCTATCGTAGGCCCCAGGGCGGCGTATTCCAGAGGCGTTGTATCTTGGGGGGGGTATCCGGGCTATGAGGAAGTCAGGGACACGCCACCTGGAGACGACTTCGTCGCAATCGGCGCGGGCATCGTACACAGTCTTGCGCTGCGATCAGACGGCTCGATTGCAGCGTGGGGTGCAGACATGATGGGGCAAGTGAGCGGTGCCCCGACGGGCCCCGGTTTCCTCGCCATTGCCGGGGCAGGACATGCCAGTCACGCCATCAGATATGACGGATCGATCATTTCCTGGGGGTCTGATTCCTATGGGCAGGTGAGCGACACTCCGTCCGGAAATGACTATGTCTCGCTCGCCGGCGGAGGTACAGTAAGCATTGCCTTGAGGTCTGACTCCACGGTCGTTGTGTGGGGCAGTGATTACTATGGGCAGATAAGCGATGCCCCGACGGAGAGTGGGTTCATTGCTATCGCCGCCGGAGAGGAATATCTTCTGGCTCTCAAGTCTGACGGTTCACTGAAAGCATGGGGACCTAATCATTGGAACGTTGTTGAGTTGACGCCAATGGAGTCCGATTTTGTCGCAATAGGAGCCGGCGGTGGACATGGCTTGGCAATAAGGTCGAACGGGACGTTAGCGGCATGGGGGCTTGACTGGGACAACCAGGTCAGCGATAAGCCCAGCGATGCTGACTTTATCGCGTCTGCGGCGGGGGAGGCCGGTTACTTTAGCTGTGTGCTGCGGACTGACGGGTCCATTGCGACATGGGGCGCTGATGACCATGGTCAGGTGAGCGACACACCCGTTGGACTCGGTTTTACTGCACTTGCAACCGGCCGCTACCACGGCATAGCTTTGACCCCCGAACCGGCGACGATGGCGATGCTGGGCGTTGGGGCCTTGGCGGTTGTTCGGCGGAGGCGGATGCGGTAGGTGGTTTGGGATGTGATGACCGATGGCTGCGTTAGTGGTTATTCCATGCGCAGTTATCGTCGCCAATTGCCAAGAACCAATTGCCAATTGACATCCTTACCAAGTATCTTATGTTGATGGAGCCTGATCCTGACATATTGGCTGAGTTGGCGCCGGAGAAGCTTGTGTGGGCTTATTCGCATGGTCTTTTTCCCATGATCGATGATGGTGAGCTTATGTGGTTCAGCCCCGATCCTCGTGGACTCATGCCCCTTGACGAGCGATTCCATATCTCCCGTTCGTTGCGACGCACTATCAATCGCGGTGTGTACGAGTGTACGGTGGACACGTGTTTCAGCGAAGTTATGGACCTCTGCGGGCGGCGAGACGAGGGCACTTGGATAACGCCCGAGATGAAATTGGCGTATTGCAAGCTTCACGAACTTGGTCTGGCCCACAGCGTTGAGGCCTGGCCGGTCGGGCAAGTCGCCCAGGGGCAACCGGTGGGGGGCGTTTATGGCGTGAGCATAGGGGCTGCGTTCTTCGCCGAGAGCATGTTCCACACCGCCACCGACGCCGGGAAGGTAGCCCTGGCGTTTCTGGTGCAGCGTCTGGGCGATCGCAGGTACGCTCTCTGCGATGTCCAGTGGACCACCGAGAACTTATGCAGATTGGGCGCATTCGACATGCCTCGCCTCAAGTACCTCAGCATGCTCGTGGGCGCAGTGTCCAGCGAACGAACTTTCGCCTGAGCATAAAGTGCTTGTCGCAAGTTCAATATGCGTGTTTAACCTGATGCTTAAAATCTTCCTGAACGTACAGACCAATTCCCTGCAGATCGTTTGGATCCTCGGTGTTTTGTCCGGACGATGAACAGACCTCGACCAGTCCGGCAGCTTCGATTAGCTCCTCGATATCTTCAAAAGTCAAAGCCACTAAATCGCATTCGTTGTAGCGAATCGGAGAAGCGGTGATCCATATGCGCACAGGGCGATACTCACCGCTGGTTAACACCTGGAAGGTTTTCTTGGCGCGGAAAGTATGCTTCCCCTCAAACGCTTCGAAAACGCTTTTCCGGATCGGGCAATCTTTGCAGTTGCGGGCTCCCCCGCATCCGTTGGGCGATGACAGGGCGTTGATGCACCCCAGAAGATTGCCCATCCGTTCACGATGGGTGTAGGCATTTAGCAACTTTTGCTGCTGAGACGCTGGTTCGTTCAGTAGTTTTATCCGGCCTTTGCGATCTATGATGAATACCGGGTTGGGCATTGCGTCGAGTATGCTCTGAAGATCGTCAATCTGCGAGGTCGGACTCACAGGTTTTTTGGTTAGTTTATCGACAGTCATTATAGTCTCCTTGGATTTGCCGCGAGCGCAGACCATGGACACTGTGCACCGGATTGAACTAATTCAATCGGGTGGTACAATTATTATAGCATTCCTTAACGCGGTGATTATTTTCCGGGATTCCAGGACGTGTCGATTTTCAGGGGCGGTTTCATGGATTTGGCGATCTGCGACCATGGAGTAAGGAGAATTGGACATCCGCAGCCTTGCGCGCGTGCGGTGTGGCGGGCGAACATGCCTCCGGTGAATTCACCCACCTATTTTCCATATGCCTTTATCCTCCTGGACGATGTGAATTTTCCCGGCGATATCGTCTCCGACCGCCCCCTCGCTAAAATCGTTCTTCCAAGTGCGTACCATTACGCCTTTTACCTTACCCTTCCCGTTGTCGGAAAGTTCGAATTGCTCGACAATACCGGGCTTGGGGGTGGTATGGTGAATGCGGCTGCGGTATGTCTCATAATCTGCTCCTTCGAGCTCCGGGATCCTGATTTTATGGCCCATCATTTCGTTGAATCTAACTTAGGTAGGGATTAGGACATACTGGCGATTGAAATCACAGCGACGAACGGTGACAATGAGCCCATGGCTCCCATAGACAATATATTGCTGCTTGCTGCTTCCGACGCCGTGACGGTGGTTTTTGATGTGCGTTTTCTGCTGGTTTGTACGCTTGGCGTTTCGCTGGTGGTTCCAATGTTGGGCGCACTGTTCCTGGGCCTCTGGTGCAGGGTGTTGAACACCCCGGTTTCCAAGTATCTTCACCGGGCAATGGCGTATTGGGTTGGATATATTCTGGCTCTAACAGTAGCGTTGCTGATGATGTTCCTGGTTAAGGATTCAACCAATGTGCCCGGATGGTTTCTTGCATCGCTTTTCGGACAAGCACTTGCGATCCACGGGCTTGTCGTCCCGCTGATTTTAAAGACGCCTTGGGGAAAGGGTATCGCGGCACAGGGCCTTGCGCTGGTGCTGTACGGGGCGGTGCTCGTGATAGCCGTCGCCCCGGTCATTATCCATGTGCGAAGGACGGTCGATCGGGCCGAATGGACTGCCGATATAAACCAGCTTTATCAAACGATTACTTCGGGAAAGGGGGTGAATGTCGCGGAACTGCCGGCAACGTTGGGGGCGGTGGAACTGGGCGGTGAGAAAATACTCCTGCTCCCGGGACATCAACGCCGTGATATGATCTACCTTGGCGACTATGTGTTGGATAATTATCCCGCCATGCTTGGAGATCGTTTCGTTGGGAGCATGTTGCGATTCCGCGCCGAACGGGCGGGTGTGGCGCCGTTGATCTGGCGGAACCCGCGAACCGCGCCAGGCCCGCGAATTACCGTCTGCGATTACAATGGATCCGTGTCGTACATGACGCCTCTGGAATTTGAACACCACTTGGAGCGAACACTGCTCGATCTGAACAAGTTCGAGCCGAAAACTACAACCACCGCACCACAAAGCGATTAATGATAGTGATAAGGATGGACTATGCGTAAAATGTTTCTCGTCGGGTTTGCGATTTTTCTCACCGGTTGCGGAGCCGACCAAAACACCGAACCGGTTAAAGACGCCGCCGACGAACCTGACCCCAAAGCAAAAGCGCTCGCCAGGCTCCCTGAAGGCGTCTCGCCTGAGTTCGTCGAGACGCTCGTAGCGAAGATGGAGAAGGACTACCCGCCCACGGGGTACGACACCTGGGCGATAGTTGACGATATTCTGGTCGACGGTGACATCGATTCGGCCCAAATGCTTGCAGATCGCCTTGATGAAAGAGTTCTCGATGCGGTCAGAGTGCGAGCCGAAAACATATTCGCAGCAGTCTGCATCGGTTGCGATCCGCCCGGGACTGATGATCTGAAGTTTGTTATTACAAACCGCACCGGGCGAAAGGTGCTCAGCGTCGACGGTGTGATACAAATTCGCATGCGTTCGTTCGGGAATATTATCGAGTCGCTCAAACTCAGCGTAGATAAACCGATGGCCCCCGGAGGCGAACTCGCCTGCGGAGGCCACTGGTCGCTACCGCCTGCTTTTATCGATCAACTCTCGGCTGAGGATTGCCCGTACGACTTTAAGTTCGTCGCGTCGAAGGTTGTCTTCGGCGACTCGAGCGTTCAGCAGTTTCCTTGAGTTTTTGGCAGGGGGCTACTTTTTCTTCTTACCGCCCGGTCGCCTCAAGGGTTCGGGGTCGGTGACTTTGTATTCGGCCTTCAAGCGGATGAGTTCCTTTTTCAACTCGGCTACGACTGAGGCGTAGGCCGGGTTGGCGTATTGGCTTTCCATTTCGTCGGGATCCTTGACCAGATCGAACAGCTCCCACTCGTCGAGATCGTAGAAGTGGATGAGCTTGTGGGTCTTGGTGGCTACTCCCTCGTGACGCCGCACCGAATGGACGGCTGGGAATTCGTAGTAGTGGTAGTACATGCTCTTGCGCCAGGTGGCCGGAGTCTTGCCCGCCAGCAGCGGTTTGATACTCATGCCCTGCATGTCGCCCGGGTCGGGGGCTCCGGCGATGTCCAGGAACGTCTGGGCGTAGTCCAGGTTCTGGACCAGGTCAGTGTTCGTCGAACCGGGTTTGGTGACACCGGGCCAGCGTGCCAGCAGGGGCGTGCGGAATGACTCTTTGTACATGAATCGCTTGTCGAACCATCCGTGTTCACCGAGATAGAAGCCCTGGTCGGCGCTGTAGATCACGATGGTGTTCTTGGCCAGGCCCGACTCGTCGAGGTACTTCAAAACTTTACCGACATTCTCGTCAACCGATCGGATGCAGCGCAGATAGTCCTTGAGATAGCGTTGATATTTCCATCTCACAAGATCCTTGCCTTGTAGGTTTGCTGCTTGGAATTTTGCGTTTTTGGGGTCGTATGCGGCGTCCCAGGCTTTCTTCTGCTCAGGGTTTAGCGTGCGCGGCGCAACGAGTTTCAGGTCGATGCGGTCCATCGTTTTGACGATGCTCATGTCCTGTGTGCGAGCGGCCGTTCCGCGTCCCTTGTAGTCGTCGAAGAGATTCTTCGGTTCGGGAATCTCGACATCGTCGAACAGGTTCAGGTGCTTGAGGTTCGGGTGCCAGCGGCGGTGCGGGGCCTTGTGCTGGAGCATGAGCATGAACGGTTTGGACTTGTCGCGTTTGTTCTTCAACCAGTCGATGCCCAGGTCAGTCACGATGTCGGTTACGTACCCGGTGTGCTTGATTTTCTTTGGCCCGATCAGCATTGTCGGGTTGTAGTAATTTCCCTGTCCGGGCAGGACCTCGGAATAGTCGTATCCGGTGGGCAACGCCTTGAGGTGCCACTTGCCCACGATCGCAGTCTGGTATCCGACTTTCTTCAGGAGCTTGGGGAAGGTCTGCTGAGTGGCGTCGAATCGCTGGCGATTATCGAGCACGCCATTGATGTGGGAGTGCTTTCCAGTCTGGATTACCGCGCGGCAGGGCGCGCAGATCGAATTAGTCACGTACGACTTGTTGAAGATCATACCTTCTTTGGCCAGGCGGTCTATATTCGGCGTGGGGGCGACTTTCGCCAGCCTTCCACCGTAAGCGCTAATTGCCTGGAAAGCGTGATCGTCGCTGTAGATGAACAGAATGTTTGGGCGGTCTTTCGCCTTGTCTGCTGCGAAAACGGTTCGCGGTAATGCCGCAGCGGCTGCTCCGAGCGAAACGGTCTTCAGGAAGTCTCTTCGAGTATTCATAGGTTCAATCCTTTCGGCGTGAGTGTTTGGTTTATTTTGCGGTAGGTGCCTTTTGGGTCGGCGGGTTCAGCGGGCGGACCCAAATGTTGCGATAACGCATGGGGTTTCCGTGAGCCTGGAACGACAGCGGACCTGTCGGACCGTGGGGCTTGTATTTGGCAAGGTTGCGCCATGTGCAAGGTCCGCGGACCTCGGTGTGATTCTGGACCACCACGCCGTTGAGCATGACGGTGAAGTAGGCCGGCTTGACGAGCTTGTTGTCCTTGAATTCAGGTGCGGTGAATATGATGTCGTAACTCTGCCACTTCTCCTGCGGGAGGCAGGGGTTTACCTGCGGGGGCGTCTGTCCGTATACGCTGCCTGTCATACCGTCGGGGTAGGTCTGGTTCTTGTAGCAGTCCAGGACCTGGATCTCGTATCGGCCCATGAGAAACACACCGCTGTTACCGCGCTTCTGACCGCTGCCCTTGATCTCCTTCGACGCCAGCCACTCAACATGGACCTGCACGTCGCCGAACTCCTGCTTGCTGACGAGAGATCGTTTATTGACCTGGATGTACCCGTCCTTGACCACCCAGTTCGAGGGCTTGAAGTTCGACAGGTCCTTCCCGTCGAACAGCACAATCGCGTCGGACGGAGGCTTGCCGGGGGTCTCTTGAGTGCTGGGCGTTCCGGGGGCCACGATCGCCGGCTGCGGGCGACGCGGATCGTGAACCGTCCACTTACCGCCCGGTTGCAGCGGGGTGTTGGTGTAACCGTCGATCTTGGCGTCACCTGCGGCGTGAACGAGAATCCCGCACCCGCCGGCCAGAACGCATACCGCCAAAATTTGGGTAGCGCGACGCTTGATTGTTGATATCGTTTTCATGCTGTGCTCCTGTTGGATTGTAGATTGAGTAAAGCAAAATAGATTATCGCTTCAACGAAGCGTCGGTGCAAACATCATCTTCCAAATCTTTCCAATCCCCCAAAAGCAGCATGGTGCGATGTGTGTGATCCCCTATCGCCATGACCATTAAAAAAGGTTCAAGTCGGATTAGCGGGGGCGGATCAATATTCAACCGAACAATCCCGATGTACTTCGGGATCCAATGTCCAAGTTAACGACGAACGACAACGACTGAACGTTATTACTGCTAGACGCTGTTTTGGTTCGCGTTATTGAAAGCACCGAAAGGCATCAGACCGCTTACGTTGCCTTTGTTGTTGACGTTGTCGTTGCCGTTAACTTGGACATTGGACATTTCTTGTTGTTCGGTTGGATATTCGCCGTTTATCCCGTCCCCCCGCTAATCCGTCATGAACCATTAAAAAAGCCTCGGTGCGAACATAGCACCGAGGCAAAAAAGAGAAGGCGAACACCTTCCTGCTGAAGAAACGCTTTTAGCACATAGCTGCGAAGCTCAGCAGAACGAAGAAAGCAACTTTGATTTTGTGTTGAACGGTCGGGGTCTGCATTGTAGGCACTGCCTCCTGAGGCATGTCGCTGGATATTCTTTTCCTGTTTCGTCCTACAGATTCTACCATGGTTTGCGGGTTCGTAAAGGTGGAAAATCTCAATAACCGCTTCGCAAACCCGAAAAGATAATCTAGGTAATTTACGGCATATAGACAGCGTGTGCCGATGTTCCGGTTTGTGGCGATATTCGGGGCGGGTTTTATGTGTGATAATCTGCGTTGATTGTGATGTATTCTCTGCTAAGGTCGCATGTTAGGGCGGTAAAGCGTCCTTTGCCCAGTTTCAGATCGCACGACACTTCAACTTCGCTGGCTTCGAGGTATTTCGACACTTTTTTTGCGTTGAATTTCGTTGGTCGCCCGCGATGGAAGATTAACGCCTCGCCAATTCGGATCGATAAACTATCGGCCTCGACTTTGGCTTGGCTTTTTCCCAACGCCATTGCGATTCTTCCCCAGTTCGGATCGCATCCGTGGACAGCGCATTTGAACAGCGGGGAGTTCGCCACTGACTTGGCTGCGATTTCGGCGTCTTTATCTGACTTGGCGCCTTGTACGTTTATTTTGATTAGTTTTGTGGCGCCTTCTCCATCTGTTGCTATTGCCCTGGCCAGTTCGGCGCAGACTTCGCCCA
>JABGPF010000045.1 GCA_018645065.1 Phycisphaerales bacterium
TAAGCGCTACACTTTTGCTCCGCCCAGCGCTACAGTTTTACTCCGCCCTTTACAAGGGACTTGTAAAAATGATACATCACCCTATTATTCTTGTTCCGAAGTTGGTGGTGCTGGTCGTTATCGTTGTTGTTTTGACCATTCTTCACGGGAGTCTGACTTCTGAACAATTCCGCACGGCTTTGATTATTTCGGGCTGCGTATTTGTGTGTTTTACCATCGCAATCTGGATTTTCGGATACAAGATCCTTAGTAATCCGGAATCAAGGATAACCAAGGCTCTGACACTTTCGGCGCCGGTGAATGCAGAAGACGGTTCGGCTGCATCATCGAACGAGTTGAAGGCGCTTGTCGGGGTCTGCGGTGAAACTGTTTCTGCTCTGCGTCCATCCGGTATGGCGATCATTAACGGTGAGCGGGTATCGGTGGTGACAAGCGGTGAGTTTATGCCGCAGGGCGTTACTGTTGAAGTTGTCGCGGTAAGAGGGTCTGAGGTGCTGGTCAAGGCGGCGCCTGATGAGGCTAACCAAAACACGAGCGACCGCTGAGAGAATACGGCCGAACCAATCACTGCATGTTGCTTGAAGGTGGTGGGTGTAGTAGTGGTTTTGTGTCTCCGGAATTGCACAGATGGGGGCGTTTATTACTACCGCATGTTTGTGATGTCGTCTGATTTTGGGTTTCTTGGCTTGTCCCATTTTCCGTTTTTGCCTCTTGAACGGAGTATGTAGTCTCGGCGGTAGTAGGACGGGGCCTGGCCGGGAGGGGATGCGTTGATGTAATCCTTCACTTCGTCGGGCATGTCGTCGAAAAGATAGTACTCGATCTCACGGCCGTAACTGTCTACGAACTGGGGCGGGTCGCCTTTGGTCTTGAGCAGGTGAGTTCGGTTCCATGGTCCGCATACCGTTCCGCGTGGTTCGAGTCGATATCCATATCCCGGATTACCGTCGTCGTCTCTGTAGCCGGTCAGGCATTGGACAAGGTCCTTATCTGGATACTTCTTGTGCATCCGGTAGTACATTTCAATTGCCAGATCGATAATGTTGATCGTTCTCCGAGTCGGGTCATGTACTGGGCTGGCGCTGCGGGAGATTATGCATGAAAGCGGGCCGCCGAGTAGCAGTAACAGGACTAATGCCCGGATCGAAACGGCCCGACTGGTTGATTTCCAGTTCATAGTGCTTTTCCCATTGCTATACTTATTTTATGCGGTCTGCGATGGCGGGCATAATTGTAACCGATCCCAGAGCGACATCAATTCGTAACTTCTTTGCCTTCATGGGCTGCGGTTTCACTTGTTCGCCTGTTTTTCGATGTACATCAGGATTCTTCTGCTCTTTTTGTAAGAACTGCCCTTGTCGAAAATTGGGTTGGCGGGTATACTTGTGGGTGGACTGGCAGATCATTGTTTGATTCATGGGTGAGGTTTGTTTATGGGGGTGTTGGTGGTTGCGGTTGGAGGTTGTGTATTGACAGACGGCATGTGTGCATCTTGGGATCGACCGGTGTTTGAAGCGCTTGAACCGCGCCTGCTCTTGAGCGGGTCTGTGGTGATCTCTGAATTCATGGCCGACAATTCCGCCACCCTTACCGATGGCGACGGTCAATATTCCGATTGGATCGAATTGCACAATCCCACCGGCGGGGCGGTCGACCTGGACGGGTGGTTCCTCAGCGACGATGAGTCTGTCGCGGGCAAGTGGCGTTTTCCGGCAGTTACGCTCGATCCCGGTGCGTATCTGGTTGTGTTCGCCTCAGGTCAGGCGACTGACGACTATGTAGATGCAGGGGGGAAACTTCACACGAATTTCGCGCTCGATCCAGATGGTGAGAGCGTAGTGCTCACGCGGCCTGACGGTATTACGACTGTGCACGGATATGTAGACTATCCCGAGCAGTTGCCCGACGTGTCTTACGGTCTTACTGGCGTGTCGATAGGTCAGGAGACGCTTGTCGCTTCGGGCGGGGATATCACGTGTCACATTCCAACGCCCGGCGATTCGGGCGACCTGCCCGAGGCCGGCGTGAGCGACGGCTGGACTGGGCTGGGGTTTGACGACTCTGGTTGGACTGATACAACTCGCGCCGATGGCTCGGGTATTGTGATCACCGAGATAGGCGCCGGCGCGGTCAACTTTGTCGAGATACAGAACGCTGCGGACGCGGCGGTTTCGACGGTGGGTTGGTCGGTGCTCGTGAATAACGGATCGCTCGGCGTGAGCAGCGTTAACGGTGTGGCCTGGGCGTTGCCCGGTTCGATGGGCGCCGGTGATTTGCTTATGCGTTCTGACGATGCCGGTGACGGGGCGGACTACTGGGGCGGAGATATTGACTGGTCGGCCGGCGGAGACGGATGGGCGATGGTCGTAGACGATTTCGGCGCGGTGATTGACCTGGTCGTGTGGGGATACAACGCCGCAGAGATCGCATCAATGAGCTTCACCCACGGCGGATTTGCTATCGACGCGAGCGGCGCGTGGACCGGTGACGGGGCGGTGGTTGGCGACGGCACGGGCTCGGGCGTGCCCGAAGCTGAGGTGGACAAACTTGTGTTCTCCTCGGAGTGGTCGTACATGCACCCGATGAACGCGGTTGACCCCGCGATAGCCGACACGGATTTCAACACCACCTGGATGCAACCGGCGGGATACGACGGTCCGGCGTTTGACGCTTCGGGGCCTGGAATACTCGGATACGGTGCGATAAGATACGGCGCGATCGTGACCAATATCAGCGATCCGGGCGGTGGGAAACGTCACTCTGCGTATTTCCGCCGCGAACTGGTGCTCGATAAAGACCTCGTCAACGCGGGGATCGAAATACTGTGCGATGACGGGGCGATTGTGTATATCGACGGTGTCGAGATCATGCGGGAAAACGTGACCGGAACCGACACGTACACAAGGACGGCCGACGATTACACCAATACAGAAGAGCAAACATACACGCACACGATCCCCGACATATCAGCCGGTTCGCACTGGATCGCCGTTTCTATGCACCAGTCGTCGGCAACCAGCAGCGACATTGGCTTCGCCATGCGATTGTTCGGCCAGCCGATGGCCCCTCCAGGCAGCGCACTGCAACGAACCGGCGACCGCGACAACGATACAGCCGGTGATTTTCAAACGACAGACACGCCCGACAAAGGCGTTGAGAACGCGGGGCTGACTCTTCCGTTCGGCACGCTGACGCCAGCGCAGCTTGGTATCGGGTTCAGCGACAATCAACAGAGCTTCGACGATATTATCGTTACTGATGTCCAGGACGAGATGAAGGGCGAAAACGCGTCGATCTGGACGCGACTTGAGTTCGACGCCGGTGATGTGTCGGGCTATGGAAACCTGACGCTGAGCATGAAATATGACGACGGGTTCATTGCGTATCTGAACGGCACGGAAGTGGCCCGCAGGAACGCCGACAATCCGCTGGCGTATGACACGGCGGCTTCTGCTGCTCGCGATAACGGCCAGGCCGTTGCGTTTGAACTGATCAACATTTCGTCGCACCTTGACGCCCTGATCGACGGGACAAACGTGCTGGCGATTCACGGTTTGAACGTGACCGACGGCGACGCGGACTTCCTGCTGGACTGCGAACTGCTCGTCAGCAGCACCGTTTACGACGCCGAGGCGAGCTGGTTTACAACCGCGTCTCCGAACGGGGTCAATCTGGGCGGCGGAGGGTTCCCGGGCGTTGTGATAAACGAGATCCATTACGATCCGGACGTGCGAACCGAGCTGGTGGAGTTTATCGAACTGTACAACGGCGGAGACGCTCCGGTGGATATGTCCGGGTGGTATTTCTCCGACGGCGTGGACTTCACGTTCGGCGCTGGGACGACAATTCCCGCAGGCGGATATCTGGTTATCGGGCAAGTCCCCAGCCAGATCGAAAGCAAATACGGCATCTCGGACGTGTTGGGTCCGTATATCGGAAGCCTTAACGGCGATGGCGAGCAAGTGGAACTCCGCAACGCAGCCGGCGCGAGCGTCGACCGCGTTGATTACGGGCGAGGCTTCCCCTGGCCGATTATCGGCGATTCGCCGGGTCCGTCTATCGAGCTGGTCAATCCGTCGCTCGATAACGATCTGGGCGGAAGTTGGCGTGCGGCCTCAGCCGGTGCAACACCGGGCGCGCAGAATTCAGCATACGTCGAAGACCGCAACGTGGCGCCGCATATGCGTCAGGTGGAACACGGCCCGAACCAGCCGACCAGCGGCCAGGAGGTTACGATAACCGCCAAGGTCACCGACGTTCACGGCGTGGCGAGTGTGACGCTTCATTACCAGGCGGTCGATCCGGGCGCGTACATCGCGTACGCCGATGCTGCGTACGACACCACCTGGACAGACTTGCAGATGGTCGACGACGGAACGGGCGGTGACGCAGTCGCTGGTGACGATGTTTTCACCGTTGTGATGCCCGCTGGCCTTCAGGTCAACCGCCGCCTGGTACGCTATCGCATAACGGCGACCGACGCGTCGGCGGCGAGCCTTTCGCGCACAGGCCCGTACGCTGACGACGCAGCCGGTAACTTTGCATATTACGTTTACGACGGCGTCCCGGACTGGACCGGCTCGGACCGCCCGGGCGTAGAGCCCGATGTTACCTACAGCTCCGAAACGCTCACGAGCGTACCGGTCTACACGCTGATCACCAAACGCAAGGATCATGTCGACGCCCAGCACGTTCCCTATCGCGACGGACAGGCCGACCAAGTCCTGCCGGGCAGCTCTTACGGCGGCAGCGATTATCCGTGGGAAGGGACGCTGATTTACGACGGCGTGGTCTACGATAACATTCACTACCGTGCCCGAGGCGGCGGATGGCGTTACGCCATGGGCAAGAACATGTGGAAGTTCGATTTCAACCGCGGCCACTCGTTCCAGGCCCGCGATGACTACGGGAATTTGTACGATACCACGTGGGATAAACTAAACTTCTCGGCGATTATTCAGCAGGGCGATTATCAGCATCGCGGTGAGCAGGGGATGTTCGAATCCGCTGGTTTCAAGATGTTCAACCTCACCGGCGTGGAGGCTCCGAACACCAACTGGCTGCACTTCCGAATCGTAGCCGGCGACGACGAAAACGGTCCGGACCAGTACAGTGGCGACTTCCAGGGGCTTTACCTTGCCATCGAACAGATGGACGGACGATTCCTCGAAGAGCACGATCTGCCGGACGGGAACCTATACAAAATCGAAGGGGGCAACGCCCAACTGCCCAAGAACAATCAGGGGCCGACTGCGGTGCCCGACAATTCGGACTATGTCGCGTTCAAGAATGTTCTTTACGGAGCCACAAATCCCGACGAGCAGTGGTGGCGCGACAATGTGAGTCTGGAGAGTTACTATTCCTATCGCGCGACTGTCGAGGGAATCCATCACGGCGACATCGCTTACGGAAAGAACTACTTCTTCTATAACGATCCGGAGACGGGGCTCTGGACGATGCTCCCGTGGGATCTGGACCTGACCTGGGCTAACAATATGTACGGAAACGGGGAGGACCCGTTCCGCAGATATGGAGATATTCTGAGCAATCCCGCGCTGGATATCGAGTTCGAAAACCGCCTCCGCGAGATAGACGATCTGCTGTACAACACCGATCAGATGTATGCGTTGTTGGACGAGTTGGCTTCCGTGGTTGACGCGCCGGATGGCGAGCTGTCCATCCTCGATGCTGACCGGGCGTTCTGGGACTACAACCCCATTATGGGCTCGGCTTACGTTAACTCCGGCAAGTCCGGGTACGGGCGATTTTATCAGAAGGCTCCCACGAAGGACTTCGACGGAATGGTCCAGATCATGAAGGACTACATATCCGGGACCAGTCGTGAGTTCGATACCGACACGACCGACGCAGCCATACCCCAAACGCCTGCGATCACATCAGTCGGAATGGCCGGCTTCCCGGTAAATCGCCTGACGTTCCAGTCGTCAGCATTCAGCAGCCCGACTGGCTCGGCGTTTACCGCGATGGAGTGGCGCATCGGCGAAGTTACCGATCCGACGGCGCCTGCGTACGATCCTGCAGCTCCGATCTACTACGAAATAACGGACGTATGGCACAGCGGTGAGCTGGCGGTGTTCGACGACCAGATCACCATCCCGCCGGCCTTGCTCGACGTAGGTCACGCCTACCGTGCGAGAGTTCGCATGAAGGACGCCACCGGACGATGGAGCCACTGGTCCGATCCGGTCCAGTTCTGCCCCGACGTGTCGAACGAAACCGAACTGACTCGCTCGCTCCGCATAACGGAAATCATGTACAATCCGCAGGACCCTCCGCCCGGAGGCGATTACGATAGCGATGAGTTCGAGTTTGTCGAGCTTCGCAACGTCGGCGATCAGACGCTGGACATTTCCGGCGTGAGTTTCACCAAGGGAATCACCTTCTCGTTCGCAACCAGCGGGGTGACAATCCTCGGGCCGGGTGAGTTTGTTGTCGTTGCGAAGAATGTTGCGGCGTTCGAATCGCGATACGAAACCGATGGCATGAATCTGGTCGGCGGATTTCCCGATAAATTGTCCAACAGCGGCGAGAAGATCACCATATCAGACACGGTCGACGGGCTTATACAGTCGTTCAGATACAGTGACGGATGGTATGAGCCTACCGACGGCGGCGGATTCTCGCTGACGATCGTGGACGAACTTGCCGATCGCGACGAATGGGACAATAAGTCTAACTGGACCGCCAGCGGCTTGGTTGGCGGAAGTCCGGGCAGTGCAAGCGGAGGCGTTTTACCGGGCTCAGTTGTCATCAACGAAGTGCTGGCTCACTCCGACGGATACCCCAACGACGTTATCGAACTGCACAATACTCTCGAATCGGACATTGACATCAGCGGATGGTTCCTCAGCGATTCGGGCGACACCAGCGCCGATCTTATGAAGTATCGCATCGCCGACGGTACGGTGATCCCCGCTGGCGGATACCTGCTGCTTACCGAAGACGATCACTTCGGCGCAACCAGCGGAGACCCGGGCTCGGCGGTCGCGTTCGCACTCAGCGAGTTCGGCGATGACGTGTATCTGTCTTCGTACGCTGATGTCGAAATCGACGGCGCCCCAGCCGTGGTTCCCGGCGGGTATCGCGAGCATGTTGACTTTGGCGCATCACCCAACGGTATGACGTTCGGCCTGCATTTCAAAAGCACCAGCCGCAGCGATTTTACGCTGCTCAGCACGCCCACATTCGGACCGCTCGATGTCGATCACGTTAACGCCGAGCCGTTCATCGGCGATCTCGTAATTAACGAGGGTATGTATCACCCGTCCGCCCCGACGCCCGCCGATATCACAGCCGGATTCATCAGCGAAGACGATTTCGAGTTCCTAGAGCTTTACAACCGCGGCGACTCGACGCTGGACCTTACGCAGTATTACATCGGACCGGGCGTTGGCTTCAGCTTCGGATGGAACCCCGCCGACCGCCTGGGCGACGAGATACGAACACTCCAAGCCGGTATGAGCGCACAGTGGCAGGCGACGCTTCCGGCTGGCGAGCATCAGGTGTTTGTGCGATGGAACATTCTCGACGGAGAACTGAACACACGTTCGCTCGATTCGGCCGCCCGATACGATATCACCTACGCAGGCGGGTCGGCCAGCGTTACCCTCGATCAGAATATTAATCCGTATGCAGACCGATGGGTCTTGCTGGGAACCTACGATTTCGACGGAGCCGCGACAGTTCAGCTCACTCGCGGAACCGACGATCCAGGCCAGTGGACCATCGCCGACCAGGTCAGGTTTGTGCATACAGGCACGAGCCAGACCACAACGGTTGATAACGCCTCGGGCGATTTCACCGCCGACACGTGCGATGTCACGTCTCTGGCCCCGGGCGAATATGTCCTGCTGGTAAGCAATCCCGACGCGTTCGAGTCACGCTACGGAGCGGGGAAAAATGTAGCCGGCGCCTACAGCGGAAATCTCTCGAACAATGGTGAGAAACTGAAAATTCTCCAAGCCGGCGTGCCAGAGCAGGTCAGCGGATACCTCCCGTATTTCCGGGCCGATTACGTGAACTATGGCGATAATCTCCCCTGGCCGGCCGAGCCCGACGGGTTGGGGTACTCACTAAGCCGAACCGACGCCAACCTCTACGGTAACGATCCGAGCAGTTGGGGCACAGGCCCCCTGGGGGGTACGCCCGATGCGGAGAATGTCTATCTTGACACCACTCCGCCTACGATCCCAGCCAATCTGACGGCTACGAATGTCGACGGGGTGCGCATCGATCTGAACTGGGACGATTCGACCGATCTGCAAAGCCATGTCGACCACTATGTGATCTACCGCAACAACACGCAAATCGCAACCGTTACAACGTCGGACTACAGTGATTTGAACGTTGAGTTGACCATGCCGTATTCGTATCGCATTGCGGCGGTCAATCGTGACGGATACGCAAGCGAACTGTGCAGCCAGGAGTCTATCGTTATCCCCGGTATGGTGCTCACCGAGGTTTTGAATGAAACATCGATCAGGATCACCTTTAGCGAACCGGTTGAAGCTGTGTCGGCTGAGGATGTGGGCAACTACGTTATAGGCGGGGCGACGGTGCAGTCGGCCGTTCTCGGTCCGAACCAGGTTAGCGTTACCCTTGTGACTTCACCGTTGCAGGTCGCACAGACCTATCTTCTGACGGTTAATAACGTGCAGACGGTTTTCGGAGGCGTGATGCCAGCCGATCTGCAGGACTCGTTTGTTTTCCATCTTGAGGGTTCCGGTACGATCCTTCGGGAATGGTGGACGGGCATTGGCGGTAATGAGATACCGCTGCTGACCGGCAGTCCCAACTACCCCGACAATCCCAGCGGTTCGGACGAATTGACCAGCTTTGAAGCTCCCTCCGGATGGGCTGACAGCTACGGAACCCGCATTCGAGGATACATCCATCCGCCGACCACGGGCAACTATGTGTTCTGGATCGCCACAGACGATAACGGAGAATTGTGGTTGTCGACCGATGAAAACCCTGAAAACAAGCAACAGATCGCCTCGGTGCCCGGTTGGGCTGGTTCGCGGGATTGGACCAAGTTCGCATCGCAGGAATCTACTGAGATGTATCTGGTGGCTGGGCGACGGTATTACATAGAAGCGTTGCAGAAGGAAGGCGGGGGCGGTGACAATTTCGCTGTGGGCTGGCGCTTGCCTGACGCAACGCTTGAAAGGCCTATACCGGGCAACCGCCTGAGCCCCTGGGTTGACAACACCGCTCCGTACGTGCTTAACGGGATCGACGATGTGACAGTGAACCAGGATGCGCCAGAGACCCTCGTGTCTCTGCTGGGCGCATTTGGCGATGCCGACCCGGGCGACTCGCTCGCGTTTTCGGTTACCGGGAATACAAATATCGGACTTATCACCGCCGCTGTGAACAGCTCGCAGTTGTCGCTTGTATACGCATCCGGCCAGAGCGGTTCAGGCTCCGTTACTGTCCGGGCGACCGACTCCGGCGGTGCGTGGATTGAAAATACGTTTGACGTTACGGTTGATCCGGTCGCTACAATTTCCGGTCGCCATGTGTTTTACAATAATTCGGCGTGGGATGCCGGCGGTGATGACGATCTGGCGATAGATTCGTCCAAGACGGTTCTGCTGCCGGGCGAAGATGTTTCTTCAGAGAACTACAGCAACTATTGGCGCGGGATAAACGGCGTTATGGTTGACGTTAGCGGTTTGCAGGGCGACCCGCTAGCCGATGACATCGGCGTGCGAATTTACGATCCGGACACGGATATGTGGACCGAGGACGGCCCGGCTCCGAGCGTAACTGTTCGAGCAGGCCAGGGTGTTGGCGGTTCAGATCGCGTTGTGCTCGTATGGGCCGACGGCGACATCGTAAACCAGTGGGTTGAGGTTACAGTATTCGCAACGGAAAATATGCCTCTGGTTGAGGATGACGTGTTCTACTTGGGCAATTCAGTTGGCGACAGTTCCGGCGACGGGGCGGTCGACGACGATGACATAGCGACGCTTCTCAGCGAGTTTGGCCAGAGCGAAGACCTGCTTGCCGACTTCAATGGCGACGGGCGAGTCGGGCTTACTGATTTTATAATCATGCGAAACCGCTTCGGGCAGGCGGTGGAAACCCCGATCTTCCCGCCCCTGGCGCCCGAACCGTCTGCCGCTCCAATAGCGACAGCCCAGCCAACTATCGCCCAGGCGCCCGAACCGGTTGATGAAAATTATGCAAGCGACGCACCAGCGACGCCAGAGCCTTCGCTGGCGGTAACTACGGCGACCGATTTACTGGCGGAATCACTATCAGTAGACCAATACATATCGCAACCCCAGCCGACAACAACTACAACAACCCAACTCGCCGCGACAGATGAGTACGATCTGGCCCCACTAACCGACGCTCCACAACCAACAGCACCAGACGATCTACTAGTAGACCTGCTAACAGAACCATTTGATTTGGGATTGTAGATTTGGGACCTGCCTGCCGGCAGGCAGGTTTGGGATTGAACGACGAACGGCGCGAAACCGCAAGCGGTTGCGTGACTAACGAACAATAACCTACTGACAGGCACCTGTTTGTTGCTCCATTTAATAGGTGACTGTCCCCTATTATTGGTCGTATAACCGCTTGCGGTTTCGCACGCTGTTCGCCGTCAAAATCGCCGTTAAATCCCAAATCAAATTTCTGTGACGTTTTCCTCTGTGGCGCATTTTAGTCTTGGTCAAATCAGGATGTGCGGGTATACTGTTGGTTGCTCTAGTCTGCTTCTGGGAGCGGCAGAGCTATTCATGCTGAGGCATGGGCGTCTCGCTCACTCGCACCACCTCAAGGCCATCGTCGGCCAAGTTCCCATTTGTGATACTTTTGATGTCTACTTAATCTGAAAGGTGAGCAAAATGAAACAGGCAATTCTGGTTGTTTCTGTGGTTGTTGGTTTGGGTTTTGTGGCCAGAGCGGGCGGGGCGGTCAGCTACACGATTGAACGTACCGGCCGACCAACCGGGGCAACATGGTCTCGCGGGGTGGCGCTCAATGACTTTGGGCAAATCGCAATCACCACTGGGTCGCGCGGGCACCTTTGGACTCCGGGAGTCGGATTTGAGTCCCTGGGGCTTATGACGCCCGAGGGGAGCTCGATTTACATCCAGGATATCAACAACGCTGCCCAAATCACCGGGTACGAGGTGGGCGGAGGGACTCGCGGATTCATCTGGACGAACGGTAGTTGGACCGGCGTGGGCAACTTGGACCCCAGCCCGAACGGTGGATCAGGACTCTCTCGGCCACGCGGAATCAACGACAACGGGCTAGTCGTGGGTGATTCCAAGGTATTCGTGAATTACACCGCGTTCCGGTACAATGGGACGATCAATCCCCTGGCCCGCCCCGGCGTGCATGCCTATGCGTATGATATCAATTCCTCCAACCACGCGGCGGGGACTGTCCAGAAATACGATGGGAACTACGTGGGTTACGCGTACATATGGGACCCGGACGGAACGCCGCATGAGTTGGGGTTGGGCGGCGCGTCGGCGATCAACGATCACGGACAGGTGGCCGGTGGATCTGGAGGAAGCCCGGGCGTGTGGGATGTCGGCGGTACGTTCCGCCCATACGGGATCCTTCCCTATGACAGGCATAGCAACGGCGGCATCGGCGACATTAACAACCAGGGGCAGACGGTGGGGTATTCCCGCAACAGCGGAACGGGGATATACGACCGCCGCTATGCGACCCTTTGGGATCCCGATGGCACTATTCACGATCTCAACACGATGGTCACCGGTCTGAACGGTTGGAGACTGGTGCAGGCAACGGGTATCAACCAGCACGGGCAGATATGCGGATACGGGTCTGCCGATCAATACGCAGGAAGCGACCAGCAAGGATTCCTGCTGACTCCGAGCAATTTCCGTAATGTCGGGGATCTGAGCCCGGTGGATCTCGGCCTCGGTCAGACCGGGGGCGCCCAGGCAACCTTTGGCTCCATTGTTGTAGATGGTTCGTTCTTTGCGGAATATGCAGTGCGGGATTCCGCGGATATCGCGTTGATGTATGGAGCACTGCCCGATAATGTGCCCCAACCGACCCTCCAGTGCTGGCAGGCTGAGTTTACCGGCGAATTCGCCGGCGGCGCCACTGTCGTGTTCCAATACGACCCGGTCGGTCTGCAGTGGCCCGAAGAGGATCTGCATATCCTTCATTGGACCGGATCGTCCTGGGAAACGCTCCCGGGCGTGATCGACCTCTTGGGGAACACTATTTCGGTGGATACGACCAGTCTCAGCCCCTTCCTTCTGGTCCCCGAACCGACCACCCTCACGCTACTGACACTCGGCGGATTGGCGGTCTTGAGGCGAAGACGGAAACGCTGAGTGATAAGCAAAAGACAATGCTACACAAAAAGCCCGTCAGTTCATCGGCGGGCTTTTTGTGTGGTTAGGTTCTTCGGATGACATAAAAACAAAGGCGTGCGAAACCGCAAGCGGTCAAATGATCGACCAGTGTAGGTTCTATGTCGTTAGGTTTTATGTCGTTAAATCCCAAATCTAAAATCCCAAATCCCAAATCAGATATCCCAATTAGAAATCGCATATCAAATTTCTGTGGCGTTTTGGGGTATAGGTGTGCTAATATCTTGGCGTCGTGCTAGGTGGGGCGCTAGCGGTGCCCTGATTGTCGATTTTATCGATGTGACCCGCAATCCGCTATAGCGGGACCGAACGCTCCGCCGAGGGTTATGTGCGTTGAGATAACCTGTTTGGCCTGTAGTGTTGAAAGTTGGGTCCTCTGCAACGTCGCACCGTGAACCTGGTCAGGTCCGGAAGGAAGCAGCCATAAGCGTCTTGCGATGTGTGCCGGAGGATCGCCTGACTGGAGCTATCGGGACAGGCGGGCCTAAATGCGCATGTTCGAAGTGGAGCCTGCACGACATTTTTTTTTACCTTTTAATCGCGTTGATTGGTTCGGATAAAAATGTCTTATCTTGTTCTGGCACGAAAATATCGAAGCAATACGTTCGACGAAGTCGTCGGGCAGGAGCATATCGGCCAGACACTCGTAAACGCTATTAAAACAGGGCGAATCGCCCATGCATTCCTGTTTACGGGCACTCGCGGTGTGGGCAAGACGACGATGGCCCGCATTCTGGCCAAGGCGTTGAACTGCCTGGCGTCTGATGAACCCACCGCCGAACCCTGCAACGAATGCGAAGTCTGCCTTTCGATCGGGCGCGGCGACGATATGGACGTGGTCGAAATCGACGGAGCATCAAACCGAAGCATCGACGATATCCGCGAACTGCGATCAAACGCAATCTTCCGGCCGTCGCGAAGCCGTTTCCGAATCTACTATATCGATGAAGTTCACATGCTCACGCGAGAAGCGTTTAACGCGCTGCTGAAAACGCTCGAAGAACCGCCCGCGCACGTGAAATTCATATTCTCGACCACTGAAACCGAGAAAATCCCCGCCACCATCCTAAGCCGATGCCAACGCTTCGACTTCCGCAACATACCCACACGAGCCATCGCAGCACACCTGCGAACTCTCTGCGACGCCGAAAAAGTAACGGCGGCTGACGATGCGCTATTCCGCGTCGCACGGGCTGCAGGCGGATCAATGCGAGACGGTTTGAGCCTGCTGGATCAGTTAATGTCCGCCGCGGGCGAAGTTACCGACGAAGGCGTGGTGCGGATACTCGGAACCCCGTCAGATGAACGGATGAACGATATCGCCGCCGCCATCGCCGACGGGAACTCAGCCGCCGCCTTGGGCGCACTGGCCGGCGTGTTGCAAAGCGGCGTCACTCTGAACAGCATAATTGTCGCTCTGGGCGGGGTTTATCGCAATATGATGCTCGTGTCGACATGCGGAGCCCAAAGCGATCTGATAGAACTACCCGAAATGCAGCTAAAAGCCGTCAGCGAACTGGCTACGCGATTCAGCACCCCGGTGCTGGTGCACGGTTTGGCGTTGCTGCAGGCCGCCGGGCGGAATATTCGCGGGTCAAGCGTTGCACGCGGACTCATCGAAGCCACACTTGTACGCCTGGCAGAAGCCGAAAAATTTATCAGCCCCGAACACATAATCGAACGCCTCGAGCAGTTGGCGTCGATGGGCGTTGGCGCCGGTCAAAAAAAAAACTCCCTCTAGCTTCACCAGCTAAACCTCAGGCCGCTCGACCAGCGACGACCAAAACCGCAAGCAAGCCTCAACCGCAAACCGCTTCACCCAAAGAAAATACGGATAGGGGTGATGGGTCTGCAAACCAGTCCGGCGTTATTCAGTGGACTACTGGTTGGCTTGGCGATAACTGGAAAGTTTTGATCGATACATTAGTTGACGCCAAGGCGATGCAGGTTGCCGGCGTGCTGGGTCCGGCCGGTGTTGTCGAACTGGCCGATGGAGTGCTGACTCTCGAATATGACAGTGATCATGAAGGGCTTCGTCGGCGAGGCGAGAAGATGATCGGCGATATTAACGAGGTGCTTACGGCGCTGGCGGGCATGCCGATTCTGTGTAAGCTTCAGGCCGGTGACGGCGCCGACGCTCAGCGTCCTGTGCGGCGTGCGTTTGGCGGTTTGAGTGCCGCCGAAACCGCGGAAATCGCCGAAGACCCCGCCGTTAAGGCGTTATTGGACGCCTTCAAAGGTACGGTAATGGACACTCGTCGCGACCCGCTAGCCGGATTGGCCACTGAAGTAGAGCCCGAGGAAGATGTGGGGTCAGAGCGTCATTAGTCATTAGTGTATATCCGGATTAGTGCTAGTGACTAATGACGCTCTGACCCCATACTATTTTTTAACTTAGGAGATATGATGTTCGGTAATATTGGTAAGATGATGCAAATGGTTGGCGAGTTGAAGACTCGTCTGCCCGAGATGCAGCAGAAACTCGACGAAAGTCGCTTCACCGCGTCGGCTGGCGGTGGGGTGGTTAGTGCGACTGTTACGGGCAAGCTGCGGATCGTTGGCGTGCAGCTTGATAAGGAGCTATTGGGCGATGTCGAGACCGAAGTGCTTGAAGACCTTATAGCAGCAGCAGTGTCAGCGGCTCAGGAACAGGCCGCCGACGCCGCCAAAGAAGCAATGAAGGAACTGACAGGCGGAGCTGAAATCCCCGGTCTGGGCGGACTGTTAGGGTAGACTCGCAAGAAACGGATTGAATGTGAAATGGCTGGATACAGTGAAACAATCGAACGGTTAATGGTTGAGTTGGGCAACTTGCCTGGTATCGGCGCCCGAACGGCGGAGCGTTTGGCGTTCCATATACTCAAAACGCCCGAGGCTGAGGCGTTGGCGCTGGCCGACGCCATTCGGGACGTCAAAACGCGAATTCGCCCTTGCAGCCGATGCTTCAACCTGGCTGAAGACGAACTGTGCGCGATTTGTGCTGATCCTCGCCGAAATGCGGCGCAGATATGCGTTGTCGAACAGCCCAAGGACTTGCTAAGCCTAGAAGCCACGGGAAGTTACACGGGTGTTTACCACGTATTAATGGGCCATATCGCTCCTTTGGACGGGATCGAACCGGAAGATCTGACCATCGGCGAACTTGAAGCGCGAGTTCAGGGCGGCGGGGTTGAAGAGGTCCTCCTGGCGACGAACCCGACAGTGGCGGGGGATTCCACGAGCCTCTATATCGCCGAATGTCTCAAACCGCTCGGCGTGAAAATCACCCGCCTGGCGCGAGGGCTTCCGGCAGGCGGACAAATCGAATACGCGAACCGATCAATACTTTCCGACGCGCTCAATGAACGCCGCGAGGTTTGAACGGCAGGTTCTAGGTTCTAGGTGCTCGGTTCTAGGTACGGCAACGGCTTACGGCGAGGGCTTACGGCAACGGCGACTGCGTTGTGTGGTCGGTTTTTTTGCTTATTTTTTTAGATCGTATTTGGTCTCTTTGCGCCACGGGTTTGGGCTGTATAATGGAATGATATGAGGCTTAATGTTACACAACATATGGGGATGCAGCAGCAGATGAAGCTGGCGCCGCGGATTATCCAGGCCATGGAGATTCTGCAGCTGCCCATGCTCGCGCTTCAGGAGCGGATTGATGCGGAGATGGAGGCCAATCCGGTTCTGGAAGTTACGACCGACGATTTTGACGGTGATTCGACGTCCATCGAAACCGAGAGTATTGATCGCGGTGAGCAGGATATGGTCGTCGCCGATGATAACGGAAATAGTGATGATTTCGAGCGATTAGCGGATTTCAGCGACGAATACGATGGTGAGTTCGCCAGTATCGAGGCTCCCCCTCGCTCTTCGGCGCAGTTGTCTGGTGAGCGAGATCGTAAACTGGACGCGATGGCTAACACGCCCGCGCCGAGCGAGTCGCTGAGCGAATATCTTATGGGGCAGTGGGCGTTTGTTGACGTTTCGGACGCCGTTCGAGCGGCGGGTAAATTGATAATCTCGCTGATCGACGAGGACGGATACCTTCGCACCGAACTGTCGAGTCTGGCCGAGATGGACGATTCACACAGATCGTTCGATGCCGAAACCCTGAGAGGCGCACTTACGCTGGTCCAGTCGCTGGAGCCGGTGGGAGTCGCTGCGCGGGACCTGGCTGAATGCCTCATGCTGCAACTCCAGGCCGAAATGCAAGCCGGAATGGACGTGTCAGTCGAAATGCTGCTGGTATCACGATTTCTTCGCGATATCGAAATGAATCGCCTGCCGAGAATCGCACAGCGAACCGGCAAGAGCATTGAGGCGATCAAAACCGCGATCGATAATCTCTCGCACCTGAACCCCAAACCCGGGCTGCTTATAGCGCAACGATCAACGCCAATTATTACACCGGAAATACTCGTCGATATCGATATCGACGGCCAGCTTATAGTATCCATGGCCGACGGCAGCTCACCGGAACTGTGCATTTCAGAAGACTACCGCCGCCTGGCCAGGGACCGCAAAACGGAAATCGAAACGAGACAATTCCTGCAGAAGAACATTCGTTCAGCCCAATGGCTTGTCGAGGCGATTGCCCAGCGGAAACGAACGATCCAGCGAGTGGCTGCTGAGGTGTTCATCGTGCAACGCGACTTCCTGGACCAAGGGAAAGAATCGCTCAAACCGCTGCCAATGGCCGATATCGCCGCTAAAGTCGGCGTGCATGTAGCCACAATAAGTCGTGCAGTATCAGGTAAATACGTACAGACCCCGCGCGGAATATACCCGTTGCGAATGTTCTTTTCCGGTGGGACGAAAACCGCTGAGGGCAAGGATGTGGCTTGGGACGTTGTGCGGGGCAAACTGCAGGAAGTTATCGATAACGAAGACAAGTCCAAACCGTTGAACGATGATAAACTGGCGGAGGAACTAACCAAGCAGGGCGTCACAATCGCACGCAGAACCGTGGCGAAATACCGACGGATCCTGAACATCCCGCCAGCGAGAAAACGACGCGAGTTTTGAACGGCGGCGGTGGGCAGTAATCAGTAATCAGTGGTCAGTGATCAGTAACGGCAACGGCAACGGCAACGGCAGTAACGGCAACGGCAGTAACGGCAACGGCAGTGACGGCACACGGCAAAACCGTCGCTCCGCGACAAGTGAAAGCGGCGAGAGCTCGCCGCAGTCCAAAACACCTTGATTATCACTGTCAACCGGTACTGTCGTTGCCGTTATCCGTTGCCGTTATCCGTTGCCGTTATCCGTTGTCGTTATCCGTTGCCGTTATCCGTTGCCGTTATCCGTTGTCGTTATCCGTTGTCGTTACTGCTTACTGTCCTGCCGCAAGGCAGGAACTGCTCACTGCTCACTTGCCGTTCAATCTTCCACGTCTCTTTGTCTGCTTGATAGTAGTAGGATGTCTCGCAGGTGTTCTGCCTGGGGTGCGGCCAACCAGTTTGTCATGAAGTTGTGCTCCTGGACGATGTGAGCGATCGCCATCAGGGCTCGCAGGTGGTAATTGCGTTGATCGTCTGATCCTACGAGTACGAAGGCCGCCTGGATCTTCGGTTGGTCCGGTCCGAAAATAGCGCCCTTGCCGCATCGCACCACCAGTAGATCGAACAGGCCCTCGCCGTCGACGATTATGTGCGGTATCGCCAGGCCGGGCATAATCACCGTGCTCGATTGGGTCTCGCGTACGCGGAATTTTTCCAGCAGCGTGCCACGGGCGATGTTCAGGCGATCGGTAAGTGCGTCTGCCGATTTTTCGAACAGCTCCTCGGCGGACGTTTCTTCCGGCAGGTCGAGTATCTCGCAGTTTTTAATGAGTCGGTCGAATCGGTCGTGCACTATCTGGTCGCGTTCGAGAGCGATTTCCCGCAGTTCGTCTTCGAGTTTGTTGTGCACCATTTCTTTGGCTACGAGCCTGCGAACGGCGTGCACCAGTGCGCTTTTTCGCGTTGTTTTAGGCTGGACGTATACGAAATACCAACCCACGCCGAACAGCAGGAATCCGCCTGCGGTGAGTATTGGCACGGGGCCGAGTTTCGCAGCCAGTGCGGTTATTAATGATGCGTACAGGCCCACTCCGGCAAGTTGCACCCACGGGAACATGGGGCTTTTGAATTGCGGGCGGTAGTTTTGCAGCTTGCTGCCGCGCATTATCAGCACCGCGAGGTTCACCAGAAGGAACAGTACGAGCATCATTGTGCTTGCGACTTTCACCAGGTTGCTGATCGACAGGAACGCGATCATGCAGATCATGAACACGCCGGTGACGATAATGCTGACGTACGGTGTCCCGAAGCGGGCTGAAACTTTGGCGAAAGCGGCCGGTAGGAACTTGTCCCTGCTCATTGCCATCGGGTTGCGTGACGCAGCCAGGATTCCGCTGTTACCGGTGGTCACGAACGCCAGAATCGCAGCCGTTGACAGTGCGATAACGCCGAATCTCCCCATGAATCCGCTTGCTGCGGTGCTCAGCGGCGTCATGTCGCCGTATGGCCCGGCGCGGAGTTGATCGCCGCTTACGGTGCCCACCAGAACGAACAGTGTGGCGATGTAGAGTAGTGATACGATCCCGCCGGCCAGTAGCATTGAGCGGGGAATGTTGCGGCCTGGGCGTTGGACTTCTTCTGCGACGGCAGCGACTTTGGTAAGTCCGCCGAATGATACGAACACCAGCGCCGCGGTTGCGAAGACATTACCGAAGCCTTCGTCCATGAATTTGTCGTAGTTTGGATGTTGTTGTACGTGCGGCAGGCCGGTGACGACGAATAGCACGAGCACGGCCAGTAGTCCGACGACCATGGCGATTTGCAGGTGTCCGGTGACTTTTACGCTGAGTATGTTAAGGGCCATGAACGCCACGCAGCATGTAATGGCGACGCCTTTGATCGCCCATTCCCATTGCAGGGGCGTCAGGTCGCTGTCTGGGAAAAGCAGGCGTGCGAAGGCTCCGATACCGATCATCGCGAATGCGCTTTTCAGTGCCAGTGAGAGCCATGCCGCCAGTCCCGCCAGTGTGCCCGGTAGCGCGCCCATGCTGCGTTCGATGAAGAAGTAACTCCCACCGCTTTTCGGCATTGCGGTGGCGAGTTCTGCTTTTGACAGCAGCGCCGGTATTACCATTAGCGCCGCCAGTGCGTAGGCCAGAATTACCGCCGGTCCGGATATTTTGAACGCCTGTCCGGGCAGTATGAACAGGCCCGAACTGATCATCGCGCCCGAGGCGATGCAGAACACGCTCCAGAAGCCAAGTTTACGTTTCAGAGTCATAGGTTCTCCGCGACTGTTTTGTAAGGGACGTAATACCATGTAATTATATCATGCTGCAATCCAATCGTCTTGGAATAATAATACATTATAGGTTTAAAAGCTGGTAAACGGCGTGGCAACTGGCAACTGGGAACGGCAACGGCAACGGCAACGGCAACGGCAACGGCAACGGCAACTGGGAACGGCTAACATCAACGGCGGCGAAAAGCATCCCGCTCGCCTTATTCCTTGTTTTTGTCTGCTTGGCTGGGATAATAGATTGCTCTGCTGCTATTGCAAGCGGCGATTTTGTCAGGTGTTTTTTTTGGCGTCGTTTGAAAGGTGTTGTTATGGCCAGTTCTAAGCTGCGTTTTTCACTGAACCGTATCGTTCTTCCCGTGCTGGGGCTGATGCTCATCGGTAGTCTGGTGGTAGTTGCTGTTGCGGCCCGTCGCAAAGCCGCCAAGCCGGCGCCCAACGCATACTCGCCTACTATCACCGAGACCGCGGTTACGCCCGGGGATATCGGATGCGATGAGATTATCTTCGTCAAACGCAAACAATACTCGTCAGATCACTACTATACCGATATCAACAACGGGACCAGCGGTGACAGGTTCCTGCCCGAAAACGGTATCTATATATACAACGTTCGCACGAAGAAGGAGCGGGCGGTGGTTACTGCGGCCCAGTTGCCCGGCGGGAAGGGGTTCATCGGTAAGATGACACTTTCGTTCGACGCGAGTAAAGTACTGTTCGATTTCCGTCAGGCAGGGAACATGGGCTTCCGCGTCTGGGAAGTTGGGGCTGACGGTAAGGGGTTGCGGCAGGTGTCTAAGGCTCCGGCGGACGAGGCCGAGAAAGTCGCGCGATGGCGCCGCGGCTGGCATACAGACGACATTCACCCGTGCTACTTGCCCAGTGGTAGAATAATGTTCTCATCGACACGCAGCGAGCGAACGGTTTTGTGCGGCGGGTCGGCGGCTTTGGTATCGCCCACGCTGCACAGTATGAAGGCCGACGGTAGCGACGTGCAACAGCTCACCGCCAGCTTAGTAAGTGAATTCTGCCCGGTAGTGCTCGATGACGGCAGAGTGATGTACCACCGCTGGGAGTACGTTGACAAGGGCGCCCGCGTAGGCAAAACGATATGGAACATGCACCCCGACGGAGCCATGCCGCAGGAAGTTTACGGCGGTGGCGACGATTCGACCACAGTTTACATGTACCCCCAGCCGATGCCCGGGAAAGAACTTCGCTTTGTTAGCGCCGGAACCTGCCACTTCCCGCAAGGCGGATGCGTTGGCGCGATTATGCTGGTCGATCCGTCCCGCCCGAACCGCAAACGCGGACCCGACCCCGACGAAAAGGAATACAAACAGTTCG
Source organism: Phycisphaerales bacterium (assembly GCA_018645065.1). Lineage (GTDB taxonomy): Bacteria > Planctomycetota > Phycisphaerae > SM23-33 > SM23-33 > BS750m-G57. Next base: position 21,033 of record JABGPF010000045.1, read on the forward strand.
ACGATAAATACGCAGTGACTAACCTCACTCCGCACATTTTTGTAGAACGCCGCACCGAGCCGGGCTGGCACTTCCGTCAGAAAGACGGATCATACCGTCACGATCGCAACGGAACATCGGGCCACCTATACACCCACCCCTGGCCGGTGAGCGACACGACGTTTATTGTCTCGTACAAACCCAACCCCGCCGATCATTACAAGAACACCGCCAACGCGTACGGCTTGTATTTGATTGACACCAAGGGCTCCCATCGCCTGATCCACAAGGACGCGAATTTGTCGTGCTGGCACGCCACGCCGCTAATGGCCCGCAAGACTCCGCCGGAGATTCGCCCCACGCGCGATACGACGCTGGCCAAACGCAACAAGGCGCTCTGCGTGGTCACCGATATCACAAAGGGAATGCCCGGCGTGAAGGCCGGTGAAGTTAAGTGGCTGAGGATCAACGAAGCGGTCCCGCGATATTGGGCGACCGGACGGCGATGGGGCGGTGGAGCCAGCAGCAGCGGTTGGAAAGCGGCACTCTGGCCCCGAGTACAGTGGGGCGTGGTGCCCGTGGAAGCCGACGGGTCGGCCAGTTTTGAAGTACCTGCAGATCGTAACATTTTCTTCCAGGCGTTAGATAAGGATTTCCGTGAAATCCAACGCGAACGAACGTATGTGAACTACCGCCCGGGCGAAGTTCGCTCGTGTGTGGGTTGTCACGGCGGGCCGGGCCGGGTAGTTGCTCCGGTTGCGATGACTAAACCGCTGGCGATGAAACGGGCTCCGAGCAAACCGCAAGCCCAGCCGTGCGATCTGAAGAAAAACGGCGGCGACGATCTGCCGATGCAGGTGATCCACTATCCCACCGACATCCAGCCGATATTCGACGCCAAGTGCGTTTCGTGTCATGGGAAGCAGAAAAAGGGCGAACCGGCGGGTAAATTAACGCTCACCGGCGAGGTTAAGGGTCACTACAGCACATCGTACCAGGAGTTGGCGTCCAAGCAGTTGGCTGGCCCGATTCTGTCTGAGTTTACATCGTTCCGGCAGGGCGATCGGGGCAATTACAACGGCGCCATGCTGCCGCCCAAGTCCCTGGGATGCTACCAGAGCACGATGATTAAAATGCTGACCGACAAGACTCACAAGAACAACGAAAAGAAGGATCACAGCAAGCGTTTAACGCCGAACGAACTGATGATCCTTAGCAGATGGGTCGATGCGAACTATCAGTTTTACGGAAGCTATTACGGACGCCGCAACGCCCGCTTCGCCAAAGAAAAAAACTTCCGCCGCAAAGCCACCGCAGCAGAAGCAGTAAGCAACGTGGCGCCGGATTGGCACAAATAAAACGGCGGCGGCGATGGCGAACAATCCCGACTTCGTCGGGACGAGGGCCGACGTGCCGTCGACCGCTAAACTGGCGTCCGGGCGAGGTGTGGGGGCGTGTGGTTTTAAGGGAATCTTATGGTTATTGCTTATCATGTGATTTTTACTACCTATGGGACATGGCTTCCGAATGATCCGCGGGGGGCGTATTCTACGACCGTTTATAATGATGAACTCAAAGCGTTGGGTGCGGTTCAATATGGGAAACAAGACCCGCCGCCCAGTCGGGATAGACTGCGAAGATTCTGGACCAGCTCGCGCGGGCGTACAAAACGCCGACAATTTTTTGTTGACGATTCAACTCGCCGGATCATCGCACAAGGGTTTGATCAAGTAGTTAAGAAGTTCGATTTGACTGTTCATGCGTGTGCGATTATGAACGACCATGTGCATTTGTTGTTGCTTCGCAGCAAGAACCGAATTGAATACATAGCAGGACAATTCAAAGCTGAAGCAACCCGCGCCCTGAGCCTGACAGAAACGCCTTGGGCGAAACGATCCTGGAAAGTTTTCATCGAAGATTATGAAACCATGGCATCGGCGGCGCACTACATCGAAATGAATCCAATTAAAGCAGGGCAACCGCGTCAACACTGGGATTTTGTAACGCCACTATCCCCACCAATACCGGAGATACGACAAGGGCGCCGGTAATTCTGTTTAGCGGTCGACGGTACGTCGGCCCTCGTCCCGACAAAGTCGGGATTGTTGTCGTAGCGTCTCTCGCCAAAATCACACAGTCGTTACCGCACTGCTCGACAAAATGCGGGGTGAGAAATAGGTGTGGGGTGAATCTTGTTTTTGGGGGCTATAATGTTTTGGTGAATTGCTTGGTTTGTGAGTGAAAGGACCGTTGTTATGGCTTCTAAACTTTGTGAACGAACTTGTATTCCTTGTCAGGGCGGAATTCCTCCGATGGATGCGGCGCGAAGTGAGGAACTGCTGGGAGAACTCAATAGCGATTGGGAAGTTGTTGATAATCATCATCTGAGGCGAACGTTCCTCTCGCCGGACTTTATGACGGGTTTGGCGTTTGTGCAAAATGTGGCTGCGGTGGCTGAACAACAAGGACATCATCCGGATATGCATCTGTCGTGGGGTAAAGTAACCGTTGAGATTCATACCCATAAAATCGACGGACTGACCGAAAGCGATTTTATTCTGGCGGCGAAGATTGATGTGCTTTGATGAAGCCTGGCAACTGGCAACGGCAAGTGAACAGTGTTCAGTTCCTGCCTTCGGCAGGTCAGTAATCAGTAACGGCGAACGGCGACGGCAGTAACGGTTAAAGGTGACGATCAAGGTGTTTTGGACTGCGGCGAGCTCTCGCCGCTTTCACTTGTCGCGGAGCGACGGTTCTGCCGTTGCCGTTACTGCCGTTACTGCCGTCGCCGTCGCCGTTACTGCTTACTGACCTGCCGAAGGCAGGAACTGATCACTGATCACTCGCCGTCACTCCTCCAGTGTACTTAGTAGTTGGAGGTAGGTTTCGAATCTGTTAATGGGGATCAGTTCGTCCTGGACCGCTTGGATTATTCCGCAGTCCGGTTCGTGGGTGTGGGTGCAGTTGTTGAATTTGCAGTTGGGGGTGAAGCGTTCAAATTCGGGGAAGTACCAGGGCAGTTGGGCTGGGTCAATCGGCAGGCCCAGTTCGCGAATCCCGGGCGTGTCGACCAGTACCCCTCCGCCGGGCAGTTCGTATACGCTGGCTGACGATGTGGTGTGACGGCCTCTCAAGTCGCCGGGGCGCACCGTGCGGGTGGCAAGGTCAACGCCTGGGATTAAGCGGTTTATCAGCGTGCTCTTGCCTACGCCCGAGGCGCCGGCGAGAATGCATCGCCGATCAGTGAGGTGCTCGGTGAGCTTTTCGACACCTTCGCCCGTTCCGGCTGACACGCCGACGATCACCAGGTTGCTCTCGCGGAAATGTTCGATCACTTCGGGGTCGGGCGGGGCGAGGTCGATTTTGTTGAGCACGAGGATCGGCTCCATCTCGCCGCGTTCTGCGATTATTAAATATCGTTGGATCAGGCGTTTCCGCAGCGGCGGTTGGCAGGTGGCTGCGATTATCAGCAGTACGTCCATGTTGGCTGCGATAACGCGTTCGAACACTTCTGATTTGTATTCGTCTTTTCGTTTCCCGCTCCTGGGCGCCGGGCGCGACAGTGCCGTTTCGCGCGGGCCGCGTGACAGGATCATCCCGTCGGCGCGATCGAGATCGTCGTCGGACGCGTCGAGATGTTCCTGGCGGGAGATCGCCACGGTAACGGTGTCGCCTACCGCCAGTGCGGTCGACCCTTCCGGCGCGCGGAACGCTTTTGCGATCATGCAGAGGGTTCTGGCTCCGTCGATTCGCACTTCGGCTCCGCCGGGGAACATTCCAACCACCATTCCCTGGCGCCTGGGCAGATCGTTGGTGTTTTCCTGACCGGCTTGCAGGTCGCGGGGGGGGAGTTTGATTTTGCGTTTGGTCAACTTGCCCTTGACCTTGTGGTCCGCGCTGTCGTCATCGCCAGCCTCGTATCGTGCGTGCCAGTCGAGTCTTTGTCTGCTTTTACCTTTGCGTTTGGCCATTGTGTGCTATTTTGACCGAGGCGAGCGAAAATAGCAAATGCTTGGTGGTAACGGCGTGGCAACTGGGAACTGGGAACTGGGAACTGGCAACGGCGAAAAGCAACGGCAACGGCAACGGCGACGGCGAAAAGCGACGGCAACAGCGACGGCAACGTCAACGGTGAACGACGCGCGAAACCGAAGGTTCACTAAACTGCAAGCGGTAAGAGGCGCTCTTGACTAGTCATCTATTCGCTGTGCGTTATTACCTGCAGGCAACCCCGTTTAGCGGCGGGGCAACGCCCCGCGTTCGCCGTGCGCCGTTGACGTACGCCGTTCGCTCCCGATGTACATCGGGACCAGTTCCCAGTTGCCAGTTCCCACGCCGTTCGCTACGATGATTGTATGATATTAGGATCACATTTAAGTATTAGCGGTGGGCTGCACAAGGCCCTCTTGGCGGCGGAGGCCTACGGATTCGGCGCTTTGGCGATGTTCCTTCGCAACCAGGTTCAGTGGAAGGCT
>JABGPF010000419.1 GCA_018645065.1 Phycisphaerales bacterium
TAAGGAGAACGTATGGACAGTTATAGCGAAAATTTAGCACCCGCAACGGTGGGCAACGGCAAGCACTCAGCCGTTTTTGCCTACGCATTGTGGATCCAGCACGCGCTGTTGTCTCGCCCCGTCGCGCCAGTGCCCGATATTCAGTGGCAGGAGGCTGTGGGCAGGAGGCTTCTAACGCCCGCTGAAAAAGAAGCTCGCTGCCGGTATTTCGAGCGTAAAGCTAATGCCGGGTTAGCTTTGACTCACTAGATCGTCTGCTTTTTTCACGTCTTCCTGGCCCACGAACGCCGTAGCACACAATTTCATGCACTGCTCGACGGACATGTCGATCTCTTCGATTTGTTCCGGGTTGCAGTAGACCGTTATCCCACCGAACATGTAGCTGAATGGAAGGTATACCGCTACTGTTTTCCCTGCTGTTGCACCTTCGGCGTAGGGCGGGTTGTCGTTGGTGCGGATGCCCAGCATTTTCATGTTCGATCCGGGCGGTGTGTATTGAACTACTTGCCCCATCTTGGATGAGTCGCCGCCGAAAAGTTGCAGCAGATCTCGCAGCGATTCATACAGCATTTTTACGCCGGGCATGGTTGTGATTAGTTTTTCGAGGATCGACCAGATCGCCTGGAACAACCAGAGTTTACTGACCAGGCCCACGAGGTAAACCGTGGCGATCAGGACCAGGACGCCAACTCCCGGCGGGAGCGTGATGCTGGGCAATACCATGGCGCCTATTTGGTCCAATATGCTGCCCAGCCAATATACAGCATAGACCGTGATCGCCAGCGGAACCAGAGTCATAATACCGGCCAGGAAAATTCCTAGTTGTTTCTTCATGTAGAGTCTCCTTCGGTAGGGCGGTGGTCAGTAATCAGTGAGCAGTGAACAGTAACGGCAACAGTAACGGCAACAGTAACGGCAGTAACGGCAGTAACGGCAGTGCGGCTCGGTAGGATATTCTACCGTAGAGTTTGGTGAAATGCAGGATATTTTGCCTATTTGAGTTCCTTGATGAATATGTTGCGATATTCGATCGGGCATGGGTTCATCTTGCCGAGATTATCGCCATCCACAAATATATGCTTCTGAAATCGGATCGGCGCCGGTTCCATGCTGATCATCCAGTCGTGATATTTGAACTTGTCCAGCAGCGTCTCGCCGTCGAATACCGTAGTTATCGTCCGCCCCTTCATCGTGATCTTCACCTTGTGCCACACGCCGACCTTCGGGTCGATGTGCCTTACGTGCGGTTTGGTCTTTTCTTCCAGGCCGTGTTTCTTCGCCGTCGCTTTGGGCAGGAAGTAGTAGCTCTCCAGATGGCCCATTCCGCCTTTAGATCTCAGGTTAAACTGCTCCTGGGTTCCAAAGCCCTTGATCTCGGGGATCAGTCTGCGGAAACTGATTCCGCTGTCTGAGATAGTCGGCATGCGGAATTCGGCCATCAGGACGAAGTCGCGATAATGCTTCTTCGTCTGCAGGCCGGCGCCCCATTTCTTAAGCAGACCAGGCGATTTGAGCACGCCGTCTTCAATGGACCAGAATTCCCTGACTTTTGGGTGTGCGTTCCAGTTGGTGAAATCCTTACCGTTGAACAGGGCGGTGAAGCCCTTGGGCGGGACGTTCAGCTTGCCCGGTTTGGCTGCGACGTCGGCTGGCTTGATCTCCTTTATGAACAGGTTGCGGTATTCGATGGGGCAGGGATTGCGCTTGCCATTCCCCATTTCCGTGAAGCGGTGTTTCTGGAAGCGGAGCGGGGCGGGTGAGTCATTCAGAAGCCATGCCGGATAGACGAACTTGTCGAGCGTGGTTTCGCCATCGACCTCGATCGACAGCGTGCGACCCTGCATGGTGATTTTCATGGTGTGCCATTGGTTCGGTTCCGGAGCGATCTGCTTGACTTTTGGAAAATCGCCGGGCTTCAGACGCTTGGCGATCGGTAGTTTTTTGTGTTTCATATAGCCAAAGCTCTCCACCTGGCCCATGCGGTGTCCGGTCCCGAGGTTTATCTGTTCGCTGCGGCCGAAGTGGCCCATGTCGGGGATGAACTGGCGAAAATGGATGCCGCTGTCGGAGCCCTTTGGCATACGGAAATCCACCAGCAATACGAAGTCCTTGTACTTGCCTTTAGTCATGAGGTCCGCACCCCATTGTTCCAGGAGCTTCGGCGCCTTGAGCACGCCGTTTTCGATGGTCCACATGCTCTTAGCGCGGGGCGACATGTGGAAACCGCTGAAGTCCTTGCCGTTGAACAGGGCGCTGAAACCCTCCGGCGGGACGTTCAGACCTTTCTTAGCACTCGGTTTCCAATCGCGTATGCGGATGTTGCGAACCGCGATCGGGCCGTAGTCGCCCTGGATAATTATCGGCCCCTGGGGGTGCTGTTTGCGGTCCCAATTCGGACCACAGGCGTACGGTACTTCCACGTTTTCCTGGATCACCACGCCGTTGTGCGTGACCTTTACGAATTTGGCGTTGGCGGTTTTCTTGCCCGCTTTGTCGAACCGGGCGGCTTGGAATATGATATCAAAACTCTGCCACTTTCCCGGCGCCTTGGCTGCGTTTACTCGTGGCGGAGAGCCTTTATCTATGTGGTGGTATTTCGGTTTCTTCGCCGCTCGGGGATAACCCCCGCCGCAATCACCGCCGCCGGGCGTCTTGACATGTGCGGTGTCGCGGATCTGTATCTCGTGATTACCGTGGAAAATGATCCCGGAGTTTGATCCCTTGGCGACCATGAACTCGATGTGAAATTCAACGTCGCGGTAATCGCGTCGTTTAGTGACGAGGCTCTTGGCTTTTCCGATCTTACCGTTAACCAGCACGCCCGATCCGTCCTTGGCGATCAGGCGTCGGGGATTCGTTGAATCAAGCGTTGCGTCACCAGCTTTGATCCACTCGTCGCTGTTATGTAAAACATCGGGACCAAGCTGCGTCCATCCGTCTTCTGCTCCCGCTGCGATAGGAGCCAGCACTATCGAGATGAGAAACAGTAATGATATCACTTGTGTCTTGTTGGAATTCATTCTAAATCCTTAGTTGGAGATCATGTTTGAATCACTTCTCGTTGGTCGCCACGTACTCCATGATTCTGACGAACGATTTGCCTCTGTTGGGCATTTTGGGATGTATTCGCCGTTTGTCCGCCCAGAGTTGCGAAATCCTGGCTGTTTGGGCTTTGCTCAACCCGGCGATTCGTCGATCAACGTACTTCTGGTGCGTCTTGGGGTTGTAGGCTTTTGGGAGATCGTTCTTGTCGATCCGGGTCAGCAGTTTCTCCAGCTTTGAGACAGGCGGTTTGGGCTTTCCAATCTCCTCGCGGCGGTCGGGCTTCTTTGACGGAGATGCAATCTCCATCTTAGGTTTGTCCAGTTCCCACCCTTTACGGTAAGTGCCCTGGATGAACTTGTCGGCTTCGGGCACGCCGATCGCCTTCATGTTTTTGGCGTCCCACTTGAGCTTCTTGCCTGTGCGATAGGCGACATTCCCCAACGCCAGCGTCTCGCACAACGGTCCGGAATAGCTGAAAGGCATTTCGGCTAGCGATTGTTTGTTGTTTTTGACCGCTTGGATCCACTGGCGATACTCACCACCAGGAGATCGAGGTATTGTGCGTCGCGGAGGCTCATATTTGGCGAACTTTGATTCGGGGTACAGCTTCATCGGACCGGCGGGTCCTCTTTCGATCTGCATCGTCAG
>JABGPF010000046.1 GCA_018645065.1 Phycisphaerales bacterium
AAGAAACAAAGCACCCGCACGGATTCTACAGTGCGACGGCAATTAGCGCCCTAGCCAGTATCGGGCGCAACGCAAAAGCCGCCGCCCCGCTCTTCGAAGCAAAACTCATCGAAGCCAAAAAGCAACTGGCCGAGGCAAAAACAGATAGCGCAAGGAAAAAGATTGAAAGAAGGGTCAAGAGCCTGCAAGGCACGATCAACGCTATGACTTCCGCGCCCAAACCGCCCAAACCTCCGCGTAAGAAAAAGAAGTAACGCCCCGGACTGGTTCATGTTATTATGACGTCGCCATGCTCGACAACCTGGAGTACTAAAATAGGAAGCACATTGTGGTAAAAGATTTAGAAACACGTTTACGAAACGCCATGCCAAGCGGTGTGGACTATTGCTCGGTTCGGTATTTGGCTGAGCGTGACGAAGCGGTCGCGGTTCGGCAGGATAAACCTCTGCCAGTGTCGCGCAGTGAAACTACCGGCGTGATGATAACCGTAATCGCAGACGGAGCGCTGGGATACGCAGCCACTTGCGACCTTGGCGAAGCGGGCCTGGCCGAAGCGGCTGGGCGAGCGGTATGGTGGGCGAAACAGGCGGCCGGGCGGGCAGTAACCGATTTCTCGAAAATCGCCTGGCCGAGCGAGCAGGCCGAAGTCACCGGACCGAACATTCGTCCCTGGTCCGAAGTGAGCCTCGAGGCCCGCTACGACCTGCTCACCCAACAGTGCGCACGGTTAAAAACCGACGATCGCATCGTCGACTGGTCGGCGGGGATATGGTTCGCATCGTCCGATTCGCTCCTGCTGACATCAGACGGCGGACGAATTCATCAGACGCGCCACTACACAATGCCCTCGATGAACGTAACAGCCAACCATGGCGCCGAAACGCAAACTCGCTCACTGGGCGGGCATTCGTTCTGCCAGCAAGGCGGGATGGAGGTGCTGGACACGTTCGCCTTCACCAGCGCCGCGCCGCGACTGGCCAGCGAGGCCATCGAACTGCTGACGGCGCCCAACTGCCCCACCGGATCGATGGACCTGATCCTGGCTCCCGACCAGATGGTGCTGCAAATACACGAATCGATCGGCCATCCGCTGGAACTGGACCGCATACTCGGAGACGAGCGAAACTACGCGGGCACGAGTTTTGTGACCACCGACATGCTGGGCACGTATCAATACGGCAGCGAGAAGTTGAACATCACTTACGACCCGAGCCGCCCCGAACAACTGGCCAGCTACAGTCACGACGACGAAGGGGCGGCGTCTGAGAAAGCATGGATCATCAAAGACGGACTGCTGCTCCGATCGCTGGGCGGAACGATAAGCCAGGCACGGACCGGCCTGGACGGGGTCGCCAACTCGCGAGCGTGCAGTTGGAATCGCCCTGCGATAGACCGCATGGCGAACCTCAACCTCGAACCGGGCGACATGCCGTTTAACGACATGGTCTCCTCGATCCAGCGAGGGGTTTATATGGAAACCAACTGTTCCTGGTCGATCGACGATTCTCGCAACAAGTTCCAGTTCGGTTGCGAGCGCGGGCGGCTTATAGAAGACGGGAAGCTGACCAGCGTGGTGAAAAATTGCAACTATCGCGGGATTTCTGCGACGTTCTGGCGGAGCTTGAAAGGCGTCGGACCGGCCGATGAGACGGTGGTCATGGGCACGCCGAACTGCGGTAAGGGCGAGCCGAACCAGGTTATCCGAGTAGCACACGCCAGCGGACCGGCGATGTTCGAAAACGTAGACGTATTTGGAGGGGCCGAAGCATGAGAGATTATTTTTACAAATGCATTGACGACCTGACAGCAACTCTCAGCGGCGACGAAGTCCTGCTGGGATGCTACGATGGTGAGCAGTCGGACTTCGTGCGATTCAATCGCTCGCAGATCCGCCAGCCGGGCAGTGTTACACAACGGGAAATATCGTTGCGTCTGATTGACGGTAAACGGCACATCAGCTCGTCTGTGAGCCTGACCGGCCAGAGCGAAGTCGACGGGCCAAAACTAAGCGCCATGCTCGACCAACTTCGCAGCGATCTGCCCCACGTCCCGGAAGACCCCTACCTGCTCTACGCGACGGATGTCTGCTCGAGCGAGGAAGTACATAACAACACTTTACCACCGTCCGACGACGCGGTAAACGCCGTCCTTAACGCCGGAGCCGGACACGACTTAGTCGGAATATACGCCAGCGGATCGATCGATGCGGGCTATGCAAACTCGCTCGGACAGCGTAACTGGTTTTCACGCCCGAGCTTCAACATGGACTGGTGCTTTTATCACCAGGCCGACAAGGCGGTAAAAGCCTCCTACGCGGGCTTCGCCTGGGACGACTCGCAGTTCGATCGCAAGGTTGATACCGCACGCGAGCAACTGACAGTCCTGTCTGGCGAGCCGCGAACGATCGACCCGGGCGAGTATCGGGTTTTCCTGGCGCCGGCGGCGATGCAGGAGATCATGAGCATGCTCTGCTGGGGCGGGTTCGGGCTGAAGGACCACCGCACAAAGAACACCCCGCTGCTGAAAATGGTCGCGGAGGGAGCGACGCTGGCTCCGTCGATCACGCTCCGCGAGAATACCGCAGGCGGACTGGCGCCGCGCTTCTCGTCTCGCGGATACGCCAAGAGCGACTCGGTGACGCTGATCGAAAACGGGCGGTATCGCGACTGTCTGGTTTCACCGCGAAGTGCGGCTGAATATGACGAACCGACAACCGGCGGAGACGAGTATCCCGAGTCGCTGGACTTAACCGGCGGGACGCTGGGCGCCGACGACGTGCTGGGCGCCCTGGACACAGGCGTATACGTCAACACGCTATGGTACCTGAACTATTCCGACCGCCCCGCGGCCCGGATGACGGGCATGACGCGATTCGCTACATTCTGGGTTGAAGACGGGAAGATCGTAGCACCGCTTAACGTGATGCGATTCGACGAGACGATCTATCGCATACTCGGCGAGAACCTGATCGACCTGACCGCTGAGCGGGAATTCCTGCCCGACAACGACACGTATTTCGCACGCTCGACCGGCAGCATGAACCTGCCCGGCGCGTTGATCGACAACTTCCGCTTCACGCTGTAAGGACGCTATGGGAACTGACGGAAAGACAAAATTGCTGGTCGTCCAGGTCGCCGCGTTGGGTTATGAACTGCTCAAGCGTCACTGCGACGGCGCTGAGTGGCTGGGTTTGAACTTCGCGCCGATCGACGGCGGATCGCCCGGGGTGACATGCTCGGCCCAGGCGTCGTTTCGCACCGCTGCCGATGCGTCGGTGCACGGAATGGTCGCCAACGGGCTTTACCAGCGTGATCTTGGTCGCGCGATGTTTTGGGAGCAGTCGGCCGGTCTGGTTTCCGGTGAGCGGATATGGAAGAAGTTCCGCGACGCCGGCGGCACGGTGGCGATGCTGTTCTGGCAGCAGTCGATGGGCGAAGACGTGGACATTCTCGTAACGCCCGCTCCTATCCACAAGCATCACGGGGGCATGATCCAGGACTGCTACACCAAACCGCCCGGGCTCTACCAGCACCTTTGCACCCAGACCGGCGGATCATTCAAACTGCGACATTACTGGGGGCCGCTGGCGTCCGTAAAAGTCGGCAACTGGATCGCCGACGCCACCATGGCGATATGCGCCGACAGCGAAAACGCGCCAGATCTCTGCCTGACCTACCTGCCCACGCTTGATTACGATCTCCAGCGATACGGACCCGACGACCCGCGGTCCGCCCGGGCGATGAACATACTGGAAGCACAACTGAAAAAACTTCTCGACGGAGCTCGCAAGTGCGGATACGAACTGCTCGTGTTCGGCGATTACGCGATAACGCCCGTCTCCGGAAAGGCTGTGCTGCCGAACCTGGCGCTACGAAACGCCGGACTCCTCGAAACCCGAGACGTAAAAGGGATGCTCTACCCGGTGCTGCCGGCAAGCCGAGCGATTGCAGTTTGCGACCATCAGGTGGCCCATGTGTACGTTTCTGATCCGGGCGATATTGAGCTGGCAGCTGACACTCTCCGGGCAGTCGACGGGATCGAAGCCGTTCTGGGCGCCGAAGAAATCGCAGCAATGGGGCTCGGGCACGCCAATTCCGGTGAGTTGCTTATCCTGGCGGAGCAGGGCAAATGGCTCGGTTACCAGTGGTGGACCGATCGCAAACAGGCGCCGGACTACGCATCACACGTCGATATTCACAACAAGCCCGGATTCGACCCGTGCGAGCTGTTTTTCGGCTGGCCTCCGATCAGCATTTCGCAGGATTCGTCGCGAATTGGCGGTTCCCATGGCCGATGCGGACCTGACTGCGAAGTGGCGTGGGCGTCGTCGATTCAGTTGGACGGTGAGATATCAGATATCGTAAGCCTTGCCAGATCGGTAGGTAAGTCGTTATCATAGACCAAATGAGTTGCCCCCCCAACCCCCACACACCAGAGTCGACTTCAGCCCGCAATGATGTATATCATCAGAAGTTCGCGGTCCAGTTCGACTATCCTGTACACTTCGCCCGAAACGTTTTCGCTTTGGGCGATCCGCTGCTGGCGTCGGTTTTTGATCGTCTCAACGAGCAGCGCACCCATCGCGTTGCTGTTTTCCTGGACTCAGGGCTCTCCGAAGCCCGTCCAGCCATTATCGACGAAATCAAGGAATACTTCCACGCACACGGTAAGACGCTTGAACTGGCTTCAGGCCCGACAATTGTGCCCGGCGGCGAGGGAGCCAAAAACGGATGGAAGCCGATCAGGGACATACTCTGGACCGCGGGCAACATTCACCTCGATCGCCAGAGCTTCGTGCTGGCCATCGGCGGAGGAGCGATGCTCGACGCGGTTGGGTTCGCAGCCTCTCTGATCCATCGCGGAGTGCGTGTGGTTCGCATGCCGTCGACCGTACTGGCCCAGAACGACGCGGGGGTCGGGGTCAAAACGTCGATGGACGAACACGGGCAGAAAAATTTCCTGGGCACCTTCGCACCGCCCTTTGCGGTGGTCAACGACCTGTCGCTCCTGGAAACGCTCACTGATCGCGACTGGACCGGCGGGATCGCAGAGGCGTTCAAAGTTGCGATCATTAAAGACGCCGACTTCTTCGAGTTCCTTTGCGATAACGCCTGCGAGCTGAAGAATCGCGACGCGGCGGTGATGGAAACGCTGATCCGCCGATGTGCGGTTATCCATCTGGACCATATATCGACGGCGGGCGACCCGTTTGAGACTGGCTCGGCCCGGCCTTTGGATTTCGGACACTGGTCGGCCCACAAGCTCGAAACCATGAGCGACTACGGGGTCGGACACGGACAGGCCGTCGCGGTCGGAATCGCCCTGGACTCATACTACGCGATGCACGAAAAGCTGATAACGCCCGAGCAGTTCGAACGAATTCTCGACGGTCTGACGAAATGCGGGCTGCCGATTTACCTGGACTATCTCTCGCGTGAAACCGCAGGCGAGTTGGACATACTCACCGGTCTGTCTGAGTTCCGCGAGCATCTCGGAGGGCGTTTGAACGTGACACTGCCTGACGGGCTGGGGGCAAAATGCGAACTGCACCATCTCGAAGGCTCGATCATCACCGAAGCAATCGAATATCTGAGGGCACGAAACGACAAATGAGAATACTCATGCCGAATCATTTCCCGCTGCAAGGTTCAGGAAGCGGAATTTACGCGATGAACGTGGCGCTTGAACTCGTAAACGCCGGACACGAAGTCATGGTGATTGTGCCCGAGCACCAACCGGTAAACGACTACCCGTTCGAGACCAGAACGATCCTGTTCACCGACCCGGACACCACCGGGCAACAAAACGCGCAACTCGACTTCAACTTCCCCTGCTTCACCACGCACCCCAAAAGCAACACGACGTTCGCAGAATTGTCCGACGAGCAAATGGAGGCCTACGTTCAGGCCTGGCGAACCGCGATAACCGCAGCGGTCTCCGACTTCCAGCCCGACGTAATCCACGCTCATCACGTATGGGTGACCCCCTACGCGGCAAGCGAAACCGGCGTGCCGTACGTGATAACCTGCCACGGAACCGATCTTATCGGGTTCGCAGAGTGCCCGAAATATCGCGACCTGGCCCTTACAGGCGCCACAGGAGCCCACAAAATAATCGCCATATCGCGGCAGGTGAAAACCGACGTCGCGAAAACATACGGACTCCCAGATGAGAACATCCCGCTGATCTGGAACGGGTTCGGGGTTGATCACTTCAAGCTGATCCCCGATGCCGATAAGCCCACTGTACTGGCTGAACACAATCTGCCAAACAGCGATGCGCCAATGATAAGCTTCGTCGGAAAGTTCACCGAACTGAAGTGCATCGACGTACTGCTCCGGGCGGCTGCGATCTACGAAAAACGTATTCCCGGCGTAATGACTCTACTGGCTGGCGACGGACAACTCTGGGACGAAATGCACGCGTTACGCGACGAATTGGGCCTCAGGGGCGTACACTTCCTGGGCCATCAAACCCAGGACGTTGTCGCACGCATTCACAACGCCGCCGACGTTGCGGTGGTGCCCTCGCGATTCGAGGCGTTCGGTTTAGTCGCCGTCGAAGCCCTGGCCTGCGGGACCCCGGTGGTGGCCACCAACGTTGGCGGCCTGCCTGATTTTATTAACGATGAAGTCGGCGCCCTGGTCCCGGCAAAAGATCCGGACGCACTGGCTGCGGCGCTCATCAGCGAACTCGAACAGAACACAAAACAGACCAAAGGCCCCTACGCAAATCAATACGCATACAAAAGCTTCACCTGGAAAAGTCAGGTGGCGATGATGATCGACCTGTACGAAGCCGCCGCCCGCTAAGCGGCGCAGCTAACATGACCCGAAATAATGTACTTTAACTCCTACATATATCTCGTTTTCTTCCTGCCCTTGGTGGTGCTGGGATATTTCAAGCTCAACAAGCTTCGCATGTCGATAGCAGCCCGGGGACTTTTAGTGGCTGCGTCGCTGTTTTTCTACTCGTACTGGGAACCTGCATATGCGGCGTTAATACTGTTCTCGGTGCTGTTCAACTTCTCGCTGGGCACGGTGATGAGCGCCAATCTCAAGGGCGAAAAAACCGCCCGGAACAAAGCCGTCCTGATTTTCGGTATCATCGCGAACCTCGCCCTGCTTGGATATTACAAGTACGCCGATTTCTTTATCGAGAACGTGAACATGGCGCTGGGGACAACGTATCCGGCGTTGGAATTGATCCTACCGCTGGCGATAAGTTTCTTCACGTTCCAGCAGATCGCGTATCTCGTTGACAGCAGCAAGGGCCTGACAAAAGAATACGACTTCCTGAGCTACTGCCTGTTTGTCACGTTTTTCCCGCAGCTAATCGCAGGCCCCATCGTGCATCACGGTGAAATGATGCCCCAGTTCTCCCGCAAACGGGCCAGAGTGCTGCATTGGGACAACATATTCCGCGGGATCGTGATAATCTGCATAGGCCTGTTCAAAAAGGTCATCATCGCCGATACGCTCGCGGTGAACGTAGCCGAGGGCTTTGAGGCCACCGGCGGAGTACTCACATTCGCCGAGGCATGGTGCAGCACGTTATCGTTCACCTTCCAGATATATTTCGACTTCAGCGGGTATACCGACATGGCGATCGGGTCGGCCCTGATGTTCAACATAAACCTGCCGCTGAACTTCAACTCACCGTACAAGGCGTTGGACATTCAGGATTTCTGGCGACGATGGCATATGACGCTGAGCCGCTGGCTGCGAGACTACGTGTACATCCCGCTGGGCGGTTCGAAGAACGGTAAAATTCGGATATACCGCAACCTTTTCCTCACGTTCCTTATCGGAGGGATATGGCACGGGGCCGGCTGGGCCTTTGTTATGTGGGGCGTTCTGCACGGGCTGGCCACTTGCCTGCAGCGGTTCTGGAAAAGTAACTCGATCCGTATTCCCAAACCGATCGCATGGGCGATGACTTTCGTATTCGTGGCCGTTGCGTGGGTATTCTTCCGAGCCAAAAATATGGACTCGGCCTGGATGGTGCTCAAAGGGTTGTGCAGCTTCGACAATTTGGGCTTTGATCGTGATTACGCCTACCATGTGGGACGCGGCGACTGGGCGAATCTCGGTATCCTGCTGCTTATAATTCTGTTTACTAAAAATTCGGTGGAAATAGCCCGTAAATGCAAACCGAACCTGCTGCTGCTTATCGCCGCGGTTGCAATGTTCGTAATATCGGTCTTGAATTTCACGGGCTTCAGCGAGTTCCTGTACTTCAACTTTTAGGTTAGAGCGTGATGAAGCTATATAAAAAATGGGTCATAGCTTTTCTGGCGGTCAACGCGACGATATTCGCGTTGATCACGGCCTTCATGTATATAGTCGACCCGTTGCAGTATTATCGCCCAATCACGTTCTACAAACCGTCCTACAGATATCACGAACGCCTGGCGATTCCGGGTATCGTTCGCAATCACGATTTCGACGCGATCATTATCGGCTCATCCACCTCACAGAACGCCAGGCCCAGCAAGGTCGACGAACTTTTCGGTGTTCGATGCGTAAAATTCGCCGCCGCCGGGGCCAGCGCAAAAGAACTGTCGCTGTTCTTCGAAGAAGCGGTTGAGCGCAAGAAAATAAAGATGGTGATCCAGGGCCTTGATCTGTTCGCATACGCCGGCCCGCCCGACAGGCTGCGAACCGAATACCCGCACTATCTGTACCAACTGACACCGTCAACGTTTTACAAATACTTCTACGACGGGTACATACTCAAGAAAACGCTGACAAAAATCGATTGGTTAACCGCATTCGATTCAAAAACATACGCCTTCGACCACGATGTATTCGCAGCCGACAAGATAACCAAAAAACCGTCACGCCGAAAACTGGTGGGCAGCTTTTTCAACCCGGATTACAATAGAACATACTGCTACGTAAACTTCATCCGTGACTCAAAAGAGAACTTCAGACGCAATGTGGTGAGAATTGCCCTGAAGAACCCGGACACCAAATTTTACTTCCACTTCATCCCAAGCTCCATCCTCGACTGGGTGACCAGGGATAGACACGGCGACCTGCCGCAACTGTTCGAACTGCGCAGCTTTATCGCTGAAGAATGCAGCAAGCTTGAAAATGTCCGCCTATACGACTTCCAGGCCGACGAGGACATCACGCACAACCTGGACATATATTTCGACATCTCGCATTACGATCCCACGATCAACGACCTGATCATCAGCAAGATACATGCAGACAGTCACAGAACCAACCCGGAAAAATGCAAACAAGCCAACACCGAAATTCGCCAGCAAGTAGAGACCTTCAAAAAAGAAGTCCTACCGACACTGAAACAAAAATAAGACGAATAATCGCCTAGGGCTTGAACTCGCCAAATCCGCCTGGTAGGTTCTTCAGGTGGGCGGTTAGTTCTTTTTTCAGATCGGCTAGACGTTTGGCGTGCTTGGGGGCTTTCGCCAGGTTCTTCTTCTCGTAGGGGTCTTTGACAAGATCGTACAATTGGTCGGGATCGTAGTAGTGAGGTTTTGCGGCGATGCATCTTTGGTCGCCGTCGTTACCGCCCGGATAGTTGCCCATGTGGGCGAACGGAGCGTTCGGGTCGGTCACTTTCCACTTCTTGCCCACCTTGGCGTGATTGCGCGTCGTGGCGTTCAGGAGGCGTTTGCGTTCTTCGAACGACATCTTGTTGATACGGTCGGTATGGCGGACGGCGAGGTACTTCCAGCCGTCCTTGATCACCGCGCGACTGTCGCCGATCTCAAAATAGAGCGACTTGCGTATCGGCTTGTCGACACCGCTAAGCAACGGGACTAAACTCACGCCGTCCATTTTCGGCCAATCGGATTTCGCCACACCGCACAGCTCCAGAATCGTCGGTGCAAAATCGATATTCTGCACGAGCCGGGAGGTTCGCTGAGCGTTCTCACCAGTCCCGTAAATCAGACCTTCGCTCCGAGCCCCGCCCTGGTAGAGCGAGCCCTTCTCTCCGCGATCGGTCCCGTGATCGTTGAACAGGATAATCACTGTGTTGTCGGCGATCTTGAGGTCCCGAAGTTTTTTCAGAATAGCGCCCAATCCGTCATCGAGCCAGAGAATGTCGGCCGCCTTGGCGTTGATCCCCGCTGTTTTCAGGCGTTTGGGTATCGTGTCGCGAGAAGGCATGACCGTAAGCGGAGCCTTGAGCAGGCCTGCCGGAGTGGCCAGCGGGTTGCCCGTATATCGTTTCCCCGAACCGCCGGGGCCGTGGGTGATAGTGGTAGCCAGATGCAGGAAGAACGGTTTTGTGTTTTTGGCTCCGGCTTCGATGAAGTCAAGGGCGCCTTTTACGATCCAGTCGGTATTGTGGAAGTTCAGCGCCTTGCACGCCTGGGTGGGAATGTTCCCGTGGTAGATACTGGCGGCGTAGTCGAAACCGTGTTTGCGGAGATCGTCGCAGGCGTCGGTTTGGTTCTTCTTCAGGATGCGGTCGGTCGCCGGGTCGGTAGGATCGGCGCCCCAGGGAATTTTCGTGTGCTTGCGTAACGCGTGGGTGTGACTCTTGCCCACGATCCCGGTAAAATAACCCGCCGACTGCAATGTCCTGACGAGATGCGGGGTGTCAAAATCTATATACGTGTTCCACTGCACGGAGGTCTGTCCGAGATTTTTCCTGGCGCCTCTGGCGAACGTTTTGCTGGGGCATCGGCTGGCGTACGTACCTGTCATGCAGTTATACCGCGTAGGCGTGCACACCGATGAAACGCTGTACATTTGCGTAAACCACGTTCCGCCGGCGATCAGGGCATCGAGATTCGGAGAGAGGTTTTTCCCCTTACCCTCGGGCGTAGCGTTGAATTCGGTGCGTTTTTGGTCGTCCGTGATAATGAATATCACGTTAGGCCTGCGAACCTCGGGCGGTTGCTTCGCCCGGGCGCGGCCCGCTGTCAGGCAGAGAGCGCCAACCCCGATAGTCCTGAGGAAACTTCGTCTGCTCTGCTTGAATTGGCTCATGGTTTTTCGCGTTCCTATAGCGTGTGAGTGTTCATAACCTTTCCGGTTGCGCCTTCGCGTTGGTATGTCGACATCTTGCCGCCCGCATAAATCTCCACGATGCGATATCCCTTTCGGTTCCCGAACGACCCTCCAACATGCGAATCGAAGAAGTACGGTTTACCGCCGGATATCAGTCGGCTCGTTGAGTTGTGGTCGTGTCCGTGGAATATCGCTCTAACCTTCTTTTGCGATTCGAGGAACGCCATTACCGCCTCGCCGGCTACTATCTGCTTCTGGCGTTTGAGGCCCCACTTGGGCCAACCCTGAACGCCCCGCTTTCGCTGGGCGATGTGCATGAACACGAAAATCGCGTCGGCGTCGCTCAGGGCGGCGATCTGCTTTTTGAGCCAGTCGAGATCGGCAGCAAGGTACGGACCACCGTCATGCGGAGCGCTGGTGTCTGCGAGTATGAACGCAAACTTACCCATTTTCACTACATGGTTGTTTTCGTGCCCCCAGATTTTCTTCCACGCCTGGGCGGTGGATGGAGCGTTCTCGTCGACAAAATCGTGATTGCCCTTCGTCGTGTAGTACGGAACGACCAGCCGCTTCAGGTGCTTGTTTTTCAGCGATTCGTAATCTTTCGGTGAGTCGTGGACCAGATCACCGTTCAGAATTATCAGGTCCAGGCCCTTGTTTTTCTTCTCGGTGTTCAACCAGCCTACCAGATTTTCGGTGGTCTCGGTGAACGGAGTTTTTACTTGGCCGTAATGCAGATCCGATGCGACGGCAAATCTGAAGATCGGTTTTTTCATCTCCGCCGCACGCCCACAAACCGCCGGACCACAAGCGGATACAGCCGTCGCCAAACCGCAAATTCTCAAAAAATCGCGTCGTGAACAATCCCGCCTGCTCATTAATCTCTCCATAAGCTCTATCGTGGAAAACTTACCGTCTGGAACCATCATACGGTTATTTGACCACTTTTGCTTGTCAGAATCGCTGTTTTTGCTATAATCTTCCCTAAGCGCAACAGGGTTGCGAGAACGAAATATTTCGAAAACCATAGTTGGAGTAAAAATCATGCTTGGATGTCACTTAGGAAGAAATTTTCAGGTTACAGTCGCCGGCGGCTCGTATCAGGACGGTCTGACTGCCGTTATTGGCGGCGTGCCCTCGGGAATGCTGCTGACTGAACAGGAAATCTACGGCGATCTGCTGCTGAGAAAGCCCGGAGCCGACGAACTCTCGTCGCCCAGAAAAGAGCCTGATCTTCCGGTGATTTACACTGGCCTGAACGCCGCTGACACCATCGAAGGCGCAGGCAACTGGAATCACACCAACGGTACGCCCCTTTCGATCCTGATCCCCAACCTCGACCGCCACTTCATCCACATTAAGCAATACCAGGACACAAACCGCACACCGCGACCGGGCCATGCGTCATACGCATCGTTCATGAAATACGGCCCCGATGACGACGCAATCGGAGCGGGAATCTTCAGCGGACGCTACACCAGCACAATCGTAGCCGCCGGTTACGTAGCCAAGAAAATCCTGAAGAAGTGCGGGATCGACGTGTTCTCGTACGTTCGCGAAATCGCAGGCGTTCGCTGCGACGCAGCCGACTCGGCGGCAGCACTGAAATACACCGACGCTTACAAGCAGATGCGTTGTGACTACGACCCATTCTACCAGGCAGTATACGTTCAAGGGCGCATCACGCCCGAGATGCGTTTCCTGGAAAAGATGGCTGTGATGGCGCAGATCGAGAAGGAAATCGAGCCGATCCGCGACACCCAACGCAAGATGGACCCTGCCGAGATTCGCGAGAAGTACGGTGTGCACTACATCGTCAACTGCCCGGACATCGACGCGGCCGACGCTATGGTCGACGCGTGCAACAAGATCTCAGCCACCGGCGATTCAGCCGGCGGAGTGGTTGAAGTTGTCGTGCGAGGCGCCCCGGCCGGTCTGGGCGAGCCCGTATTCGACAAGCTCGACGCAGAACTGGGACGCATGCTCGGAATCGGCGCGATCAAGGGCGTTGAAGTTGGCGCCGGATTCGCCGTCAAGGACATGACGGGCATCCAGTCGAACGACTCGATGCACTCCGAAGACGGTAAAGTTGTATTCGACACGAACTGCGCCGGCGGAATCACCGGCGGACTGGCGACCGGTCAGGACATCGTCGCCCGCCTGGCGGTCAAGCCCACCCCCACCATCGACAAACCGCAAACCACCATCGACAAGTACACGCTGGAAACCACAGACCTGGCCGCGATCACGCGTCGCGACCCGACCATCGTCGCACGAGTCTGGCCGGTCGCGGAAAACTACACCGCACTGGTAATACTCGACCACCTGGTCGCCCACTTCGGGTACCAGACGATGTGTGACAAAATCAGAGGATAGTTCGTTAACAATCTCCCCCGATAAACACAACGCAAAGGCCCGGAGAGCTATTCTCCGGGCCTCTGTCATTAATGCGAGATGCTCATGAACCAAGCTGTATTCCTCGATCGAGACGGAACGATTATAGAAGACCTCGGTAATCTGGGCTCAACCAGCCAGGTCGAATTCTACCACGATAGCTTTTCGGCGCTGCAAAGGCTTCAGGAACGATTCCTGCTCTTTTTAGTCACCAACCAAAGATGCATCGCCGACGGACTGGTCAGCAGGAAACAAGTCGATTCGGTGAACGATTACGTACTGGCGAAACTGGCCGACCAAGGCGTAACGATAACTGATGTTTACGTCTGCCCGCACAAACGGGCCGAAGGCTGCCAGTGCATCAAGCCAAACACGTATTTCGCCGATATCGCCGCCGAGAAGTACGATATCGATCTGAAAAAATCATTCTCCGTAGGCGACCACCCCCACGACGTGCAGTTGGGCGTAAATTTCGGCGGAGGCGGGGTGTATGTAATGACCGGGCATGGCGTAAAGCACTTCGGCGAACTGGAGACTGACACTATAGTAACCGACGGAATAACCCAAGCTGTCGACCATATTTTGACGATGGATACTCAGAGGCAAGCTGCAGACAATGGATAACGACACAAAGAACAGTTCAGGCTCATCGACCCGGAAAAAAATCCTGGCCGTGATATTATTCATCGGCATATGCGTCGGCGGAGTAATAGGGTACCTTTCCCAGCGGTCCCGCCCGGCGACCGGAGTGCTTGCAATCTCATTCAAGATTAACGATCCGCTGAACTACCCCGACGACGAACCGCTGCAGGACCCCCAAACGGCTGTCTGGTTGGAAGACGCCCAAGGCAAGTATATCAGCACCGCTATGATAAGCGACTGGACGTCGATGGAAGGCTGGGAGGAGACGGTGAAACTGCCCGACGGGACGAAAGTGAAGGAAATGTGCCCGAAATGGCAGGAGGTTTCCGGTTGGCCGGCGAATCACACCAAGCAGCAGATCGACGCGGTGACCAAGGCTACCCCCGAAACCGGACCACACACAGTGAAAGTTAACCTCGCCGAACTGAAACTAACCACCGGAACCTACCGCTACTGCGTGCAGACCTCCGTCGCCCCGCGGCATACGATCATCGCCACAGGCACGATCACTATTGGCTCCGGGCAGGTGGAATCCAACGCGATAATAGTCTACACTCCAGATATGCACCCAGACGCCGGACCCGTATTGAGCGACGTAAACGCAAGCTACACGCCATAACACCGGAGCAACGCAATGAGCAATAACGCAAACGAACGAACCAGACGCGAATTCCTCAAAACAGCCGCCGCCGCATCGTCGGCAACACTGCTGGGCTCGATGGCCTCCCCGATGATCGGGGCCGATAAGAAAGCCCCCGCCGACGCAATGCCCACGAGGGTGCTGGGCAAAACGGGCATGAAAATCTCGACCCTATCGTTCGGAGGCGGGAGCCAATTCCTCAAGAACAAAAACGGAGCATGGGAACCCCTGCTGCAAAAAGCAATCGACCTGGGAATCAACTATTTCGACACCCACCAGAATTACAATACCGAACAGCGCTTCGGCGAGATCCTGCCGAAGTACCGCAAGAAGATATACATCGCGACCAAGTTCGACCCGCGCGACCCGGCTGGCGCGATGAAATCTTTCGAAGGCAGCCTCAAACGCCTGAAGACAGACTATGTGGACGTCCTGATGCTGCACGCCCTCGAAAAAAAGGACGACCTGAAGACATTTGAAACCGGCACGTGGAAAATGATGCAAAAGCTCAAGAGCGAAGGAACCGCAAGGTTCATCGGATTCTCCAGTATGAACAGCGCCACAGCGTCGAAGAACTTCATCGAGCAGTTGAATCCCGACATCGCCCTGGTGGCTATGAACGCAACACGCTACGCCGGATTCGCCAAGCTGACGCTCAAACCGGCGATCAAAAACAACGTAGGCGTAATCGCGATGAAGACCATGCGTAACCTGGTCGGCAAGAAGGGAGTCAAGCCGCAAGACCTGCTGCAATACGTGCTCGACCAGCAAGGCGTAGCCTCAGCAGTAGTCGGCCACTACGGAATGAACGTCCTGGAAGAGAACGTACGAATCGTAAAGGCCCTGGCCAAACGCCCCAAGATGACACCCGCAGCCAAGAAAAAACTCGAAACCGCCTGCGCCCAATACGCCAACCCCAACGCCCTATACTGGGCCCGCTCAGACTACCGCGACGACGGAGTCTCATACGCTTAGACACTGTTCCAGCAATCTTGTGGTATTGAGCGGTTTGGATATCGACTCAGAGGCTCAGAGCCTCTGTGTCGAGCTCCAAAACACCCGACAATACTGCTCGAACAGAGTACTAGATCGAATTATTTACTAAGCGGTTTTACCCAGATGTTTCTGAATCGCACCGGGTTTCCGTGGTGCTGGAGATTGATCGGTCCGGTCGGGCCGGAGTCGGTGTATTTACCGATACGCTTGTGGGCTGTCGGTCCGAGGACCTTGACCTTGTCGTGGACTACGATCCCATTGTGCACCACCGTGATGATCGCTGGGCTGATGAGCTTCTTGCCCTTGAACTTCGGAGCGATGAACGTGATGTCATATGTCTGCCACTGGCCCGGCCCGCGGCAGGCGTTGACCATTGGCGGGAACTGACCGTAAATCGCAGCCGCCTGTCCGTCGGGATACGTCTTATTGTTGTACGAGTCGAGAACCTGGACTTCGTATCGACCCATCAGGTACACGCCGGAATTACCACGTCCCTGACCCGAGCCCCTGGGCACTTTCGGCGAGGCCCATTCAATATGAAGCTGAATATCGCCGAACTGATCGATTGAACTCTGCCCGCCCTTGGTCGGGCTCATTGCGCCGTCTTGGAGCTTCCATTTTTTATTCTTCCATTTGTCGAGATTCTTACCGTCGAACAGTACGATCGCGCCAACCGGCGGAGGTGAACTGACAAACGGTTTGGGCGTGACGATCTTCGGTTGGGGACGCAACCCGTCATGAACGTGCCACTTGGTGCCCGGGATAATCGGCGTGTTCTGATAACCGAGCGGTTTGGGCTTGACTGCGGGCTTGGCGGCGGTGGGTGGTAAGGTGTCGATCTCGATAATTTGCGTCTCGGTCTTGGGTGCGGGGGTTTTAACTGTTTTATCAACGGCGCCAGTCTTTGGCTTGGGTTGCTCGCAACCGGTAAGCACCGAAACCAACGCTACGCAGAACAGACCGGTAAGAACGACGCGAGACACTTTCAGAATATTCATTATAAAATTCTTTCGTGGAGGTTTTGTTAAAACTTTTCCAATTAACGGTTTCGGTAACCGCCGCAGCACAAAAGAATACCAAAGCGATCTCGCCGCGTAAAGTAACTACCGCGATTCGCGTAATGCTCATTCCCAATCGACGCCCAAGCGGTTACTCTATGATGCTCTCGTTGGATATGAGGATATTCTTTTATAGTTATGGACGTATTGCATCCCAACAAACCAGTCGGCGGATTCGCCGAAGTGCTTCGCATGGCCTGGCCGGCGAGCATCGCCATGCTCGGTACGACGGTTATCAAATTCGTCGACGGGTTTATGGTCTCGAAAGTGGGCGCTGCGCCATTCAGCGCGCAGTTCCTTGCCGGTATGTCCGCGTTCGTACCGGAGGCTCTGATTCTGGGCCTGCTGACGGTGATCAACACCTATGTAAGCCAGAACGTCGGCGCCGGTCGCTACAAACGCGCCGGACAATACGCCTGGGCGGGAATGGCGGTGGCGTTCGGGTCGGCAGTGATTATTTCAATGCTGTGGTTCTTCTCAGACGCAATATTCGGCCTGATCGGAAACGAAGAACACGCACTCGAATCGATGTACTTCAAGTACATGATCGTCGTGGTGCTGGTGACGCTGCCGACTCGCGTGATGGAACAATTTTTCTTTGGCGTTCATCGCCCTCGGATCGTGCTGCTGGCCTCAGTTGTCGCCAACCTGCTGAATATCGGACTCAACTACGTGCTGATCTTCGGTAAGTTCGGTGCCCCGGCGATGGGTCTGGAAGGCGCCGCGATCGGTTCAGTTATCGCCTGGGTAATTCAGTTTTTGATCCTGCTGGCGATATTCCTGTCACCCGAAATGCACCGCAAATTCGCGACCCGCATGATAAAAGCGGTGCGGTGGCGTCAATGTAAAGACATACTCCGGGTCGGCTGGCCTGCGGGCGTGCAACTGTGCAACGATATGTTGAGCTGGAGCGTGGGAGTTGCGGTGCTGGCCGGTTCGTTCGGGGCGGCGCATCGCGCCGCGACTACTATCGCGATGCGGTATATCGGCCTGGCGTTTATGCCCGCAGTGGGAATCGGAATCGCCACAACCGCACTCGTCGGGCGATACATCGGTCTGGGCGAACCGAACATAGCACGCAAACGAGCACACCAGGGCGTTATCGCAGCCATGATCTGGATGGGCTTCTGCGGGACAATGTTCTGGATATTCCGCTACCCAATGTCGCGACTCTTCGTCACCGCCGAACATGCCGCACAAGTCGACGAAATAATACGCCTGGCGTCGCCAATCATGATATCAGCAGCAATATTCCAACTCTCAGACGCCGTGGGAATCGTATATATAGGCGCACTTCGCGGAAGCGGTGATACGAAGTGGCCGATGTCCATCTGCATCATGTTAAGCTGGACCATAATCATAGGCGGCGGGAGCGCCTCAGTGAAGCTGCTACCGCAACTGACATCGCTGGGCCCGTGGATCGCAGCCAGCGTATACGTAATAGTTATGGGCGTAGCAATGGCCTGGCGGTTCGAGTCGGGCGCGTGGCGAAATATCGATCTCCTGCGACGCAGGCGAACCGAACCAAGTGAAACCCGAGATTGACACGCCGCCGCCAGCCGATATACTCGGTGCTCAAACAACTTAAGTGCGTGCAGACCGAGATAACGGATCAAGAAAATGAGCGACAATAAAAAAGTTTACAAGAAAACAGTTAACCTGCCCAAAACCAGCTTCAAGATGCGGGCCGGACTGCTCCAAAAAGAGCCTGCATTCCAGGCACAATGGGAAAAAGAAGGGCTCTACCAGCAGATCAGAGACGCCCGAAAAGGCGCCCCCCGCTTCATCCTGCATGACGGACCGCCCTACGCCAACGGGAACATCCACATGGGCACCGCGCTGAACAAAGTGCTCAAGGATATGGTTATCAGAGTCAAAACCATGTCAGGTATGGACGCGCCGTACATCCCAGGTTGGGACTGCCACGGACTGCCCATCGAAGCCAAAGTCATGGAGCAACTCGGCGACAAAGCCAAAGGTATGGACGCCAAGGTCATCCGAAGAATCTGCGCCGAATACGCCGCCAAATTCGTAAAACTGCAAAAAACGCAGTTCAAGCGACTCGGCGTAATGGGCCTGTTCGAAGAACCCTACCTGACGATGAATCCCGGATATGAATCAGCAGCTTTGGAAGTATTCGCGCGACTCGTGGAGGAAGGTCTGGTGTTCCGCCAGCTAAAGCCCGTTCACTGGTCAATCGCCAACCAGACCGCACTAGCCGACGCCGAACTCGAACACCACGACAAGCAAGACTCCAGCATCTTCGTAGCCCTGGAGCTTACAAGCGGCGTGGCTGCGGTCCCGCACACCGAGGGCGAAAAAGTAGCCCTTATCATCTGGACGACAACGCCCTGGACCCTACCGGCCAACCGCGCGGTGGCGATAAGCCCGCGGTTTGAATACGCCTGCGTGAAAGTCGAAACGCAAGACGGACCAGCCACCTGGGTAGTCGCCGACGAACGCCTCGATGCGCTGCTGGAAACGATCACGAAAACTCGCCCGGAATGGCTGAAGTCACATGAAGTGATCGAACGCGTAAAGGGCCAGGACCTTCTCGACGCCGCCGAGCCCATCACTTACGCTCACCCGCTAAGCGAAGGGATGACATGCCCGCTGGTGGGCGCCGATTACGTAACCCTGGAAGACGGCTCGGGCCTGGTGCACACCGCACCGGGGCACGGGATCGACGATTATCACACCGGGCTGAACAATAAACTGGAAATCTACTGCCCCGTTCAGGGTGACGGAACGTTCGACGAAACCGCCCCGGAGTGGTTGCAGGGCGTGGTGGTCTGGGACGCCAACCAGATGATCATCGATCACCTGCTGACGGAGACAAAACTCGTCGCAGCCCATACGATCACCCACTCCTACCCGCACGACTGGCGTTCAAAAACGCCAACTATCTTCCGCGCGACCGAGCAGTGGTTCATCGGCGTGGACCGACCTGTAAACAGCACCACCCGCACCCTGCGCGAGATGGCCGTCGGAGCCTGCTCCACCGAAGCCGAAGAAGGCGGCGTGGACTTCATCCCGTCATGGGGACAGAACAGAATCGGCGGAATGCTCGACAGCCGCCCCGACTGGTGCATCTCACGCCAGAGATCATGGGGCCTTCCGATCCCGGTATTCTTCAACGCAGACGAGCAACCTCTCGTCACGCCGGCAAGCGTGCGGGCGGTGGCGAAAACTTTCGCCGAGCAGGGTTCCGATTCGTGGTTCACACTCACCCCGGCTGAACTCCTGGGCGATTACGACCCAACCGAAGACGAAGCATTGGAAAATCCCGAAAAGTTCGCCGTCGCCGACCTGGTCGCCGGTAGCGATATCTTCGACGTCTGGTTCGAATCGGGTTCGAGCTGGCACGCGGTGGCTAAGGCTCGCAAACTGGTGGAGGACATCCCCGTTGACATGTACCTCGAAGGGTCCGATCAGCACCGCGGATGGTTCCAACTCTCGCTCCTACCGGCGCTTGGAGCCCAGCAGCGACCGCCCTACCGCACCGTGCTGACACACGGATTCGTTGTTGACGATGCAGGCTTGAAAATGAGCAAGTCGATCGGAAACGTGATCGACGTAATGCAGCAACTCGAAAAACGCGGAGCCGATATCCTGCGTCTCTGGATCGCCAGCCAAAACTACCAGGACGACGTGCGATGCAGCGAAGACCTGATCGCCCAATCGGAAGACGCATACCGCAAAATCCGAAACACGCTGAAATTCGCGCTGGGCGCATGCGGCGACTTTGACCCGGCGGTTAATTCGATCGAACCGGCGGAGCATTCAGTGGATCTGTGGATGAAACTGCAGATCGACGTGCTCATCCGCGACGTGCGCGAGCACCTTGAGCGTTATGAGTTCCACCGCGCGACGCGATTGATCTACGAATTCTGCACCGTGCAGGCGTCGAACATCTATCTATCAGCGGTGAAGGATCGCCTCTATTGCGACGGCGCCGATTCGCCCAGACGCCGCGCCAGCCAAACGACCATCTACAGAATGCTCATGACGCTCGTGAAGCTCCTGGCTCCGATCCTGCCCCACACCTGCCAGGAAGTCTGGGACCATATCCCCAGTCGCAGCGAAGACGAGCCGAAATCGGTGCACTTGGCGCTGCTGCCTGAATGCGATACTGAAGCTCTGGATATCGCCGAGGCGATCGTACCGGTAACACCGGACGAAGCGGCAGGTTGGTCGTGGCAGCTTCAGCCCGGTCCGGCGTGGATATGGGAAAAATTGATGGAACTCAGGCGAGCGGGCCTGCTGAAACTCGAAGCACTGCGCCACGAAGGCGTTACCAATCCACTGGACGTCGAAGCTGTGTTCAAAATCGCAGCCGACAACGACCAGGCCCTGTCGCTGATCGACGCGCACCTGTCGGAACTTGAAGATCTGCTTGGCGTAGGATACGCCAGGATAGAGACAGTCGACCAGTTGCCCGAAGGCGAAGTTGTGCAAGTAGAGATGCTCGATTCGACCCAAAAGTACGCCACCTGCAACCGAAGCTGGAAGCGCCGCCC
This sequence comes from Phycisphaerales bacterium, assembly GCA_018645065.1. Classification (GTDB taxonomy): domain Bacteria; phylum Planctomycetota; class Phycisphaerae; order SM23-33; family SM23-33; genus BS750m-G57. The sequence continues at coordinate 21,245 of JABGPF010000046.1, forward strand.
CGACGTAGGGGCAGACAGCGACTACCCGGACCTGTCGGCACGCGACGCAGCAGTAATGAAAACGCTGCCCCAGAGCGAATAAAAACGACGTCGTTCGCCGTTGCTTGGGGGCGAAGGCCCTAAGCAACGGCAATGGCAACAACCAGCACGCGTAGGAACAGCGCGTAAAGAGGGAAATTTCCATCGCCCAAAGTGTCCCATCATGCCAAAGCGTTGGGATTGGGAAAAGTCAAAATCGCCAATTCCGCAACCTGTTTGCATACGGACAGTTGCACGGGCAATAAAAACACGATCTATACTGACGATAAAACTTGATTCGACTTCGTTCGCTGCAAATAATTGTTTTGCAGCCGGCGGTAGAGATAAACTCCAACAGGAGTCGTCACGAGGTAAAAGCCGCCATGCTGATTAAGTCGCCGAGGACCTCCTCTGCCGACAGTCACGAAAGTCGGTATCTCCTCCGCCTCGAGCCATGACATTGAGTGTTCTACTTCTTTTTCGTCTGTCGAATCCGCGGCGGTCCGTGTCGGGTCGCCGCGGCTCTTTTAATCCATACCCACCGCCAACCCCGCCTGAGTTACTTTCGCTTCCGGCCCCAGGGTTCGACCAACGCTCGCTTGGCCCAAGTGTCGTACATAGCTACCATCTCTCGGAGCTTTTCGGGCATCTTTTGCGACAAATCGTTCAATTCCGTGCGATCAACGGACATATCGTACAATTCCCATTTTCCACCATATATCGAGACAATCTTCCACTTGCCAAGCCGGACCGCCCGATTACCCTCGTGCTCGAAATATATCGCCCCACCACGCTCAAACGCCTTGCCCTCCAGTAGCGGACGAAGGCTCTTGCCCTGGGCCGGGGTGATCGCAGAACCCTTGAACGTCTTTGGGTACTCTGCGCCGGAAACATCGACACAAGTCGCCATCAAGTCAACAAGATGGCTAGGTTCGGTTATCAGCTTTCCGCGAAGATCGGCAGCAATCCCCGCCGGCCAGTGCGCAACCAAAGGCGTGCCCGCCCCGCCTTCGTGAACCCAGTGCTTATAGCGACGGAACGGAGTGTTCGACGCATTGGCCCAGCAGGCGCCGTACTTCGAGAACGACCCAGCCGTCCCGCAAACGCCCTTGCCCATATTGCGCCCCAGATTCCCGCCCTCGGCGCATCCGCCATTATCCTGCAGGAACATTATCAGCGTGTTTTCATACTGCCCAAGCTCCTTGAGCGTCTTGACTATCTTGCCCACGTTCTGGTCGACGCTGTCGATCATCGCCGCGTACGTGGCCATGCGAAGGTCCTGAGTATCCTTCTGCTGATCGTCCAGAGAATCCCACGCCGGTATCCCCTTCCCACGCGGCGACAGAGGCCAACTCTTATCGATCATCCCCAACTTTATCAGCTTGGCGTAGCGACGTTTGCGGATCTCGTCCCAACCGACCTTATACTTACCGCGGTACTTTGCGATATCGGCGGGCTTTGCCTGTAGCGGCCAGTGCGGTGCGTTATGGGCGAGATACCAGAAGAACGGTTTGTCCTGCCCGGCAGCTTCCGCCACGTACTTCAAGCCTTCATCCGTCCAGGCATCAGTTGAGTACCAGCCCTTGGGCATATCGTTGTTCTTGTCGTAAAGCACCTTATCATCGCGAACGATCTGGCGCATCTGCTGGGCGGTTTTCATCGTGAAGAAAAAGCCACCGCCCTGCGGGCAACTGTACGAACGTTTGAACCCTCGCCCGACGGGCCAGTGCGATTTTTCCTTAGCGCCAACGTGCCACTTGCCCGTGGTTATCGTGTGATAGCCCGCGGGATTCAACACTTCAGCGATGGTGACGCAACGATTGGTCAGTCGTCCTCGATAGCCCGGATGCTTTGGCCCGCGATCTCCGCTCATGTGCCCCACACCGGCTTGGTGCGGATACAATCCGGTCAGCAGGCTCGCCCGAGTCGGGCAGCATCGCCCGGTATTGTAGAACTGGGTGAACTTCAATCCGCCGGCAGCCAATGCGTCGAGATTCGGCGTGTTGATCTCGCTACCGTAGCACCCGAGATCGGAAAAGCCCATATCATCGGTCATTATCAGGATGATGTTCGGTTTGGATTTCGCGGCCTTGGCGGCGGGTGCGAATCTGGCGCCTGCGATGACCGCGGCGCCTGCGCCTATTGTTGCCAGGAAATTTCTTCGGCCTAGAATCGTTTTGTTCATAACTATCGGTCTCACTTTATTTTGGGTCGGTAGTTCAGCGAATCCCAGTACTTACGGTCCATTTTGTATACATCAATCGGATCTTTCGTCGCGTCGAACGCCTTGTCGATCAGGCCGTATCGTTTCATCTCGCGAATATATTCCGGACGCGGTTTGAAACCAGGCTTGTCGAAACGCGTGATTTTATCGACGTACGCCTTGGCTTCGACAATCGCCTTCAGGAGCGTTTGATAGTCCGGGTCGTCGGTATTCTTAAACGCAACCGGACAGGCGTTCTTGCCTCCGCCATATCCGCCGGCAGCTTTCGACAGGGGCGCCAGAAGCAGCAACGATTTCTCCGGGCGAGACAGGTTGTAGAGAATGTGTCGATTGAATCGCAGGATCGGAAAGTCGCCCTTTGCGATCAGTTCGCGTCGCTCAGTCCAACCAACCATCCGCTTGTTGTCCGAAGGCGAATCGGGCAGTGATGTCTGGCCCTTGTGACAGGAGGCGCATCGGCGTTTAACTACCGCGCGGGCTGCGATGGTCGAGGCCCACTTGGCGTCCTGCCGCGTGAGCCCACCGGTCGAACCGGAATAATGCCCAAGCATCCCCGCACCGAGTGCGGCGTAAGTGCCTGGATACGCGGCGCCAGAGTCGATCCACAGGCGAATCATCTGCTTCTCGTGTGCACTGAGTTTCACCTTGTGATGGGCTCCGTCCAAACGTTTCATGATCGGACTTGCCGACGAACCTAGCGTGCGCGGCGGGTAGTTGCTCTTGCGTAAGTTTCGCCCATCGGAAAATTCCTTCAGCACCGTCAGCATGTAATAACTGTGCGAGTACATCGGCCCGCGATCTCCGGTGAGTATCACTCGGCCAGCGCGAGGCCCGCCGGTTTTCGTCTTGTCGTAATCGTGGCAAGCGACGCAGTGCTTATCGAGAATCGGTTGAATGTCGCGTGGAAAGTCGAATACGTCGGGCACGTTTGGGATCGGTTTGATCTTGCTGGGCTTGCGTCGTCGCGCGCTTGGTATTTTGCTCGTCGTGGGCGGTCGGCCTCGTTCTTCGTGGCACCCGATGCAACTAAGCCGTTCGCCCGGCTGGAGGCTCATAAAGCTCTGCATTCGCTTGACCGCCTGCCCGTTTTTGTCCAGCGCAACGAAGAACAGCGGGCGCATCGCGGGCAGTTCCATGTACGCCGAACCGTCCGGCTCGACAGGCACTGTCCCGAGAATTCGCTCCAGCAGGAACGACCCGCCGTAGGTCAGAGGCTCCATTCCGCTGAACATATTGTACGGCTTGGACAGTATTTCCAGCACCAGCAGATCGGTGATCTCACCTGGCTTAACGCCTTTCATATTGCGTCCGATATTCACGTTTTCGAGCATCACCAAGCCGGTCGGCTTGGTCAGGTCCACACGTGAGGGGATCACTCGCTCGCGTTTTCGCCCTCGCAACGGGCGAGGCTCGTGAACACCCATCCGCCCTTTACGCCATTGCTTTGGAAGTTCAAATAACGTGGTGGTTTTCCCGCCAGTCACCAACAGCGTTATGCGAGTCCCGTCGGCGACAAGAAACTGCGTTTCGCTCAGCGGGTAAGGGTCACGGTACTGCTTTCGCCCCGCCACCGGGCGGGCCATTTCTTTGGCGTCTGGGCCCTTTCGCGGATCGATAGCGGTGATAACCCCCGCATGTTCGTTCCGCCCGTGTCCCGGTGAAAAGGAAGCGACAACCTTGCTGGTCCCGGGAATCGGTTTGGCGTCGATCATCACGGTGTTGGGGTGCATATTCCCGTAGTAGA
>JABGPF010000420.1 GCA_018645065.1 Phycisphaerales bacterium
CAAACCGAAAAGGACAGGCGGATCGTGTAATCGAGTTTGTAAAGAGCGATTCTCCATTAGCGGACAAGTTGAATGCAGAGTATGCTGTAATCAGGGAGACCGAAAAACCTAAATATCTTCCGAAGCAGATTGTTGAACTGATGCACAACGAAGGCTTTTTAGGGTTCACAATGCATAACCATACAAAGCTTTGGCAGTCGATGGGTGCTAAGAATCCCGGCAAGGGCTTCGGAACGATGGTTTCCAAAAAATACTGGCACTGGTATTCTCGTTGGGTCGATGAAGTCAGGAAGCATTGCACAGAAAACAGAGAAATGTACGAATGAAATTTGTTGAGGCGAAACTTGAAGAGGCGATTATTGAACTGCTCGGCCAGGCGGGTTATCCGCATGTTTTGGGTGGGTCGATTGAGCGTTCGTCTCAGGATGTTTTGATTAGAGATGATTTGCGTGCGTTTCTGGCTGGGCGGTATGAGGCCGACGGAATCACGCCTGGTGAGATCGAGTCGGTGATTCAGCGGTTGGACGGTTACTCTGCGGCCGATCTGTATGAGAGCAATAAGGCGATCATGAAAATGGCGGCTGACGGATTCCCGATCAAACGGGAAGATCGCGATCAGAAAGACCTGCATGTACATTTGATTGATTATTCGGACCTGGAGGCGGCTGGCGAATCCGGGGCCGGTGCATGTAAAAACATTTTCAAGATGGTCAATCAGCTTGAGATCGTCGGATCGGAGAAGCGAATACCGGACGGGGTGTTGTATATCAACGGCCTGCCGCTGGTGGTGTTTGAGTTCAAGAGCGCGATTCGCGAAGATGCGACTATCCACGATGCATTCAAACAACTTACGACGCGGTACCGGCGCGATATTCCCGAGTTGTTCAAATATAACGCGTTCTGCGTGATAAGCGACGGGGTGAACAACAAGGCTGGTTCGTTCTTTGCACCATACGAATTCTTCTACGCATGGCGCAAGATCGACGGCGACGACCAGACTGAGGCAGGCGGGATCGACTCGCTGCTTACGATGATCAATGGGCTGTTTGACCCGATGCGCCTTTGCGATGTGATACGCAATTTTGTTTACCTGCCCGACACATCGCGCAGTGAGCAGAAAATCCTCTGTCGCTATCCGCAATATTACGCAGCCAGGAAACTCTATCGAAACATTTTGCGTCACATGCGGCCCGACGGCGACGGTAAGGGCGGTACGTATTTCGGCGCCACCGGCTGCGGTAAGAGTTTTACGATGCTGTTCCTGGCGCGGTTGTTGATGAAGAGTGTGGAGTTGGCCAGCCCGACTATCGTGCTTATCACCGATCGCACTGATCTGGACGATCAACTATCGGGCGTGTTCACCAACGCCAAGAAATACATCGGCGATGAGTCGGTGATAAGCGTGGAAAGTCGCGCACAACTGCGCGAGTTATTGAAGGGCCGCAACAGCGGAGGCGTATTCCTGACAACGGTCCACAAGTTCAATGAAGACATCGAACTGCTCACCGACCGCAATAACGTAATCTGCATCTCCGACGAAGCCCACCGCAGCCAGGTGAATCTCGATCAGAAGATCAGGGTCACCAAAAACGGCGTCAAGAAGACTTACGGGTTCGCCAAGTATCTGCACGATTCGCTGCCGAACGCGACGTATGTGGGCTTTACCGGAACGCCGATTGACGCGACGCTGGACGTGTTCGGCGAGGTGGTCGACGCATACACGATGACAGAATCAGTGGCGGACGGTATCACGGTGAATATCGTTTATGAAGGCCGAGCCGCCAAGGTCCTGCTCGACAACAGCAAGCTGGAAGAGATCGAAGAGTATTACGCCCAATGCGCCGAGGATGGAACCAACGACTACGCGATTGAGGCCAGTAAACGGACTAATCTGAAGATGGACGCAATTCTAGGCGATCCGGACCGTCTGAAGGCACTGGCTGCGGATTTTGTCACCCATTACGAGGCTCGTGTTGACGAAGGCGCCACGGTGGCGGGCAAGGCGATGTTCGTCTGCAAGAAACGCCAGATTGCTTTTGAGTTCTACAAGGAAGTAATCGCCCTGCGCCCCGGATGGGCGGAAAAGAAGGCCTGCGCCGACGGGGAATTGCTCAGCCAGCAGGAAGCCAAAGAGATCAAGCCCATGGAGCGCATCAAAATGGTGATGACTCGCGGGCAGGATGATGAAAAGGCGTTATACGATCTGCTGGGGGGCAAAGATTACCGAAAAGAGTTGGACAGGCAGTTCAAGACGTCAAAGTCCAATTTCAAAATCGCTATCGTGGTCGACATGTGGCTTACAGGCTTTGACGTACCGTTCCTCGACAGCATGTACATCGACAAACCGATTAGAAGGCACAGCCTGATCCAGACAATTTCGCGAGTGAACCGCAAGTTCGAGCAAAAGAAAAAGGGTCTGGTTGTAGACTATGTGGGGATCAAGAAGCAGATGAACCTGGCGCTGGCGCATTACTCCAAAGCCGACCAGGGCAAGATCGAAGAGATCAGTCAATCCATTGCGGTGGTTCGAGACCATTTGGATTTGATGAAGGCGATTTTCCACAAGTTCGATTCGGCGCCGTATTTCACCGGCGGGCCGGTCGAGCAATTGCATTGTCTGAACATGGCGGCTGAATATGTGATGATCACTAACGATCTTGAGAAGCGGTTCATGTTCACAGCCAAGCGAATGAAGGCTGCGTATGATATTTGCGTGGGTTGCGATGAGTTTGCTCAGGATGAGCGGGATCATGTGCATTTCTATATTGCGGTCAGGTCAATTGTGTTCAAGCTCAATAAGGACCCCGAGGCACCTGATATGGCCCAGATGAACGCACGGGTTCAGGAAATGATCGCAGAGGCCTTGCGGAGCGATGGGGTCGAAGAGGTCTTTAAGATGGGGCAGGGGGATACGGCGGAGGTTGATCTGTTCGATCCGGAATATCTGGCGAAGATTGAGAAGATCAAGCTGCCGAATACGAAAATGAAACTGCTCCAGCTTTTGCTGGCCAAGGCGATTGAAGATTTCAAGAAGGTTAACAAGCTAAAAGGCGTCGAGTTTTCCAAAATGTTCCAGGCCCTGGTCGAGAAATACAACGACCGCAGCGAACAGGATGTTCTCCAAAGCGAAGTGCTGGAAGAGTTCACCGACGAGATTATCAACCTGTACCACGCGATAAAGAAAGAGAAAGAGTCGTTCGCCGAACTGGGCATCGATTTCGAAGAAAAAGCGTTCTACGACATTTTGAAAGCGTTGGCGATCAAGTACGATTTTGTGTACCCAGAAGACAAACTGCTCGACTTGGCCCAGAAGGTAAAGGTAGTGGTAGACGATAAAGCCAAATACACCGACTGGAGCCAACGCAACGACATAAAAGCCGAACTCAAAGCCGACCTGATAATCCTACTAGCAGAAAGCGGATACCCACCAGTAGACCGCGACGAAGTTTACAAAGAAATCTTCGAACAGGCGGAGAATTTCAAGAAGCATCAGAAGAAGAACGACGGTTAACAACGCACTGAATTACGCATCTCGCTATTAAATCGCTTTGCAGTACTTGTGGTCTTGTTTTTGATAAGGGGATTCCGTGTTCCGCTACCGTCCAAGAAGGGGACCTACCCGTCGCCGGGCGGTTTATACTCAGGATAGTATTTTCAGGCAGGCTCGTACTTTGGCTTCTGC
>JABGPF010000047.1 GCA_018645065.1 Phycisphaerales bacterium
CGAAATTGAGATGTATCGAACGAGTCGAACGAGTCGAATGACCGCGACGCTGGAATAACAACGTATCGGGATGGAGCCCAGACTATGACACGCGAAACACGAATAGGTTTGATTGTGGGGTTGGCGTTCATCGTTCTTTTCGGTGTTGTTTTGTCGGAACTTGGAACGACCACCGAAGAACCGCAGGATCAAAGCGATACAATGGCTCGGGGATTCTATGTAGACGCCCCGGTTTCTCCAGTTCGTCGGCCTAAACCTCAACCGCAAGCCCTTGTAGCGATGCGGAGGACCGAAGCTCAGGGTTCCCGCATCGCTCGAGGGGCTCAGCGCCATGTAGGCCGTCGCGACGTCACACCGAGTCCGCGAAGAGCGACTCCCACGCCTGCCCCGCGAAGAGTCACGCCGAGTCCGCGCAGAGTGACGCCTGCTCCTACGCCCAGGCGGGTTGTGCCCCAGCCGGTTCCTTCGCGGAGGGACCCGCGCGAAATGACGGCTGAGGAATTTGCGGCACGGTACGGTGTTCGCCGCCCGACAACATCGCGAACGTATGTTACGCGCCGCGGTGATAATCTTACCGCACTGGCGAGAAAGTTCTATCGCACGCCGAGCCGCAAAGCCGTTATGAAAATATACGACGCCAATCGTAACGTGCTGACGAGTCCAGACTCGCTGAAAATAGGCGTTAAGCTTGTCATTCCCCACTAAATCTCGATGAACGAAAGGATGTCCATATGCGACTGTGTTTTATAATAGCGTGTATGGTTGCAATTGGAGTTGGTGTTGTTCATTTGCGTAAGCGAGCCGATATCGCCAAGCATGAACTGCTCGGGCTGAACGCCGAACATCGTCGTCTCAGACGTGATGCCGATCCGCTCGAACTCGAATTGGGACATCTCATGAATCCCAAAGCCGTCGCCGAACGAGCCAAGGCGATGAATATTGATCTGAATGCCGCACCGGTTCGTCTTGCCGGTCCGGCCGACGAAACACCTCGACGCAATGGCAGGGCCACGAACTAATGCAAGGTCAGGCTCCTTCAAAATGGCGGCAGAACGTTGTCTTTGGCGGGATGATTTTTCTTATCGTCGCTCTGGGCGGGCGTTTGTGGCACATGCGAATAGTCTATGGTCAACGGGCCGAGGAAATGGCCCATCGCCAGCAGAATCACGTTATTCCCATACCTGCTCGAGTCGGCAGCATCTACGCGGTGGCGCATAATCGACCGGTCCTGCTGGCTGCCAGTAAGCAGGCGCCAACTTGCTTTGTCGATCCTTCATTGGTTGACGATTACGCGATTGCAGATATTTCCGAAGATATCGGAAAACTGCTCGGTATTCATCATATGGAGGTTCACGATGCGATCATAAGGCGTGGTGATAAAAGATACGCTCCGATCAAGAAGAATCCTCATCGTGAGATCAGTTTGAATCAGCTGGCGATGTTGCGGGCCTTGAAGAATCGGGCCATTGGGATCGAATACCAATGGGTGCGAGGATATCCCTGCGGAGATCTTGCCGGTAGCGTCCTTGGATTCCGAATGCGAGACGGGAGACCCGGTGGTGGGTTGGAACTGTCGCTCGATAGATATCTTGAGGCGACTAACGGTAAGCGCGAGCTTGTCGTAGATGCAGCGCGTAGGGCTGTTAGTATCGTTCCGGGCAAAAGCGTCGCGCCGCGGGACGGGAACCACGTTTATCTGTGCCTTGACGCTGTGATACAGGGTTATCTTCAGGAAGCTCTGGCCCAGACGGTTGCCAAGCACGGTGGGTTCAAAACCTGGGCGACCGGAGTGGTTATAGATCCGAACACTGGGCGGGTGCTTGCTATGTCTTCGGCGCCGGGTTTCGATCCCAACGCTACCGACCGTTCTGGCATTGAGGCCACGAATCGCGCAGTTATCATGCCTTTTGAACCGGGCAGTGTCGTCAAACCGCTTTTCGCCGCCGCTGCGGTCAGCGAAGGGCTCGTCACTTGGGACACCATGATATTCTGTGAGAACGGATGCTACAGACCACCTCGCGGCGGACGTATCACCGATCATGGTCAAAGTTACGGTATGAAGAGCGTCACCGACGGAGTGGTGCTCTCGATCAACACACTGATGGCCAAGCTTGGCGGTATGATCGGTAACAGTGGGCTTCACGGATGGGTCAGTAAATTCGGATTCGGACGAAAAACCGGAATCCGCCTGCCCGGTGAAGAGCGAGGGCTCATTCGTCCGCTGGCCAGATGGGACACCTACAGCACGCCGCGAGTTCCGTTCGGTCAGGAAATGGCGGTGACTTCGCTGCAACTGGCTATGGCGTTTGGCGCGGTGGCCAATGACGGTCTGCTGCTCAAGCCTCGCCTGGTTGAAAGCATTGTCAGCCCGCAGGGCAAGGTGCTTTACACCGCAAAAACAGAAGTGGTTCACAGAGTGTTCACCCCGACAGTTTCCCAGCAATGCCGCCGCGTAATGCAGCAGGTAGTCGAGCGCGGGACGGGTAAAAAATGCCGCATGGACAAGTGGACAAGCTTCGGAAAAACCGGAACCGCACAGATCGCCGGGCCCAATGGTATGGGCTACGCCGATGGCGCGTATACGGGTAGTTTCGTAGGCGGAGCACCGGTTGAAAAACCCAAACTGCTGTGCGTTATTTCGGTTTACTGGCCGAATCGGTCGAAGGGTTATTACGGTGGTACGGTGGCTGCGCCGTACGTCAAGCAGGTGCTCCAGCAGTCGTTAACGTATATGAAAACACCCCCTGATAAGGGCGTCGGTATCGCCTCGGTTGCTGATTAAAATCAAGGTGAAATTGAGGTTCGCAGGGACAAAACCCAGCGTCGGCCCGGGCTCTCGTCGTGCTTGTTGCACGATGATCCCGGGCGACCTGCTTTATTAGATTGAGATTAATACACCATGCAGTTTGACAAGTTGCTGACATCAGCCGGACTGAACCCGACGAGCATATCGGGCGGCGCCGACGTCGACGCAGTGGTGTACGACTCCAGAAAAGCCGCCCCGGGAACCTGCTTTGTAGCAGTGTGCGGGTCGAGTTTTGACGGACACGACTTTATCGCCAACGCCATCGAGGGCGGGTGTTCGGCGATAGTGGCCCAGAAGTCGGCGGGGATTCCCGAGGATACGCCTCATGCGATTGTTGACGATACGCATTTGGCGTTGGGACTTTTGGCGCAGGCGATTCAGGGCAATCCCGCACAGCAGCTTGTGAAGGTTGGGATTACCGGCACGAACGGAAAAACGACGATCGCTCACTTGATCTACAGTATCCTCGAATCGGCAGGGCGAAAAAGCGCGTTGTTGGGAACTGTCGGGTACAATACCGGCGCCAGAGCAGTGGAATCGAACGCGACTACGCCTGATCCGGTGACGCTGGCTGAGGCGACCAGGGAAATGGTTGACGCCGGGCGCACGCATCTGGTCATGGAAGTTTCGAGCCACGCCCTGGATCAGGATAGAACCGCGGGATTGGATTTTCGCGTTGCGGTTTTTACTAACATAACCGGCGACCATATCGACTATCACAAAACGATCGAAAATTACGTCGCAGCCAAGCGGCGTCTGTTCGAATCGCTCGGACAGGGCGCCTTGGCGGTGATTAATCGAGAAGACCCCTACGCCGATGAGATGGCTCGTGGGGCGGTTAGCAGTGGTGCAGCGGTCTGCTACTACGGGCTCAGCGACGAGTGCGATTGCGGCGCCAGGATCGAACGGCTCGACGACGACGGGGTGCACATTCACGTTTCGCTCGACGGCGAGGAGATCGAGATCCACAGCCCGATGATCGGAAAGCACAATGTGCTGAATGCGTTGGCGGCGATTGCAGCCTGCCGTGCATTGGGCGTTGAGCTTGAGGTGATTGGTGCGGCTTTGGCGTCGAGCCCGGTGGTGCCCGGGCGTCTCGAACCGGTTTCCGGACCGAGCGACTATCGAGTTTTTGTTGATTACGCGCACACTGATGATGCGTTAACTAATGTGCTGGAAGCACTTAATAAAATTAAACGCGGGCGATTGATAGTTGTTTTCGGGTGTGGTGGTGATCGAGACCGCACCAAGCGCCCTCGCATGGGCTCCGTTGCGGGGAAGCTGGCCGACCGCGTGGTGGTAACCAGCGACAATCCGCGCAGCGAAGAACCGCAGTCGATAATCGACGAGGTTCTGGGCGGAGTTGCCGCCGAGGACACCGACCGCTGTGAAGCGTGTGTTGATCGTCGCGAGGCGATTGAAATGGCGATTGGGCAGGCTCAGGTCGGCGATATTGTTCTGATCGCGGGCAAGGGGCATGAAACTTATCAGGAAATCTCCGGGCGACGCATAGACTTCAGCGATGTGCAAACCGCCTCGGAAATAATCAGGAATCGTGAGGAAAGCAAATGATTCCGATGACAATGGACGAAGTCAGGCGTGCGGTGCAAGGGCGTTGGTGCAGCGAAGGTGTCGACGTGATGGTCGAGGGTGTTTCAATCGATTCACGCACCGCTAAACCGGGCGATCTGTTCGTCGCGATTCGCGGTGAAAACTTCGATGGTCATAACTTTCTGGACGCAGCCGCTCGGGCGGGATGCATTGCGGCAATGGTCGATATAGACGGATGTCAAATCGGTCTGGCCGATGAAAGCGACAAGAAATTCGGCGCCGGTATGATAAGCGTGGATAATACGCTCAAAGCGCTGGGCGCGTTGGCCGTTGAGCATCGCAAAAGGGCGTCGGTAACCACTGTTATCGGTATTACAGGCTCCAACGGGAAGACTACGACCAAGCGGATGCTCGATCATATCCTGAGGCGTCATTTCACCGGTTCGGCGAGTCCGAAAAGTTTCAATAATGATATTGGCGTCCCGTTGACGCTGTTGGGCGTGAAGCGGAACGACGACTACGTAATTTGTGAGATCGGAACCAACGCGCCTGGCGAGATTCGGCATCTGGGCAGAATGACCCATCCGGACATTGGCGTGATCACCTCGGTTGGGCCAACGCATCTGGAAAAATTGGGTTCGCTGGAGAAAGTCGCGATCGAGAAGGCCTCGCTGTTGAGTATGCTCACTGACGATGCCCTTGCGATTGTCTGGGGCGATAGCGACGAGCTGAACTACGCCTCGATGGCGTACGACGGGCGAATGGTGAAATTCGGACGGTCAGACCAATGCCAACTCCGCCTTAGCGATTATCGCCCGGTGGGACGGGGATGTCGCTTTGAAATAAATAATCGCCTGAACGTTGAGCTTTCGGTTACCGGTTCGCACAACGCCCTGAATGCGATGGCTGCAATCGCCGTCGCTCAGCGTATGGGAATTGACCCGGTTGAGGCGGCGGCGGATCTCGCTGATTTCGCCGGCGTCGAGATGCGTCAGGAATGGATCCAGGCCGGGACGATCTCGATTATTAACGATGCGTACAACGCAAATCCGTCGAGTCTTGCAGCGGCCGGTGAGGTGTTGAGCGATACAGAAGCGACTCGGCGCGTGCTTATTGCAGGCGATATGCGAGAGCTTGGCCAGGACGCCGAGCAGTTTCATCTCCAAGCCGGTCAGCAACTGGCGCGAAGTAAGGTTAATTTGCTCATTGGTGTCGGGCCTCTGGGTCGATACATAGCAAGAGGCGGCTCTGAAGGCGGTCTTGAGACGATGAGCTTTGATTCAGTGGAAGATATATCGTCGGAAATTTTGAAATTGCTGCAGCCCGGAGACGCCGTACTGGTCAAAGGCTCGCGATCGATGGGCATGGAACGCCTTGTCGAGACAATACGTAACGGTTTTGAGAACCCACGGAAGGAATAAACCGCGTTGATTCATAGGCTTTACAGGAATGCAGCAGTTCATGCTGTCCTGGTGGTGCTGGGCGTAGTGCTCGCCAAGTATCTCATGCGCTCGTTTGAAGGCGTGCTCCTGCGCACCGTGGGGGCGGGTGTGGTGAGTTTTCTGCTCGTAATGATCTGGGCGCCGGGCACAATCAGATTCCTGATCCGCCAACGGCTTGGTGATCGTGTTCAGTTTGACAACGCGGATCTTGATCGACTGACCATGCACAAGTCAAACACGCCGACCATGGGCGGAATACTCATTGTCGCCGCGATATTCATCTCGGTTATCGCCTTTGCTGATGTCAGTAATATGTATATTCGAATGGCCCTGTTTGCTTTGCTCTGGTTGGGCGCTCTGGGCGGTATTGACGACTGGATAAAACTGCGTCATTCGGCGGGCAAGGGTTCACGCGACGGGCTGAAGGCATGGGAGAAAATTCTCTTCCAGATCGGGCTGGCCGTTTTGCTGTCAATCTATATGTGGTCACACGGGCGATTGAGCGCCGAAGCCCACAATTTCTACTTCCCATTCATAGCAGCACCGTTTGCCATGTCGCTGGTGATGTACGTCATTATTTCAGTGTTCACCATGGTCGGAACCAGTAACGCTGTGAATCTTAGCGACGGGATGGATGGATTGGCGTCGGGATGCGTTTGCATCGTTATGATGGTGTTGTTGGTTTTGTCGTGGTTGGCCGGTGTGCAGAGTTGGGCGGGCGTGTTTAACCTTCCGCACATTGCCGGAGCTGCTGAGATGACGGTGTTGTGTGCGGCGGTCTTCGGCGCCACGTTGGGGTTCTTGTGGTATAACGCGCCTCCGGCGCAGGTGTTTATGGGTGATACCGGTTCGCTGCCGCTAGGCGGGGTGATTGGCTATATTGCCATTGTTATTCGGCACGAACTGCTCCTGCTGATTATAGCGGGAGTGTTTGTGATGGAAGCGGCCAGTGTCGTTATGCAGGTGGGCTACTTCAAACTCACACGCCCCGGACCGGGGCTGCCCGGTAAGCGGATATTCCGTTGCGCTCCGCTGCATCATCACTTTCATCTCGGCGGCTGGGCCGAAACGAAAGTTGTGATACGATTTTGGGTGTTGGGAATAATTTTCGCGGCGATCGCATTGGCGACGCTGAAACTTAGATAGATGCGTTCTTGGATGGGCGCACTGATGATTGGAGCACCGAATGGCGCAGAATGACGACAAACTTGTCACGCTGCCTCTCTCGGAGAATAAAGCGGGAAGCGGCTTGGTTGTGGTGACTCTGGCGATGTTGGGCCTGGGTATAGTTGCGGTGCATTCGGCCCTTGCCGGCGTCTTGCCCAGCACGGTCGCATGGCATGCTCGCAGTGATATGCGCCACATGCTGTTCGCCATAGCCGCTGCGATTATCATGTGCACCGGATGGCGGTTCAGGTATCGATGGTTGGGCGGTAATAGTTCAAAATGGCCGGTCGCAGCGATGGTGGTGCTGCTGGTGGCGATTGTACTGGCCGCTTTGGTCTACGTGCCCGGTTTGGGGCACGCACGCCACGGAAGACTCAGATGGTTGAAAATTGCGCCAACTTCGTTCGGTATTTTTCAACCCTCAGAAATACTCAAAATCGCGCTGCTGGTGTTTCTGGCGGCGTGGTATTCTCACGAACGCACGCCGGCCCGCAGTTTATTACGAGGGTTCGTGGTTCCGGCGTTGGTTACAGGTCTCTGCCTGGGCCTGGTGGTCAAACAGGATCTCGGAACCGCGGTGATAATAGCTGTCGCGGTATGGCTGACAATGTTCCTGGCGGGGGTTAGATGGTACGCCCTTGCCGGTATGGTAATCGCCGGAGGATCGGGGTTCTGGTATTACGTTGCCAACGATCCGCAACGACTGGCCAGAATCAAAGCCATGATCGACCCGTGGTGCACCGATAATCCCAGCGCGTATCAGCCTCGTCAGAGTCTGCTTGCGATTCTTACCGGAGGATGGTTCGGTAAGGGCCTCGGAAAGGGGATCGTTAAGCAGGCGTATCTGCCCGAACGCAGCACAGACTTCATCTTCGCAAGTTTCAGCGAGGAGTGGGGCTTTGTGGGTGCTGTTTTGCTGATGGGCATGGTGATAATGTGGATTTGGTTCGCACGAAAATCGGCCAACAGTTCAACCGATCGCTTTGGATTCCTGCTGGCCGGAGCCTTGGGATCGATGATAGCAATACAAATGGTCATGCATATCGCGGTTGACACAGTGGCCATGCCGCCAACAGGAATGAGCTTCCCGTTCGTCTCTGTAGGTGGAACGGCGATGCTGGTGACCGCTGCGGCTGCTTCGCTCATTGTTTCAGTCTCCGCAGGGCGCGGAGGCAAACCAATTTCGCTGCCGACAGGCGCATAATCCCGGGCGACCGTTGAGAGTCGCCCAACGCAAGCAAACCAAGCAGCGGAGCAGTATTCGTGAGCAGACCGACGTACATATTCGCAGGCGGCGGGACTGGCGGGCATTTGTACCCCGCACTGGCCGTCGCCGAGCAGTTACTTATCGCAGAGCCTGATGCTGCGATAGTCTTCGCATGCAGCAATCGACCGATCGACCGTCGCGTGCTGAGCGATGTCGATTACGCGGTGGTTCCCCAGCCGATCAGACCTTTGCCCAGACGCATAGGCGCGGTCCCTGGTTTTCTGAGGACATGGCGCCAAAGCGGTAAGCTCGCACGTACTCTGTTGGATGATTTGCAACCGTCGGCTGTCTTGGGCACGGGCGGATTCGCAGCCGCTCCGCTTGTCAAACAGGCCGCAAAGGCGGGCCTGCCCGTTGCGATGCTCAATCCGGACGCTGTGCCCGGTAAAGCCAACAAGTATCTCGCCAAGTACGTGGACGTTGTGTTCACGCAATTTGAGTCGACCGCGTCGATGTTCCCCGCGAAGTTCGCATCTCGCGCCAAAGCGGTGGGGTGTCCTATCCGCAGCGGGTTCTCCGGCGCCGATCGTGCTGAGGCGATGGAATATTTCTCGTTGGACCCGAATCGCAAAACATTGTTCGTTAACGGCGGCAGTTTGGGCGCTGCGACTATTAATGTAGCGATGGCGCTTATTGATGACGATCTGGGCGAGTTTGCCGAGCAGTGGCAGTTGCTTCACGTCGCCGGCATGTCGAAGGTCACCGAGATTGAGGACCAGGATGGACCCGGCGCGATGCGACCGATTGTTTTGGAATATTGTGACCGGATGGATTTGGCGTACGCAGCGGCCGATTTGTCTTTGTGCAGGGGCGGAGCGTCAACGGCCGCCGAACTCGCTGCCAGCGGAACTCCTGGCCTGATAATGCCTTACCCGTACCATAAAGACGATCATCAACGCTTAAACGCCGCTCCGCTGGAGGATTCCGGCGCGGCGATCATATGCAAAGACGCCGCCGACGGAGCACAAAACGCAACCATGCTCCGCGAGACTCTTCTTCCGCTTCTGGGCGATTCAGACCGCCTGGCGAAAATGAGAACCGCAGCGGTTTCAATGGCCCGTCCTGACGCTGCAAAAGATGTAGCCGACTGGATGTTACAGAGGTGCTGAGCAAATCTGACCTTTAAATGCAGGTGGGTTAAAGGATTTTGGCTTTTTGGGGCGATAGAGTATATAGAGTTCTAAATGCCTCAGCCCCCCAGGGGGCGATTTGTACTGTTTGTATTGTTTTGCATTATTCTGCATTATTGTGCATGTATATTATGCAGTGAGTTAGACGAAGGATGAGAATCAACTATGCCCGAAGGTATGGAAATGACTAAACAACGTCAAAGTGAACCGGCTGATGAGGTGTTGAACCCGTTTGCCGGTCTGCACGTTCACATGATCGGTATCGCTGGTTGCGGTATGCGAGCACTTGCCGAGATGTTAAGCGGGAATGGCGCACATGTCAGCGGGTCTGACATGGGGTCCAACGCTGCGGTCGAGCGAATGATCGCATCCGGCATAAGCGTTCATATCGGTCAGCGGGCTGATAATATCGCAGCCGATTGCGATCTTGTGGTCTACTCGGCTGCGATTAAGGAGGGGAATCCCGAACTTATCGAAGCGGCCCGGCGCGGGATCGAAGTAGTAAAATACAGCCGCATGCTCGGGCGGATGATGGCCCAGAGCGCCGGGATAGCTATCGCCGGCACGCACGGAAAGAGTACAACCACCGGTATGGTCGCCTACGTTCTAAAGGCAGCCGGGCTCGACCCGAGCTTTGTCGTAGGAGCCACGGTCGACCAACTCGGCGGGCCAAGCGGTGTTGGCGCTGGGAAACATTTCGTGGCTGAGGCTTGCGAGTTCGACAGGAGCTTCTTGAACCTCGAGCCCAAATACGCCGCGGTTCTTAATCTGGAAGAGGATCATCCCGACTGTTATCGGGATATTGACGAGATAATCGAAGCGTTCAAGCAGTTTGTCGCCAAAGTACCGCCCGACGGGCTTGTCGTGGTGAACGGTGACGATCGCGACGCGATGAAATGCGTAGTCGACACGGCATGTGAGGTCGAAACTTTCGGTCTTTCCGACGGCTGCACATGGCAGGGCGTTGATATCGAGACCGCAGACGGACTGGTGACGATGACAGTCACTATGAACGACCAGGAATTTTGTCGAGTAAAAATTCCGCTTCCGGGCCTTCACAATGCGTATAATTCACTGGCGGCGATTGCGATGCTGCATCACGCTGGAGTCCAAGCCGATAAAATCGCTGAATTACTTGCGACTTATACCGGCGCCAGGCGTAGAATGACTCTGAAGGCCGACCTCGACGGTGTGGTCGTCCTTGATGATTACGCACATCATCCGACGGAAATACAGGTGACGCTGAAAGCGATTCAGGACTACTATAAGCCCAAGAGACTTATATGCGTGTTCCAACCGCATCAGCACAGCCGTACGCGGTTCCAACTTAAAGATTTCGCTCGCAGTTTCGGCGAGGCCGATGCGGTGATCTTGCCCGATATTTATTTTGTCCGAGACAGCGAGCGTGAGAAGGATTACATTTCTTCTAACGATCTTGTCGCACAGATTCGCCTGCATGGAGGCGAGGCGATTTACCTTAAGTCCTTCAAGGAGATCGTGGAACGTTTGAAGGGTATCGTTGAAACCGGAGACCTCGTGGTTACCATGGGGGCTGGAAACGTTTGGGAAATTGCTGATGAAATTGTTCACTGGCTTAGAAAAGATAGTTAAACAAGATTACCCTCTGGCTCCGCGCACGTGGATGAAGCTGGGTGGGCGAGCTACGTATTATATCGAACCGACGAGCGTTGAAGAACTCTCGCAGGTCGTAAAATCTTGTCGCGCCAACGAGATACCAATCTATGTGCTCGGAAGTGGGGCAAACGTCCTGATAGACGATTCCGGCGTGAATGGGGCGGTGATACACCTGGGAGAACACTTCCAGTCGAGTAAAATTCTCGATGGCGCAATGCTCTGCGCCAACGCCGGAGCCGATATGGGCAAACTCGTACTGCGATGCGTAAAAGACGGACTTGCCGGTATGGAATGCCTCACCGGGATACCCGGAACACTCGGCGGATGCGTTAAAATGAACGCTGGCGGAGCCTTTGGCGATATCGGAAGCGTTATACAGTCGGTGGACGTCATGGGACCAAATGGTGAAGTCTTCACGCGACATCGCCCGGACCTTGCGTTCGCCTACAGGAGCTCGAATATCAGCGCGCCGATCATACTTTCGGCTACGTTCGCTCTGTCGGAGGATGATCCGCAGCGAATACTGAAACAGGTCAAGCAGATCTGGATATACAAAAAGAACACCCAGCCGCTGGCGCATCGAAACGCCGGGTGTATCTTCAAGAACCCGCGAGGACTCTCCGCCGGAGCGCTTATCGATCGTGCTGGATTGAAGGGACGCAGAGTCGGTGGGGCGTTTGTCTCCGAGAAACATGCTAATTTCATACTCGTCGACGACGGGGCGAAAGCATCAGACGTTCTAAAACTGATCAATACGATTCGCGAGACTGTTTATAAAAATTCGCAGGTTTACCTGGAGATGGAAATAGAAGTCTGGTGATTTATGGATGATACCGCAGAGGCCAAGGATGGCGTCGTGATTGAGCTGCCCGCAACAAAACAAACGTTGGATATTACCGTCCTCATGGGCGGTCCGTCGTCGGAACGAGACGTATCGCTGCTCAGCGGCGAGGCGATCGCTACGGCGCTGGAGTCGACAGGGTACAAAGTCACCCGAGCCGATATCTCCCCGCAAGACACCACCGCACTGGATCGCGTGGGTATTGATCTGGTGTTCATCGCACTTCACGGTGAGTTCGGAGAATCGGGCGAAGTGCAAGCCCTCTGCGAGCAGAAAGGGCTGCGATACACAGGTTCAAATGAACGCGCAAGCCGTTTGGGGATGGACAAAGCGGCAACGAAACAAATACTTAAACGCGGCGGGATCGCGACGCCCGACTGGATGATCGTCGAAGAATATCACTCAACCCAGCAGATCAACGCATGGCTGGAGGAGTTGCCCCCGCCTGTGGTGCTGAAACCCGTTGACGGTGGGTCCAGTGTTGATGTTAAGGTAGCTACTGACGCTGAACATCGCGATGAGATGTTGGAATATCTGCTCGATAAGTACGGACGGGCGATGCTCGAACGATACATGCCCGGGCGAGAGTTCACTGTCGGTGTGGTTGGCGGCTTTGTGTTTCCGGTTATGGAGATTGTCCCGGATGGGGAGTTCTACGACTACCGGGCGAAGTATGATGATAACGCGGTCACCGCGTATGTTTTCGATCACGGGCTGGACGAAGAAATCGCCGAATCCATGCGCCGGGACGCACTGAAAGCGCACAAAATACTTGGTTGCCGCGACGTGTCGAGAATCGATTTTATTCTCGATCCGCAAGGCGTGCCAAACGTGCTGGAGATCAATACGATCCCAGGATTTACGAGTCATTCGCTTGTTCCCAAAGCCGCCGCGGCTGTGGGGATAAGCTTCGAAAAACTGGTTGACGGTATTGTGGCGATGGCCATGACAAGAGAACCGGCCAGTGTGGAAACGATGTAAGGAAGGTTGATATGCCACGGAAGACTAAAACGATTCGCAAGCGAACTTCACGCAAAAAACAAAACCCTTCGCTCATGCGCAAATGGTGGGATGGTGTAAGCCTCGAACGCAAAGCCGGCGCCTTTCAGATAACGTTGCGCGTCGCGGTTTTGTGCCTGATAGTCGCCTCCGTAGCCTGGGGGCTCGGGAGCCTTGAATCGCACGTTCGAATGACGGCGGATCCCAAACAGAACACCCCGGTGCGTTTACAGGTATCCGCACGCCCGGCATGGATGCCTGCTGAGTTGGCGTACACAATAGCAAAGTCATTCGCGGTTAAGGGCAAGGCTCGATACGATGACGCCACTCTGACCAGCGAAATAGCCGCCAGTGCCGCCAGTAACCCCTGGGTAAGCAAAGTTCGCTCCGTGCGAAAGGCTCGCGACGCCTACGGTAGACCGTTTGTACGCGTTGACTGCGAGTTCCGCAAGCCCGCGGTGCGAGTGGCGTGGCGGAAGCAGGCGTATTATGTCGATGATCAGGGAATTCGTCTGAAAAATAGCGAAATTCCAAGTCTTATCGCGATCATACCCGGGCCGGACGGTAAACCCCGCCAGGAAACTTATCTCGAACGTGATCGCAAAGAGATCCCGCGAAACGCCAAGGTGTGGGATATCGAATATGTCACAATTGAACTTGATAGCGAAATGGACCCTCCGCCTCCGGCGCCCGGACAGAAATGGGATACCGAAGCGCTCCTGGCCAGCGGTTTGCGGCTTAGCGAGTTGTTGAAAGGGCTGGAAATCCCCGCCGGCGGCAGGCAGCGTTTCCGTATCGACGCCAGAAACTATGCAGGGCGACGCAACTCAGAGGCCCCGCACCTGTCGTTCTTCGCGGGAGACTCGTACTTCAAGTTCGGACGCTTCCCGCCAAGCGACTATCACTACAACGTGTCGGTTGCGGACAAAATGCGAGCCTTGAGAGATCATATCGACAGGCACAACGGCAGGCTTGCGGGAACACCCGGCTTGGACTTGCAGTTTGACTATCAATATTAATGACCACTACAGGCGCCAATCGATCAGGCATTGAGCAAACGCCCCGCGCCGCAGGCGTGCTGGAGGCTATGTGGCGACCGGCGGGGATTGTATACCTCGCGGTGATGCTCATCGGATTGGCGATTGGACTCTGGCCCGAGAGCATCAGGGGCGCGTGCGATCCGTATTCTCGCTTTTCGGTTTACCCGCTTCAAACGTTGGCTCTAGCCCAGGTTGCCTTCTATCTGCTCGTGTATCCTGTGATTACGCTGTTTCGCATGTCGGGGCGGCGCACTTGGCGACTCTGGCCTGATGCGATTGTCGAGACGTTGTTCTGGGCGTTTATCACGTGTGTCTTTTACGTTCCGGCGGTTTGGTTGAGTGCTTCTGTTCCCGCCGACGCAATCCGCGCCGCGGGGTATGTCTGCTGCTTTTGGCCTTTGGCGTGGGTTTGTAGTTTGTGGTTGGTTTCGGGCAAGCCCGCAGCCGCAATGATCGTGTTCATTTCCGTTTTCACCGCCATCGGGCTTCCTTGGTTGTGGTATGTGTCGGCGGAGTTTTTTCAGGGCGCCGGTTTTTCAGAGGCGTTGTGGAATATCGCTCCGCTGACTCGTTGTTGGGACATCGCCGCGCCGAGCAGCAGCGAGGCTGTGCTGGGGCCGGTCTGGTCGATCATACTCTGGCCGATATTGGCGGTGGTGCTTTTTGCTCTCTGGATAATCATGCCCGAGCGGGGAAACAAGACCGACTGATCGCATTTTGCTTGCTTCGTTTTTGTGCAAAACCGATAATGCATGCCGATGCTTCTGGAAGGAATTATCCTGTGAAATATGCACATAAACGGGCTTTGACGCTGTTTTTTCTTTGCGTTTCGCTTGGCGGGTGGGGCGTTCTTACCGCACGCGCTGACGATGCATGGTTGTCGAAAATTGCCTTGTCGGAATTGAACCGGGCGGCTGAAAATGGTGAGTTTGACGAGCTGGGCAAGCAGGTCAAAGGCGCCATTATGGGGCGTTTGTCGACGGGCAAAATTAAAAATTTCGACGTGATGACAGATCTCATCTACGTGCTGCGAGCCTGCCGCTACGGGCAGATTGCAATGGAACTGGATCTAACGAAAACCAGCGCCAAGGACGGAACGTTCAAGGATGGTAAGGAACTGTTTCAGTGGCTCGTTGCCAATCGCGGGCTGTCGAGAGTCTTGTTCCGCGGGATGGAGGATGTGAGTGATCCGAGAAAATCGCTTATGGCGGTTGTCGAACTCAAGCCGGTGGGCAATAAGACGCTTTTGGCATACAGCGAACTGGTAACCGCTTTTGCGACCAGTCGGTCGGCACGCTGCTACCACAAGCAGCCTGCCCCCGCATCGATCAGAGAGTCGTTCATGTATTATACTACTCGCAAAATGCGGTACGACTTGAAAACCATGCCCTACGAACTGTCGCGTTACCTCGCAGACACGGAGCTGAGCATAAAAGAACGCAACTGGGCTTACGGTAAGTACAGCAGGCATCCTTCGCCCGTTCAATCATATAAGGCGCTGAAGTACGACAGCGATCATTTGCGGGACGGGACGCCGAAAAAAATATCCAAATTGGAATTCACTCTCCCTAACCTGCTGAAGGTCGGAGGCGTTTGTATCGAGCAGGCTTACTATTCTTCAGAAATATGCAAAGCCGTAGGAATACCAGCGAAAATCGTCACGGGGAGGGGGGCTTCGGGAATTTCGCACGCATGGACAATGTGCTTTGTGAAGACGCCCAGATCACACGGCGCCGGTTGGGACTCAAGCACTGGGCGGTACGGTTCGCAAAAATACTTCGTCGGAAATGTGCAGAACCCCGCTACGGGAAGAGGCATGTTCGATATCGAACTGATGCTCGAAGGCGCCGCGGCGCTGCTGAAACCCACCAGACGCGAAGACGCCGACACCGCTACGTCGTTGGCGATATTGGCAGCCGATCTAGCCAATGCTGGAAAACTGGGCGATACAACCGACTTGAAAGCGATGGCGGCCTTGTACAAAAAGAGATTCGCCAAATCGCCCGTTGATCCCGAAACGCTCAACGCTACGGTCAAAATCGACATGGTGATGGTCGAAGATTTCCTGTCGATGGCCCTGGCCTGCAATATCGCACACCGTCCCGTGTGGGACTTTATTCTCGAACTGAGGGTGAATCGCGATATGCTGGAAGTTTCGCATCTGCGTAAGTTTTTCGATGTGCTGACCTCGAAAACCGCCAAGGCCTACCCCGACTACAGTTGCGACATGGTTCTGAGAATCGTCCCTTCCATGTCGAAGCACGCGGCCAGGATGAACGTCTACAAAAACGCCTTGAGAGTATACGCAGCCAGACGCGACCTGCAGGGGCGAATCCTGCTGGCCTGTGGTGATGATTGCGCAGGAAACGACAAGCCCGCACTCGCACTGAAATTCTACGAATCGGCCGCGATGAAAAATCTTGATCTGGCGGTTGTCGTAACACCGGCGTCACGTAAAGCCGAGAAACTGCTCGTCGACGCCGGGAAAACAAAAGCCGCCATCGCAATGTACGCCAAACTCTTCAAAGCCACAAAGAAACCGCGTAAAGTCTCCGAGAACTTCACCGGTCAGACAACATACAACATCCTGGGAACACGCCTTGCCGATCTGCTGGAGAGCATCGGCGACGCCAGAAACGCCCAGAAGACCCGAGCGATGCTGAAGTAACAAGACGCAATCCAGGAAACAAGGAATTGACAATGGCTGAATGCACACAGAAAGATAAGAACCTCGAATTCTGCACCTGCACATACACATCATGTCCGCGGCGCGGAGCCTGCTGCGAGTGCCTGCAATATCACCTAAAGAGCAGACAATTGCCCGGATGCTGCTTCCCGCCCGAAGCCGAGAAGACTTACGATCGCAGCTTCGAAGCGTTCGCCAAAGCTCACAAGCTTTAGTTCATCGGTTCTGTAAACTTGTGGCGGCCTGAACCTACCGTCACGCTTTTGGCGTTCTTGATCGGCAGGCGCACCGTTGCGCTTGTGTTTGGCGGGACCGTTATGTCCAGATGGAACTTCCCGCCCTCGATTTTCCAATCGCTTACGATCTCACCGCGGATGGATTTATAGCTTCCGCGCGCCCATGTAACCCCGCCGCCGGGGCGTGGGGCGATTGTGAAGTGTTTCCACCCGGGTTTGTTCTCGTCGGGATTCAGGCCGATGATGTTTCGCCACATCCACTCGCCAACGGCGCCCAGGGCCCAGTGATTAAACGAGTTCATCAGCGGTTTCTGGAAGCCGCGCCCTTTGACATATCCGTCCCATCGCTCCCAGATAGTCGTCGCGCCCTGGTCCAGCATGAACCCCCACGACGGGAAACTGCGGAGGTTCAGCAGGCGATACGCCTCGTCATTGTACCCGTTTCGCGTTAGCTCCAGCATGAGCCTGTGGGATGTCTGGATACCTGTGGACATGTGCCCGTTGTAGCGTTTGAAGTCTGCGACCATATGGGCTGCGGCCAGGGGACGCATTTTCGCAGGCAGCAGATCGAAACGCAGAGCCAGAGCGTATCCGGCTTGGGTGTTGCCTTCGATCGTTCCGTCGGGCTTGACGTATTTCTTGTTGAATGCGGCTTTGATGCCTGCCGCCTGGGCGGCGTATTTTTTCGCGTCTTCGGTCTTTCCGAGCACCGCCGCCATTTTGGAGACTATCTCTGTCGATTGTGCAAAAAACGCCGTCGCCAGTATGCGTGGGGGGACCTTTCCGCCCTTTGTAGGCCAGCCCTCTGCGATTATCGTATCGGCGTTCAGCCAGTCGTTGAAATTATCGCCCAGACGCTTTTCCCATAGCAGGTGCGGGTTGTTTTTGTGCACGTAATCGACCCATCGGCAGGCCGATTCGTAATGCTCGCTCAGCATTCGTTTGTCGGCGTAGTTCTGGTAGACACGCCATGGAACTATCACCCCTGCGTCCGCCCAGGCGGGCGTTCCGCCTTTCCATCGCCCGTGGTCCATCGGCGAGAAGTTCGCGTACGGGCCGTCTTTGGCCTGCGCGTCGCGGACGTCGGGGATCCACTTGCAGAAGAAGCCCGACATGTCCATGTTGAACATAGCGGTCTGTGCGAACGACTGGATGTCGCCCATCCATCCGCCGCGTTCGCAGCGTTGAGGGCAGTCGGTGGGCACGCTGTGCAGGTTGCCCCGCTGGGTCCAGACCACCATGTGATTAATCTTGTTGATCAGCTCGCTGGAGCATTCGAACTTGCCCGCATCGGGCGATGCCGAGTGGAACACCTGCCCGACCAGGTCGGTGATTCTCGGCTTGTAGTCAGGCATGTATATCCAGGGCTTGTAATTCTTGCCTGTAAGTTGCACGTAGCGGAATCCGTGGTAGGTGAATCGCGGGCGGTAGGTTTGCGTTTCGTGGACGCCTTTGATGAACACGTCGGTTTGTTTGGCTCCTCGAAGGTTGGCGGTGTAGACCGTTCCGTCATCGTTGAGCATCTCGCCGTGCACCAGTTTTACTTCCGTGCCCGCGCGTCCGTTGACTTTGAGCTTGCACCAACCGACCATGTTCTGGCCCATGTCAAAAACGAACACTCCGGGCTTGGGCTCGGTGAGTTTCACAGGCTTGATCTCTTTGACCACCCGAATCGCCTCGTTACGTCGCCAGACCAGGTTCGCCTCGGCGAATTCGTCAGCCACCACCGCATCGTGCCAGCGTTTATCGTCGAAACCGGGCTTGTCCCAACCGGGCATTTCCATTCGCCCGTCGTATCTTTCACCATCGTACAGGCTCGCCATTCGCATCGGCCCGTTGCGCGTTGATCGCCATGACTTGTCGGTGATGACCGTTTGGGTTTTCCCGCCGGCCAGTTCGATGACCAACTGCATAATAAAACCGCGTTGCCCCTTGAAAGCTCGCTGGAACTGCCGCATCGGCATGCCGAAGAAGTATTCGCCATTCCACCCGTCGCTCAGCATCGCACCGATTGCGTTCTCACCGGTGGTCAGCATGTCAGTCACATCAAATGTTTGATATTGCACGCGGCTCCGATACATGGTGAAGCCCGGTTTGAGGATATTATCGCCCACAGGTTTACCGTTCAGGTGCAAATCGTACACGCCCAGACCGGTCACATGCACCGTCGCCCGCTTGATCTCGCCGTCGATCTTGAACGCTTTACGCAGCATTGTCGCGGGCATCACGCCGGCTTCGCTTGCCGGTGCGTCTTTGGCGTCTGCGATCCACTGGGCTTTCCAATCGGCCGGTTTCAGCAGGCCCATCGACCATGTCGCCGGTTTGCTCCAGACAGACGCCTTTCCACCGGCGTCCCAGATGCGAACCTTCCACCAGCAATGCGTCCCGGATTTGAGCGCCGAACCGTTATACACCACATGCGTAGTCTGGTCCGAGGCAACTTTACCGCTGTCCCACAGGTCGCCGGTATCGGCGGCGAGTTTTTCCGGGCTGCTGGCTGCGAGCACGCGATAGGCCGTCTGCTTCTGTCCGTTTGTGCTGGATTTCATGATCCAGTTGAAACGCGGTTTGACTACATCGATCCCCAGCGGGTTAACGCGATATTCACATCTCAGGCGCGCCACGCTGACGTCCTGGTCGGCTGCGGAGCACAGGTTCGCCAATATGCATACCGTAAGAACTATCGCCAACCGTTTCATATTGAACCTTTCCTGGCTTGTGCGTGTTACTTTTGCGGTGAGACAATCAGACGCGTCTCCACTCCGCCTTTGAGTTTGATTGCGATACCGGCCTGTAACTGCTCGGCGGTAAGTGATTTTCGGCCTGGTGACACCGTCCAACTGCTTTTTGCGGTCGGCGTGAACCATTCTGGGAACTGGTTGATTCGCGTGTAGTCTATCGGCAGGTGCATTTGTGCGCTGTGTCGCGGACGATCGAAAAGTATCTTGCCTGACCAGTCTTCTGTGGCGATCAGGCTGATGCACAGCTTATCGCCCTGCATTACCGCTCCGATCCGCACATCTTTCCGCCACGGACGAACGTGGGTTCCCTGGGTTTTCAGCAGTGCGTACATTATGGATGTCCGCGCCGAGTTTCCGTCGCCATGCCAGCCCTCAACAATGCCGCTGCTGCTCTGGGGGCGCCACATGTCCTTGATTTCGCTGTCGAGCCAGTCTTCGACCGTATCCACCCGCTCGCGGTTGAAAAGGCATATGGCGCCTTCGATGCTGTCGGCGTACGAGTCGGACCCGCGCCAGGGGTGATCTTTGTAATGCGGGTTCAGGTTCGAAAGCACCTTCCGCACCGCGGCGCGGTATTTCGTCGTTTTGTCGACCATATACACCGCGTAGAGACCGTTGTAATTGTATCCCCACGTGTCGCACAGGCCCTTGGAGTGGGAGCCCGTTTTGGGGTTTATCGTGTCATACATCATTCCGTGTTCGTTGGTTCCGACTTCGAGGATCCGATCGAACATCGTGTGGATGGGCTTGCGGTATGCTTTGGCTTTGTCGGGTCGGGCGAAGCTGACCGCTACGTACAACTCAGCCAGTCCGTCGGTTATTTCGCATCCGTGGTCGCGGAGCCTCAGCGATCCAAGGTTCGTTGTCGGGTGTTGATCGCCCAGCAGATAATAATCGCCCAGAATTATCGCCCAGTTCAGGTACTTCTTCTCGCCCGTCATCCAATAGATACGCGACAGCGACTGGAGCATCTCGCCGTTTACTTCGATGTTCTTTGAGGGGATTTTTCCATAGGGCGTGTCTATCTTCGCGTTGGCGAAAATATCATCGACGATACCGATCATTCGCTTGGACCACGGACTCGTGCCCAGCCATTCGGTAAGCGGCAGGAGCCCATCTTTCACGTATTCCGAAGCGCCGAAGATGATTGAGTCGAGGTTTGGTTTGCTCGATGCGAACGCCTGTTTTGAAAATGACCAGGTGTCTGGCAGGCGGCCGATGCGACAGGTGAGTTTTGTTTCGGTGCGGAGCATGTCGAGCATTCGCCCGTCGAATAGTTTGCGGTCGGTTAGTGCGGCGGTGAGCACCATGTAGGGGTAGTTGTCGGCGGCTGAGTCTTGTGCGTTCCAGATGTCGCGACTGCGGCCGAGGTTTTTCGAGATCAACCCGGTTGTTTTATCGGCGGTCGCCAGCCATCCGTCGACGAATTTACCGCAGCGGTAGAACTGTTCGTTTGCCTGTCGCCCGTTGCGTTCGGCGATGCGGAATGCTGATTCGATTGCTTTGTCCGGATTCGGTTTTGCCGGCCCGGGCGCGGGGGTCGTCCATAGCTTTTGCATCTCGGGGAACACGGGTCCCTTCGATCCGGCGGCGGGGCGTGGGCGGGCGGTTGCTTTGCAGGTTATCTTGTTGGCACCCTTTTTCGCGGGGGCGTTGGACCCGGCGGAGTCTTTGGCGACCAGTCGGGCGGCGGCGATGAATCCTGCCTTGCCGCTGTCGCGTTTCAGGACGATCGTGTATTTGTCGCCCGCGATGTTGTCGGGAATCGCCACTGATAACCAGCGGAAGCCGGTATACCCGCCGCCGCTAACAGCTATGCTCTTGCCCGCGATGATCGCCACGCCGCTTCGCTTACCGCCCTTGGCGCCCCAGAGCAGTTCCAGGACGCGGCCGGTCGCAGGTTTCACGTCGATCGTCAGCGTGATGTCGCCATCGCCCAACCATAAGTACTTCACGCCCTCATACGATTCAGTTCCCTCGTCGAAACGCATCCAGGCGAGTTCTTTGGCGCGATCTGCGGCCAGCGCGAACGTCGAAACAGCGAACAATACGGAAATTGCAGCCAGGGCGTGCTTCATAGTACAAGTGCTCCCGTTGTTGGGTTATTGCTGGGCGAACAGACCGGCGTCTTCTTGTGGTGGGGCTCCGCTGACGCCCAGGTGCCCGTAGGCCTTGGCGGTAACCATTCGCCCGCGGCGCGTGCGTGCGAGCAGCCCGTTCTGCAGGAGGAACGGTTCGACTACATCGACCAGCGTGTCGGTTTCTTCGCCGAGCGTCGCGGCGACCGCTTCGATGCCCACCGGTCCGCCGTTGTATATTTCAATGATCCGTCGCAGGAAGCTTCGGTCCAGTTCGTCCAGGCCGAGGTGGTCGATCCCTTCGAGATCCAGTGCAGCTTCTACGCTGTCTATGGTAAGATGCCCGTCGCCTTTTACTTGTGCAAAGTCGCGGCAACGTCTTAGCAGGCGGTTGGCGATACGCGGCGTACCGCGTGCTCGATCTGCTAGCATCGCAAGTGCGGGCTCTTCGTACTTCAGGTCGAGCATGTCTGCTGACATCTGGCATCGTTTGAACAGGTCTTCGGGCGTCCAGAATTCCAGGTGGTGGGTTATCCCGAACCGCGTGCGGAGGGGCGGGCTTAGCATTCCGCTGCGAGTGGTCGCCCCGAGCAGCGTGAACGGTTTGAGCGGAAGGTTGATGGTCCGCGAGTGCATGCCTGAGTCTACGATGAAATCGACCTTGTAGTCTTCCATCGCCGGATAAATGTATTCTTCAACCGCCGGTGAGAGGCGGTGGATTTCGTCGATGAACAGCACGTCATGTGCTTCGAGATTCGTCAGGATTCCGATCAAGTCGCCGGGGCGAGTAAGCGCCGGGCCTGACGATACGCGGATTGTGCTGCCCATCTCGTTTGCAATCACGTATGCAAGCGTTGTCTTGCCCAGCCCGGGCGGTCCGTGGAGCAGGACGTGTTCCATCGGCTCTTTTCGCTGGCGTGCGGCGGTTATGGAGATCGAGAGCTTCTCGAGCAGATCGTGCATTCCAATGCACGCTTCGAGCGATTCAGGGCGCAACGCCGAATTGAATTTCTCGTCTTCGGGGCCTAGTTCTTCCTGGGATATTATCTTTTCTCTAGCCATCGTTCCCTCAGCCGCCGCCGGCTTTGAGTTTGTAAACCTGTTGAATTATGTCTTCTGGCGAGTCCAGTTCGGGCGCTACAGCCAGCACTCGTTCGACCAGCGCCAGCGCGTCGGCCCGTCGTTCGCCAAGTTGGATCAGCACCGAAGCCGCCTCGTGCCCAGCTTCGGGTATGTCGGAAGTCTCGCCGGTCTCACTGCTCAGCTCGCCAGCGTAATTTTCGACTTTACCGTGCAGTTCTGCGATTATCGTTTCGGCGGTTCGCTTCCCGATTTCCGGTAGGGCGATAAGGAATTTGGCGTCTTTTGCTTGTATTGCCGCCGCGATCTCACCCATAGGTTTGATCAGTGCCCGCAGCGCCTTTCGCACGCCGATACCTTTCACCGTGGTGAACAGCTTGAAAAAGTCGCGATCGGCCGGCGTGTCGAAACCGAGGAGTCTCGGCGTCATGGCCCCTCGCGTGGGGTCGCCTTCTATATGGTTAATCGTATGCAGAATGACATCCTGGCCGACACGCGGGCTCAGCCTTTCGGCATCGGTGGCCGGAACCATAACTTCATACCAAAGCCCCACGCCCGTATCAATCAGGGCTGTCGGACCGTGCATTTCCTGCAATCTGCCTGCTATTCTTGCGATCATCGTTAATTTCCATATCCGCCCGAGCGAGCGTAGTGTCAAAGCTGAGTATACAGTACACCAACGGAGGGATAATTGCCAACGGGCAAACTGTAATAAAAGACAGGCCGACGCGTTTTACCGTGCGTGTCTGCGTGTGATAATCTGTGTGGTTGTAAAATCAAGCGTGCGGCCTCGGTTTACCGGGTATATGATATCCCTTTGATGAGTGCTCCGTTTGATTTCGATATGAGACTTTCATCTTGAATATCTGTTTTTCTTGTGTGACAGGTTTGAAATGGGCGATATAATATAGGTGTGTAAGCACTTGACTGCGTTCCGTGATTTCGGAGGCTGTGCCGAATGAGAATAACATCATCTGGATTTACTCTGATTGAGTTGCTTGTGGTGATCGCGATCATCGCGTTGCTGGCGATGCTCATGATGCCCATCTTTAACGGTGTGACTTCACAGGGGATTAACGTTCAGTGTCAAAACCACCTCCGTCGCATTGGTGAAGCCGTTGAAGGGCGACTTGCCGATCAAGGCGCCCGGCGACTCGAGGCCTACGGATGGCCTACTAAACTTACTGAGTATCTTGGGACTGAAGGTTCTATGGTCTTGGCGTGTCCTGAGGCCGAGGGGTTGGCTGAAGCTGGTGGTGAACACAAACCGCTCGATGAGTTCGCATGCATCTCCTATCATCCGAATCATAGCAACCGGATAGAATTTATCGAAAGCGGACGTATGGCCAAGGCGTCCCAAACGCAATACGAGAGAAATGGTGGTGATGGCAATGGGAAGGCTATGCGATCCCATTGGGCCAGCGGAGAGGGATACAAGGATGATGGGCTGGGCGTTATTTACTGGGGGTACGAAGATCAGCGCGTCGGTGGTGATGACTATCAGGACGTATTTGTCAAGGAGACCCTGACCCCCGACGGGCGATCCGAACTTGATATAACGTCGGAAACCTCCGGGAAACCCTGCATCTGGGATAAAGAAAACAAAGTGGTGCTGGCTCATTATGACGAGATCAATCGCTGGTACGCCACCCCGCGATATTCGCCGAAGTCCAAAACCGTCTACCTCGAAACCGGAAGCGGTACGGGTAGTAACTATGCGATGAACGTGCATTCGATCGGTAAAGATCTGACCGGGAAGATACTGGCGATGGATTATATATCGGTCCTGGCGCGCGTGACCGACGACTGGGACGATAGGAGAATGTTTGATGTCAATGAAGATTACGTACTGGATTTCGCGCGACACAATAGACGCCTGAACGTTCTGTTCTCAGGTGGTGAAGTCAGATCAATGACTCCAGAGGAAGTCGATCCGTCAGTTATATCCAACCAAGTGCAATATTGGCTGCCATAGCAGCCGGCTGCGAAAACGATTATGGGAAACAATATAACCCCACTACAATGGATTGGGCTTGGCGTGCTTGGCGTTCTAGTGCTTGCGGTGGCTTGGCAGTGGGGGCTGTTCGGTGGTGACAGTGACCCCGAGGCCACCGAATTTGCGAGGATCGAAGCATACGCCCGAGCCGATGACTCCGAAGCACTGGTCAGGGAAGTTACCGACACCAAAGACGTAAAAAGAGTCTGCCGATCAGTCAGGACGATGGGGCGTCTGGGGAGCATCGCGATCAAAGGTATTCGAGTTGCGATGAAAGATGAGCGTTCTGCTGTGCGAGAGGCTGCAATGATCGCGGTGAGCAAAGCGGGGGATGAAAAAGATACGCCTGTTATGGCTACCGCTGTGCTCGAAGATAACTCGCCCGAAGTGCGGGCTGCGGCAGTTATGAGCCTCGGACGTATGGGCGC
>JABGPF010000421.1 GCA_018645065.1 Phycisphaerales bacterium
GGACAACCAACCCCGACGGCACGCGAACAGCACACTACTACGGAAACTACAGCCCCAGCCCCTGCATGATCGCCGACTCCCAGCCGATCCCAGGCACCAACAAAGTAGTCTCCACCGCGATGGCGCACCACGGATACACGCACGGATCGATCATAATAGTCGACGTATCCAAGGGCGAAGACGGCCTGGACCCGCTTACCGTTCTAACCCCCGAAATTGCGTTCCCCGAAGCGTCGTACGACGCGATGAGTTGGATGCTCAAGGCTCCGGTTCCCGTGTTCGATTCGAGCAGCACATCGGGCCTGAAGACCCGCGCCACGGCGATGGCGCCGTACCCGATAAATGACACGCTGTTCCTCTGCAGCTACGCCGCAAGCGGGCGGGGATACAAGACGTACCTTATAGACACTATGGGCGGACGCGAATTGATCTACGGGTCCGACGAGGTGTCGGCTGCGATCCCCGTCAGGCCGCGGAAGGTCCCGCGAGTGATCCCGTCAGTCCTGCCGGAAAACCAAAAAGAACAGACCGGCACGCTGGTTGTGCAGGATGTCTATATCAATCGGCACGTTAACGAGAAACGCCCCATCGCCAAAGGATCGATCAAGTCGATGCGAGTCAATCTGATATTGACCCAGCCGGCGAGAGGCCACTGGCCGCGGGGCGAAGTCTCTAATGAAGTTATCAAACGCCCGCTGGGAACCGCGCCGGTGAACGCGGACGGTTCGGTGGCGTTTTCGGCGCCGTCGGGAGTTCCGCTGCAGTTGCAGGCGCTGGACAAAAACGGAATGGCCGTCATGACCATGCGATCGTTTGTCTACCTACAACCGGGCGAGACCCAGACTTGCGTCGGTTGCCACGAGAACCGCGCCTCAAGCCCGCCGAACATCATTAAAACGCGAATAAAGGTCAATCCGCTCAAACCGACCCCCGGCGTCGATTACGACGACATGGCGTTCAGCTTCACCCGCACCGTCCAACCGGTTCTGGATCGCTACTGCATCGGATGTCACGGGCTTGGCGGGCGAAACGAAAAGGGCAAGACCCCGTCCAAGAGCCTCGTGTTCTCCATGGCCCTGGATGAAACCCTGGGCTCCAAACAGTTCGCAGTCCGCCCCGATTCGTATCAAGCGCTTGTCAGGTCGATCGGGACAAGGCTGGCCCACCGAAACGGCGAGACGTTCATCAGCGTTGCTCGCGATTATTTCTCGCACACCAGCAAACTGCCCAAAATGCTGCTGGCTGGACACAACGGCGTGAAGCTCGACCCAGACAGCTTCGAGCGGATCGTAACCTGGCTCGACCTGAACAGCCAGTGCTACGGAACATACCTGCCCAACAGGATCGAACAAAGAAAACCGAGCACATCCGGACAGGCCGCCCTGAGAGCGTACGTCAAAGAATTATTCGGAGCGAAACTGGCCGCCC
The DNA here is from genome assembly GCA_018645065.1 of Phycisphaerales bacterium. GTDB lineage: Bacteria > Planctomycetota > Phycisphaerae > SM23-33 > SM23-33 > BS750m-G57. The sequence continues at coordinate 1,429 of JABGPF010000421.1, forward strand.
AGCCGTTGGGGGCGTTGGTGAATCCGGCGAATCTGACCGAATCGAGGATCCTGATCGGCCCGCTGCCCAAGACCCAAAGCGGATGGGGATCTATCGAAAACGGATACAAATCGACCAGCGACAAGCGTTACGCGAAAATGCTCAAGCTGGCTGAGAAAGCCTACGAGCCCATGGAGTTCATAAACATCGACGGAACGTGCGGCAGGCCAAAATGCCTCTGCGGAAACTGCTGGATCCGAGAGATGGTCGACGCCGGGGTTTACAAAAAACAACTGAAAGCGAATCTCGCAACCGATAAGTAACTCGACCTCAGTTGAACGTAGCTAGGAAGTAACGATGAAGCGAGCAATTATTTTACGCGGTCTGTTACTGTTGACACTTGCATGCGGAGCCTGCGGCGCTAAAGAAACCGTCTCTACCGGCGATTCGCCTCGGATTGTGAATATCGTAAACTTCATCCGACAATGCGAGCCCCGTATCGACTGGATCACCGAGGACGTTCTATACGAGACAGTTGTTCAGCAAGTCGAGATCATGAAGAAGTATCAGCTGAAAGGTACTTTCCTCCTGCAGTATGATGCGCTGATTGATCCCAGATACCAAAAGCTGCTGAAGGACCTGCCCGCAGATATGTTCGAGATCGGGGTATGGTGGGAAATCCCCCAGCCGTTGGTCGAAAACAGCGGTTACAAATGGCGAGGACGACATCAGTGGGACTGGCACGCCAATGTTGGTTTTGCGACCGGTTACTCGCCAGCGGAACGTGAGAAACTGGCTGATACATATATGGCCGATTTCAAAAAAATCTTCGGATACTATCCCAAGTCGGTGGGGTCGTGGTTTATCGACGCCCACACGCTGGGATACATGCAGCAGCGGTACGGGATCGTGGCTTCGTGCAATTGCAAGGACCAGATCGGGACCGACGGATACACGATGTGGGGCGGTTATTGGTCTCAGGGATACTATCCAAGCCGCAAAAACGCCTACATGCCCGCCCAAAACGCACAGAACCAGATTCCCGTCCCGATATTCAGGATGCTGGGCAGCGATCCGATCCACCAGTATGACAGCGGGCTGGGAGGCAACCGCCAACGCGTTGTCTCGCTCGAACCGGTTTACACCAAGGGCGGAGGCAACGCCGATTGGTGCAAATGGTATTTCGATGCGTTTGTCGATGGGGCGGCGATGGATTATGCCTATGTGCAGGCCGGGCAGGAAAACTCCTTCGCCTGGAAGCGAATGGCCAAAGGCTTCGAGATACAAATGCCAATTATCGCAAAGCTGCGCGACCAGAACAAAGTGACCGTCCAGACGCTCGCCCAGAGCGGGAAATGGTTCAAGGATAACTACAAGGTGACTCCGCCGACGTCGGTCACCGTCTTGAGCGACCACTCCGAAAAGGATCAGAAGACCGTCTGGTTCAACTCGCGGTACTACCGGGCGAATCTGCTCTGGGACGCCGGGACGATGCGATTCAGAGACATACATATTTTCGATGAGAATGTCGCCTCTAATTACCTTACCAAACGGGGCGAGTCGACGCAGTGTTTCTACTATACCCTGCCCGTTATTGACGGGTTCCGCTGGAGCTCGCTGGAGACCACTGCGGGCCTGCGGTTAAAGTCGGCTGACGGAGCGGAAATCAAGGGCTCTGCGCCAACGGTGGACGACAGCACCGCCGGCCAGCTTGTTGTACGCTGGCCGACTGATTCGCCCAAGGGCCATATCGTCATGACGTTCAATGAAACCTCAGTCAGTATTTCGGGCGAGGGCGGCATGAAAGACAACTGGTTCTTCGAGTTGTCCAGCGCCAAGGGCGCCAAGCTGCCTTTTGTCAAAATGAACAGCAAAAAGTTGTCGTGCACTTACCAGAACGCCCCGTACGCCATATCGGCGAAGGAGGGCAAATTTATGACATCCGCCAACGCAGCCTTGCGCATCGCCCCAGAGAACAACAGCATAGTTTTGGACTTCTCAGCAAGGTGATAATGCCTTATTGTAGCGTCATATGAAATGCTGACTCTTTTTCTATTTTGAGCGTGGCCAGAGCAAGGTCCATGCGAAGGAGCGTGCGGCGTGAGGCGATCAGGATTCGATCAGACCGGTGGCGTGTCTCGGCGGGGGTTCTTGCGGGCTGCGGTTGCGGGGCTTGCTGGCGGGTCGCTGCTCATGGGCGGTTCGGTTGCTGGGGCCAAACCGGGCAAGAAGCCCAATGTGCTGTTCATTG
>JABGPF010000422.1 GCA_018645065.1 Phycisphaerales bacterium
CGGGTCCGGTTTGGGCCGAGGCGCCGGCGTGCGGAAATACGTGTACCACAACCCAACGACCAGCATCACCACGCCAAGAGCCACTAAGAGCCATCGGAGCTTTGACCAGTCCGGACCGGCGAGTTTTTCGGCAACAGGAATCGCTTCGTGAGCGTCCTGGATAATCTCGGCGCCTGTAGCCCAACATGCCTTCAAAAGATCTTTGAGCAGATCGTCGTATGTTGCGTAACGCTCGTCGGGGTTCTTCTGGAGCATCCGTGTCAAGACTTCTACGGTCTCGGGATGCAGTTCAGGACGGACCTGGGCGATGTCGGGCACGGGCCCTTCGATCCGGGCATATAACACTTTCATCAGGCTCTCGCCAGTGAACGGAGCCTCGCCGGAAAGTGCGTGATACATTGTCGCCCCGAGGCTGTAGATATCGGCCCGATGATCCACCGATGCGTGCTCAACTTGCTCGGGCGCCACGTAATACGGTGTGCCCAGCGCGTCGCCTTCAGATATTTTCCCGCCCCCGAATCTGGCGATTCCGAAGTCGACAAGTTTCGGTTGCCCCTTTTCGCTGAGCATTATGTTCTCGGGTTTCACGTCACCGTGTATCAGGCCGATTTCTCCGGCGGCGCGAAGCGCCCTGGCTACACCGGTGATAATTTCCAGCGTTCTGACCTCGTCGAGCGGTTTTCCTTTGGAGAAGAGTTTCTCCATCCCTCCGCCTGAGATAAGCTCCATCGCGATGTAGGGCTGATTCTTTTCCTGCCCCAGCGAAAAGACCCTGACAATGTTCGGATTGTCCAGCGAAGCCAACGCGCGTCCCTCAGACATGAACCCCTCGATGTGAGACGAATCCGGATCGAGAGCTCCGTGCATAACCTTGATCGCGACATAGCGTCCCAGGGACTTCTCGTACGCCTTGTACGTGGCGCCGGCCTCGCCCTTGCCCAACTCTTTGAGCAGAACGAACCCGCCAAGCTTGCCCGGTGCGGTGAACTTGGCGCCGCATTGCGGACAAGTCACCACCGAGAACGCCGGTTGCGAAGACACATCAACCACACTGCTGCACTTATGGCACGCAGTTCGCCCGACGCTGTCGGCCTGAATGTTGTGACTATGATCGTCAGCCATGATACACCCTTAGCTAACGTGAAGTACGCTATCGCATACGGTACATTGCATATCGTCTATAAAATCTTTGTTATTATCGAGTAAAGTAAATTGGCCCGAAACGACCCTGCATTAAGAATGTACTCGGTAAAAGCAATCCTGTCCAGCCCAGAAATGATCTAAACGCCTTGAATTCTACTAATCGATATGAAGAACATAGTGATTTGGCGCCTGAGAGCAAAAAGCTCCACCTCCACCATTGAATCACCGCGCATTACCGTAGGTTGCTTTTTTTCGCCTGTCAAAATCCGTCTGGCGGAAGATTTCTCTGTTCTAATGCTTAACGTAGAAGTCTTTTTCGTCTATCTGCGCACTCTGGCTGGGTTGCCGGTGGCGACCACCCGAAAACCGACAATTGCGCTATGCCAGCCTCCATTCATTTTACCCCTGGCCGCAGAACGACACTTCGCCGGTGTTGACGCCCAGCTCCCGCCTCGTATTACATACAGCAATCGGCGTGGAGCAACCGGATCGACTGAAGCCTTCCCGGTTTTGTCAATCTGATATATGCCATACCCGTCCAAACACCACTCCGACACATTACCGTGCATGTCGTAAATATGGGGTGTAACGTTGGCGCCTTTATAGCTCTGCACCGGTGCTGTCGTGCTTTTTCCGTCAGAATTCTTGACCGGGCTGGCAACAGGAAACGGAGCCGATCCGTCACCGTAGTTTCCGTACTTGCAAAGTTGGGTGTCGTCATTCCCAAAGCTGAATCTCGTTGTCGTACCGCGTCGGCAGGCGTATTCCCACTGCGCTTCGCTCGGGAGCGAAACCTTCATTCCACCAGCACGCTTGGTCAACCAGTCGCAAAACGCCTGCGCATCGTTCCAACTAACGCATACAACCGGATGATCAGCACCCTGCACAAAACCCGGTTTCCGCCAGGACCCACCGGTGGTCATAACCAACTTGTTGTGCGACAGGACCCTGCTCCGCAGGTTTTTCTGTTTCTCAGGAGCAGTTTGGTATCCGGTAACCTTGACGAAATGTTCAAACTGGCGATAAGTCACTTCTGTCTTACCGATATAGAAAGGCTCGCTTATCTTGACGTCATGAGGTTTTTCGTCTGACCCGCGCCCGGACTCGCTCTTCGGAGCCCCCCTCCTGAACGTGCCGGCCTGGATCAGGCGAAGGGGCATCTGCAAGCCGCCCTTAGTGTCCCTCGCCCCGTCCTTCAGATATATCTTGATTTCGATCGCCGAGGAAATGGCCTTGTCATAAGCCTGCAACTTCGAATCACCGGGAGAGGCTTTGAACATTGGCCCGAGTGCGGCTTTGGCCTGGTAGTATTGCTTCTTCTTGATCAAATCGCCGATGGCCTTGACCGCAGCGTCCCTCCTGGCGCCCGCAACAGCAATTGAAGCAGCAGTACGCGCCGGGGCGAGCAACTCAACAGCACGCCTGTAAGCAATCACCGCTTGAGCGTGTTTACCGGACGCGGCGAACTTCGCACCCTGCTGGGCGGAGGTCTCCACGCTCTTCCACGCCACGCCGCCATGCTTCTTCAGCGTTTCGATATCCGGAACATTAATCGCGGTTTCGTACTTCTTGCGAGCATCAGGAAGCATCGCCTTGTACCGTTTGTCAATCTCTCCTACAACCTGCCCCCACTGCTTGTAGGCGTTAACAAAATCACCGCGATCAAAGCTACTCTTGGCCTGAGCGGAAATTTTGGCGATCGGCTTCCATACATTCGACGAACTAAAATCGCTGATATCCCGGGTCGCCGCGTCAGACTTCCTCTGGGCGATACTCGCCAAGTCACGCATGGAATTGTCACGGTTCAGGGTCTTGCACTGGCGAAGGACTTCACTGAAGCGTTTTTTAGCGTCAGCGTAAGCCTTCATTTTGTATAGCTCCTCGCCCTGATCGTACAGGCGGGTGCACTTGTCAACCTTGGCGCCAAAACCCTGGTTTCGGCTAAGTTTTAGAAGAGGTTTCCAAGCCGCTTCGGCTTGGCTTCGCAGGCGCACCACTTCCGCGGCTACAACTGTATCTCTGGCATAAACCGCCTCGACTATTTCGCTCGGGTCGAGCCCCTTGCAGAACGCCCTGGCGCGCAGTGTGGCGCCAGGCTCGATCTTCAGCGACCCACTCCAGCGGCCTGACTTACGGGTCGGAATGGTTTTGTCAATCGTGTAGAAAATCTCGGCCTCGGGCGTATCGCAGGAAACTTTTATCTCGGTTGGACTGGCGATTCTCCTGGCCTTTGGGAAGAACACAGGGTTTGCGACCTTCCCCGCAGGCGTCTGCACAGCCGCTCCGGGATTTCCCGGCCCGCCATCGCCCGAACCGCGGAAGAACATCGCCCAGGCGCCAACGCCAACTGCGCCAAGCAAAAGCACTGCGGCGATTGTCAGTTTCATCGCGGTTCCGCCATGGCCCGGGGTCGCCATTTCAAGCGGCGCGTCGTCGGGGTCCTGGGTAAGTTCGGCGCCGGCGGCCCAGCAGGCTCGCCGCAGATCCTTCAGTAGTTCGTCGTAGTCCTGATAGC
>JABGPF010000423.1 GCA_018645065.1 Phycisphaerales bacterium
GGAGGGAGGAGGGGCCGGGAACTAAACCGGTTCTTCCTACCCCTACCAAATTACGCCGTCCCGCCGTTACCTAGCACCTAGAACCGAGAACCTAGCACCTGCTTTTATCCTTGTCATGCCTCAAAGTACGCTCTATAAACACTAAGACGTAGTTATGAAAACAGGTTCGGTTTTTAGTTAACGGGCAGTGGGCAATCGGGGTCAGCCCTTAAATTATCAATTTTGTGGGCAATCGGGGTCAGCCCTTAAATTATCAATTTTGGACTTTGCGTGCCGACTTTGTGGGCCGTAGTTGACTGGCATGTCGCGGTTTTGTATGGTTTTGTATGAAGTGGCGGCTGGGCGAATCAAAGGTGAAAGAATGTCAAAAATCGGAAGTAAGGAAGGGATGTCTCAAATGAAAGTTAGTAAATTGATCGTTATAGTAATGCTTGGAACCGTGTGCGTTCCGGCGCATTGGACGGCTGTTTTTGCAGAAGATACCGAGACGTCTTCGGCGCCGACGACACGTTCGGCGTTGCCTGATAGTTTACAGGAAGTCAAGCGTCACCGCGCTGCAGGCGCCAGTTCGCCACTTAAGACAGTGGTGGGCATTCCAATTTTTGTGGAGTCTGAGTTGCTGAAATATGGTCTTGGGGTACTAACGAAGTTCGGAAAGATCGATTCTGGTGACAACTTTGAGCTCGTGCTGTTTGGTCCTCAGATGCATATTGGAAAGAAGGCGGTGTTTGTCGAAGCTGTACAGTATAGCTTTAAAAATGGACGAACATGTCGGTCGGATATGACGGTGAATACCGAGCAGGGCTCAAGCGAAACTTATGTAGGTAAGCGAAAGGCCAACACGGTTGATGATATTAATGCGACGGCTGATTTTATCGCTCAAAGTGGAAAGGTGCTCGGTGAAAGAAGAGATGCCAACTCGGGTTTTTTCTGGGTTGTCGTTCCTGGGTGGCAAGCTCCTATGCAGTGTTCTCTGGACAAGAAATCTTTGATTGTATTTTGCAACACAGATACCGTATCTGGTAAGACCAGAGGCAAGGTAGCCGACAAGGCCGTCAACAAAAAAGTCAGCTTGGCGATTGGGGGAATCCCGCTGGGCATCGGGGCTACTCTTGATGATATCACACGCTTGGGCTTTGCTCAGTTGCAACCAGAGCATGATGTAAAAGTCACCCTTACAGGACCGGCCGTGGCGTTCGGAAAGAAGAAACTGAAGATATCGCATCTTGAATACACGTTTCGGCCCACGGGGATGCATCGAATGCGGGCGGTAGTGGAGTCGGGCAAGGATAACAGTTCGAGCGAACTAATCGCATTTTACAAGTATATCAAGGGGCAGGATAAATGGCATAGTGAGCGAACGTCTCCCGGCAAACAAGAGACGCAGATTAACCTTGAGCCTGAAGATATTCAGGTGGCCCGATATTCTCTTACGAGCCATAAGAATGCCAATGGCGATCAGATTGCCAGCCGACTGGAAATTGCGTATCCTGGTAAATGGACGATCAATTTACCGGTATCTGCTATCGAAAAACAAGTGAAGAGCGGGGTGCATAGCGGACCGTGGAAGCGGGTTCGAGGCCAGTGGGTATATAAATCACTCTTTGATGAGCTCGCCCAGGCGATAGGGAAGCCTCCCACAACGGTGGGCACTTTGATCAAAGATCTTGCATCGAAGGAAAGAGATAAGCGGCTTCTGACGGTTCTGATTTTGGGTAAGGGCGGTTCGACGGTTTCCCGATCAGCCCTTCCGGCTTTGAAGAAAGTCGCCAGCGATGATAGTGATCCGGACGTACGCAAGGCCGCAAAGGCCGCGATAAAGAATATTATGGGAGCGTAGGGCCAGTCCATAAAACATATAATAAGGGTTGCCGTCTGTCTTTTTAGTTTATTGTTTTCTTTTTACGGGTCTGTTTGTTTTGTGCTAAAATCAGCGTGTCTTTAGAATTACGGTTCTCGCTATTTTATATTTTGTTTTAAGGGCTTCCGTCGATTGCCCTGGATGCAATGCAGGATAGATTGAGGAATGAAAATATCACTGAGAACATACTCTACAATAATACAGCTCGCCGTGATCGGCGGCGTGGTCGGTGTTATTGTGGGCTTCCCGGTGTATGCTCTTATTCCCGAGGGGATGCGATTCTACTACAAAATGGCGGGCGTTGCTGTGATAGCGGCGTATGGGGTTTTCATGGCGCTGGTATTGACCAATGCAATGAAGATCACTTGCCCGTTATGTAAAACCGTAGGCAGATTATGTTCTGAAGGCAGTTACACCTCATTCCGCTGCCGAAAGTGCGGACGGGTAATATCCAAAGGCTCTCTGTTCAATTTCCGCCAGAAATTTTTCGTACAAAATAAATCTGACGATTCCTGACAAACCGGAGAATACCCGACAAAGCAGTTCAGTTAAGGCTGCGTTCGAGTAAGACCACGCCGTATCAGCGGTGGTGGAGAGAGATTAGGTAATAGCGTGAACATGCACTTAACAATTAAGGCCCCTGATTGGATAGCAGAGCTGCTGGCGCGCAGCCCGAAGGTTTTTCAGACACCAGAAGATCGCATGCGCCTTGTTATTGAATTAGCGAGAGAAAACGTCACAAGACAGACCGGAGGGCCTTTTGGCGCCGGCGTATTCGATGCCGATGGACGCCTTGTCGCAGCAGGTGTGAACATCGTGGCCAGGAGCAATTGCTCAATACTTCACGCGGAAATGGTAGCCATTGCGCTGGCGCAGAAAAATCTCGGCCGATATGACATCAGCGATAATGGCAAGAGCGACTATGAACTGGTGGCGTCTACGGAACCCTGTGCAATGTGTTTCGGAGCTATTCCCTGGTCGGGAGTCACGCAGTTGGTTTGCGGCGCTCGTGATGAAGACGCCCGACGTATTGGTTTTGACGAAGGGCCAAAGCTACCGAACTGGCCGGAAGCTCTTGAAGAGCGGGGCATACAAGTATCACGGGATGTCCTGCGACAAGAAGCGGTTGATGTACTCGAGTACTACGTAAAAACCGGCGGAACTATTTATAATGCACGCGGTGGCCAGGCGGAGTAGACTCAAACCGCGGAGCCCTGATCCCCGCTAGTCTAACTGTGAACGCGAATTCACATCTGAAGCGCAACTATTACTATCGCTTGCGGCGTTTTATCAGCGCCAGGGCGCCCAGGCCCAGGAGCGACATTGTTGCTGGTTCGGGGACGGTGGCGGTGTACAAATCTGCGACTTCGGGTGCTGATAGGGTGCGGCTGTAGATGCGGAAGTCGTCGATCAGACCGCCCATATGGTCTGAGGAATTGTTGAGTCGCGGTCCGCCCAGGCGAACGATGTTCGCGGGGGTGTTCAGGGCGTAGGCACCTGAACCTTCGAGATTTCCGTCAACGTAAGCAACAACCGTGGTTCCATCGTAAGTGATTACGAACTGATGCCAATCGAAGGCCACCGCTGCGGGGATGTCGAAGTTAAAGTCGGCGTTCCATCCGTTGAATGTAAACCCACCGGCCGCTCCGGTCAATTCGAGGGAGAAATCCTGCTGATTACCATTAGATCCATGATGCCAAATAGCTGAGTCGTTTTCGTACGCGCCTACTTTGGCCCAGACCGCGAACGTGCGATTACTGGCGCCGGTCGGAACCGTAGCTACGTTCGGA
>JABGPF010000424.1 GCA_018645065.1 Phycisphaerales bacterium
GACCGGCGTCTATCGCAGAGATGAAGGCGACCTGCGCCTGGACGGTAAACCAATCCATCCAAGATCGACGCAACACGCCGAATCGCTGGGCATCTCAACGGTCTACCAGGAAATCAACCTGATACCGCACCTGTCAGTGGCTGAAAACATCTGCCTCGGTCGCCAACCGACTATCATGGGCACCTTGCTCTGGGGCCGGATGAAACGGCACGCACGCAAGGCGATGGCGCGTCTGGGGCTCGATATCGACGTGACGCGAGAAGTAGCGAGCTACTCGATCGCTATCCAGCAAATGGTCGCACTGGCCCGGGCCCTGGACACAAACGCGAAACTGCTGGTGCTTGATGAACCCACATCCAGCCTCGACGAACAGGAAGTATCCGAACTGTTCGCGGTGCTCAAAAAACTCAGGGCGCGCGGGCTGGGCATAATCTTCATCACACACTTCATGGACCAGACCTACGATATCTCCGATCGCATAACCGTACTGCGAAACGGACAGCTCGTCGGCGAATATCTAACAGCAGATCTTCCGCGCATCGAACTGATCGCACGCATGATCGGAAAAGACACCCAGGAAGTCGCGGCGATGGAAACACGCGCCGAAACCGTCGAAACCCCACCAGACGGAGACCCGCTGATCACAATAAACGGATTGAACCGGCGCGGATCCGTAGGCCCGATCAATATGAAAATTGCACGCGGGCAAGTAGCCGGACTTGCCGGACTACTCGGATCAGGCAGAACGGAAATAGCACGACTACTGTTCGGAATCGATAAAGCAGACACCGGAAAAATTACCATCGACGGTAAACCCGTTTCCATAAAGTCACCGCACAAGGCTATCGCACTGGGATTCGCCTTTACGCCCGAAGACAGGCGCGACGCGGGGATCATCCCAAACCTCTCTGTGCGGGAGAACATCGTTCTTGCACTCCAGGCCAGCAGCGGGGTATGGCGAACCATCGGACGAAAAGCTCAGCGAGCACTGGCTGATAAGTTCATCAAGGCCCTGAACATCAAAACGCCCAGCGCCGAACAGTTGGTGAAAAATCTAAGCGGCGGTAATCAACAGAAAGTTCTACTGGCAAGATGGCTGGCGACCGAACCAAAATTCCTGATCCTCGATGAACCGACGCGCGGTATCGACGTGGGAGCAAAAGTCGAAATCGAAAAACTTATCGCCTCACTACGAACCGAAGGCATGGCGATACTGTTTATAAGCTCCGAGCTCGAAGAAGTAGTGCGCGATTCGCAAAACGTAGTCGTGTTGCGAGATCGAAAACAGGTAGGGCAACTCACCGGCAGCCAAATTACAGAACCGGCGATTATGCACATGATAGCAAAGAACAAGGACAGCAACTAAGATGTTAGCGGTGATGCAACTTGATACGTCTCTAACGGGTATAGAGATAGGATTCCTGGTGACGCTGACCGCTCTGTCGGTCGCGGCCTGGCGCCTGAAAACTCCCGCAGTCTGGCCGCTGATCGCCCTGACTATACTCGCGCTGTTCAACGCGCTGTACACGCCAAACTTCTTCGTGTTCACATGGATGGATTCGCACCTGTACGGAACAGCTATCGATGTCCTGAACAACGGAGCGTACGTTATGCTCCTGGCGTTCGGAATGACGCTGGTGATCGCCACAGGCGGCGTGGATCTATCGGTCGGAGCAGTTATGGCGATCTCGGCGGCGGCAGCGGCGGTACTACTCCACGATTACGATAATATGTCGCTGATCGTAGTGCTCGCACTACCCCTGGTGCTATCCATACTTGCCGGAGCGTGGAACGGATTACTGGTTACCGTGTTCCGAATACAACCACTGGTGGCGACACTGGTGCTCATGGTCTCAGGACGCGGTCTGGCGATGCAAATCACACAAGCACAACAACCCTCAGTGCCCAGGCAGTACGAAGCATTCGCATTTATCGGAAACGGGTTCCTGTTCACGCTTCCGTTTGCGGTGACAATAGTGATCGTCATGTTTGGAGCAACGCTCTGGCTGACTCGAAAAACGGCGATCGGTATGTTTATCGAATCGGTCGGTGATAACGATACCGCAAGCCGATACGCCGGAGTAAACGCACGCGGGGTCAAACTTTTAGTCTACACGTTCTCAGGACTCTGCGCAGGGATCGCCGGGATCATACATGTCTCCAACAACATGGGAACCAGCCCGGCGACCACAGGACAGTATTTCGAACTGGACGCAATAATGGCCGTTGTAATCGGAGGCACGGCGCTTACCGGAGGGCGATTCTCACTACTGGGCTCACTAGTCGGAGCACTATTGATCCAGGCGCTTACAACCACAATGTTGGCACACGGACTCAGCAGCCATGAAGTGCTGGTGCCAAAAGCTATCGTCATCGTGGTCGTGTGCCTGCTGCAAGCGCCGGAATTCCACCGAAAGCTCAAAAATCTTGTGGGCCCGAAAAGAAAACGGAGGGTCAGCGCATGAAACTCCGGATCGACTCAAAATATATTCCGCTCCTGGCAAGTGCAGTAGTGCTCATCGGACTGTATGGCGCCGGATGCGTCGCGCTTGGTGATCGAGGGTTCATGAGCCTCAAAGTGATTATCGATCTGTTCAGCGAAAACTCCTATCTGGGAATCGCCGCCATCGGCGCGACGTTTGTAATTCTATCGGGCGGAATTGATCTCTCGGTCGGTTCAATCGTAGCACTTAGCGGAACACTGATCGCCGTACTGTGTTTTAACCCCGCACTGAACCCCCAAGCCGGTCCGATGGCGCAATTACTCCCTGCGGAATGGCTACCGCTTGACCCGAAAATCGCGATATGCATCGTCCTGGTGTTGGGCGCCTTATTCGGTATGGTAATGGGCTGTCTGATACATTTCTTCAAACTGCCCGCATTCCTGGTTACCCTGGGAGGCATGTTCCTGGCCCGCGGTCTGGCGTTCATGGTTAGGGTCAACCCGCTGGCGATCAAACACCCGTTCTACGATGTAACCGTAAAGCAGACACTACGCATAGACATAGGCCACGGACTACACATCCCGCTGCACATGTTGTGCTTCCTGGGATTGTTTGTTGTGGCGCTGTACGTAGCCCACTTCCGAAAATTCGGGCGCAATGTTTACGCCATAGGCGGTAGTGAGGAATCGGCCAGACTTATGGGGCTTCCGGTTGCGAAAACGCGAATTTTAGTCTACACGTTCGCTGGCTTCTGCTCGGCGTTTGCGGGAGTGGCGTACACATTCGCCATCACACAAGCCAAATCCGCCGACGTGGGCATCGGGCTGGAACTCGATGCAATCGCCGCAGTCGTGATCGGAGGTACGCTGCTGTCCGGCGGTGTCGGTTTCCTGTCAGGGACAATGATCGGCGTGCTAATATTCGGGCTGATCCCGGCGCTTATCAACTATCGAAGCAATTTCAGCCCCTGGTGGACAAAAATCATCGTCGGCGCACTTGTGCTGCTCTTCCTGCTACTGCAAAACTTCGTAACCGCAGCCTCGCGATCAAAGCGAAAAACCGGATAAACCCCCACACAATACGGATATATGCAAAACGAGCCCCGACCTTTACGGACGAGGCTCGTCTTAATAGCGGCGACTGGAGTTGAACCAGTGACCTCAGGCTTATGAATCCCGCGCTCTAACCAACTGAGCTACGCCGCCAT
>JABGPF010000048.1 GCA_018645065.1 Phycisphaerales bacterium
GTCGCCAATGGGCTTCGAGTCCGTCAGGTATCGTGCCTTCCTCTGCTGGGGGGAAAATTCCGATGCTCGTTCTCGACGAAATCCACAAAGACAAACGTTGGAAGCGTACTCTTAAAGGAGTGTACGACACCTTGGGAGCCCCATGCGATATTGTAGTCACCGGTAGCGCACGCCTAAACGTGTATAACAAGGGCGGCGACTCTTTGTTGGGGCGATACTTTCATTTTCGGTTGCATCCGTTTTCTCTGGGTGAATTGCACCGACGGGTTCCCGCCGAACCAGACGAATTCTTAGAATCGTTATCGAGCAGGCCTCAGCGAGGACGAAAAGCTCGCCGCCGAACGCTGGATCAACTCTTGCAGTTCGGTCCGTTTCCCCAGCCGTTTCTTGAACAGAATGAGCGTGCGGCTCGGGTTTGGCGGCGTAATCGTCATGATCTGATTATTCGAGAGGATCTTCGCGATATCAGTCGGATCCCCGAATTGGCCCGAATCGAAATGTTCGCAGCCGTTTTGCCTGAGACCGTTGGAGGGCCTTACACTTGCGCCTCACTCGGCCGTTTTCTCGAAGCGGCTATTCCCACGGTTAAGCGGTGGATATCCTATCTAAACGCACTGTACTTCGTATTCGAGATAAAGCCCTGGTCAAAACATATTCGCCGATCGCTCAAAAGGGAGGGCAAGTTGTATTTGTGGGATTATGCGGAGGTTAAAGACGAAGGTGGGCGGTTCGAGAATATGGTGGCGTTGCATTTGAAGAAGGCCGTCGATTACTGGAACGACAGCGGTCAGGGTGAGTTTGAACTATACTATCTTCGCAACAGGCAGGCCAAAGAGATCGACTTCCTGATCGTACGCGATTCGGAGCCCTGGCTACCGGTGGAAGTTAAGCTTTCGGAGACCACGCCAGCGAAAAACTGGGCGACTTTTCTCCCGCAACTTCCCTGTCCAATGGGTTTGCAGGTCGTTAATCGCCCGGGTGTATGGCAAGAGCATGAAAGTCCAGATGGTAGTAAAACAATCTTGGTCGCCAGTGCAGAAGATGTGCTGCTGAATCTAGTGTAATCGCTTATGCAATCGGCGCTCGTAATCGGGCCGCTTGCTCGAAATAGCGTTTATTGTGCAGTGTGATTGCATTTTAACCGAAGTTTTGCAGTGTGCTGGCAATATCGGGTTCGTCTGCGCCACATATAGAAACTTCGCTTGAACATTCTCGCCAAATGGTTGTTGATTGAGTACAATTCGGTGGGATTTCGGCGCGGGTCGATGTCTGCGGCCCGGGCCGGTTACATGTAACGTAAAGGTGTGTTGGATTATGGTTCGTTCATTATTACGCGTGGGATTCTGTCGCGTGCTTCGTGTTCTGCTGGGGATCGCGTTGTTGATATTCGTTTGCGTCTGCTTCTTCATGTTCGGAAAAATGGATGTCCTTTCGCGTATTAGCGCATGTGTTATCGCGATATTGCTGGGTGGTTTAATTGTCGGCTTGGCGTATTTGATTGGGCGATATTGTGGTAAGGGCGGTTGTGTAGCCAACCTCAAACGTTACACAATGTGTTGGATGATCGCGGTGATCAGCGTTTTGGCGGTCAGCATCGTCGCGCCGACTTTCGGCCTGACGTTCCATTCCCACCAGTCTCTAATACAGACTGAACGCGACAGCGACAGCGGTGGGGGCAGTATCTTTGATATCGATTGGGACTAAACCCTCCCTGCGCCGCTATTATTAACAATGTATTGCTTTCCGCTTATCCGTGGTGGAAAGCGTCTTGGCCGTTGGCTTCGTCGTCTCAATAAAAACCGTTGGCGCTGGCGGAGTTGTTGTTCGTTCTGTACAATTTCTTTCGTTGGGCAGGATATGGGAATTATGCAACCGGAATATACGCGACATCCCGCAGGAATATCGCTTGTTGGCGTCGCAAGACGCCGCCCGGCATGTCTGCCTGAACACCTCTTCAAAATGGAGTATGGCTGATCGGTCCCTTCACAGCGTTCATGGTGAATGCTAATCTCGCAAGACTTTATTTCCACTAATAGTAGAATTGAAGGGATTCTTTATATGAAAACTCCGTATATAGTGCTCGGCGCGTTAACTCTGGGCCTTCTTGTCGCCCCTGCGCTTGCCGCCGATAACCACCAGGCCAAAACCGATGACGACGTCTGCATGCTCTGCAACGCCAAGACCCAAATGCACGAGGCCTGCAAGTGGCTCGAAATCGGGTTCGACTTCCGATATCGCGTATATCACGAAAACAACCGCCGCCTGGATAAGCACAACCCCGCGCACGATCGAACCTGGCAGCGATTCCGTCCTCGCTTGTGGGCGACGATCAAGCCGATGGAAAACGTTTCGATCAACACGCGACTCATGTGGGAGTCGCGGTACTGGCACAAACCCGACAGCGTTGACCCGAACTTCACCCACCACGAAGCGCTGTTCGACGTGCTGAACCTGAAGGTCGATAAAGTCGCGGGCCTTCCGCTGACGATCACCACCGGACGCCAGAACATTAAACTCGGCGATGGGTGGCTGGTTGCAAACGGCACGCCCCGCGACGGGTCGCGAACGGGCTTCTTCGACGCAATCCGCGGAACGTGGAAAGCCAAAGAGATCGACACCACCGCCGACGTTATCTTCATCAAGAACCACGCCAACAGTTCGTGGCTGCATCGCCCGTTTGACGATCAGGGCATAGACCTCTCCGAGCAGGATGAGTCCGGCGTGATCGTGTACGTGTCGAACAAATCGCTCAAAGACACCACTCTGGACGGTTACTTTATCTACAAGCACGATGAGGCTGTGATGGCTGCGGGGAACAACTCCGACATTTACACAGTTGGCGGTAGGGCCGAAACAATGTTATGTGAGCATGTCCAGGCGCGCGGTGAATTGGCGTACCAGTGGGGCCAGAAGAACGATGTGCAGATTTCGGCGATCGGGTTCAACGGGCGAATGAAATATCTCTTTAAAGACGCCCGCTCGCACAGTGTGCATCTGGATTACGAATACCGCCAGGGCGACTCGGAAAACGACGGAGCCTTCGACCCTCTCTGGGGCCGACACGCACAGTGGAGCCCGCTGTACAACGATTCAGTTTCAACGCTCGAAGAACCGATCGACTACTCGCCTAACTACCATCGCATAGGTGTTGGCGTGCGGAGTAAACCGCTGCCGAAAACACAATTCGGGGCCGACTACAACATCCTGTTCAGCGATCGGCATCCCAATTCCGGCAGGGCCGGTTTCACCAGCGACGGCGACCTTCGTGGGCAGCTCGGACGAGCGTTTGTGAAGTACAAGATCAACGAGCACATAAGCACGCGGCTTCTGGGCGAAGTTTTCTTCCCTGGTAACTACTATGACGACTCAAGAAACGATGTCGCCACGTTCGCACAGTTCCAGTTGATATTCAACTGGTGACAGCTTTGAAGAAAGGTCGACAATGAAAACCAAGACTAATATAAAAATCCTGGCTGCATGCTTGGCGATATCGCTGGTCGTCTGCGGATGCCAAAGCGGCCCGTCCGACGACCAGGCGAATTGCCCGACATTAACTGTAGGACACGTCGGGCACGACCACCAGATCGCACTGTACATCGCGGCGCTCGAAGGCGAAAAACTCGCCGAGAAATACGGTGTTTCGCTTAAGGAAGTGAAGGCCCGCGAGGTTTACGATCTTATCGAAAACGGAAAAACAGTCGCTCGTCTGAAGTTGGTGAAAGTCGGCGGCGGTTCGAAAATGCCCGCGGCGATGGGTCGCGGCGAGCTCGACATCGGTTTGGGCGGGGTGGCTGCGGTTGCTAAATTCGCAGACGGCGGGCAACCGTTTAAGATTATCGCACCGCTGCAAACCGACGGCGACATGCTGGTGATGAAAACCGATTCGCCAATCACCGACTGGGCGTCGTTCGTTACGGCTGTGAAAACCGAAGGAGCCAAACCGCTCAAGATCGGATATAAAGCTCCGGTCGCGGTCGCCAAGTTGATTTTCGAACGGGCTATGAAATTCGAAGGGATATCGTACGGATACGAAGGCTCCGCCGGCGAGCAGGTGACCCTGGTGAACATGCGGGGCGGGAAGAACGCAATCCCTCTGCTAAGCCAGGGAAGCATCGACGGGTTCGTGATGAATCAACCGGCGGTGGCGATCTGCGTGCACAAGAAGCTCGGAAAGGTGGTCGCCCAGTTGCGCGATCTCCCTCCGGCTGGTAAGTGGACCGATCACCCATGCTGCTGTGTTTGCGCGACGCAGAAAACGCTCGACGAACACCCCGATGCGACAAAGGCGTTCCTGAAACTTATTCACGCCGGAACGCAACTAATCGCCGCCGACTCGAAGCTCGCCGTCGACCGGGCAAGCGAATGGACGAAAGTCGCCCGCGAGATCGAAGCCGATTCCATACCGAGCATTCGCTACGTTTCAACACCGAATGAAGAGTGGATCACGGGCATGGAAATATGGGCCAAAATGATGCAGGACATCAAAGCGTTCACCGGTAAATACGCCGAAATGACGCCGAAGGACATTATCGCCGAACTATGCGATATGTCGCTTTGCGAAGCTGCGGCAAAGGAACTCACGGCCCAATAACCGCCGGAGCAACCCACGCTATGACGCTGATCAGAAAAATAGCTCTCGGATCGATCGTCCCAGCCGTTCTGCTGGCGATATGGTGGGCGATGTCGCTGCAAAGCAGCGTCGTACCGTCTATCGGATCGGTTGTCGAGGTGCTGATGAATCCCTCCGTTGCCCCGGCGGACCTGGACACAACGTCCATAACCGCCGGGGCGCAGATCAGCATTCTGCGCGTAGTTCTGGGGTTCGGACTGGCTGGGATAACGGGAATCGTAGCTGGTTTCCTGATCGGACTTTCCCGCACCTCCCGGGAGATTTTCGCTCCTGCAATGTCGGTCGCCATGGCGATAAGTCCTATCGCATGGTTGCCGGTTTCTATAATCGTGTTCGGTTTGGCGACGCCGGCAAGCGTGCTGTTCGGCGATGAGGCGTGGCGTTATAACACGCTCGACCAGTTAAGTTTCGCGGTGGTGGCGGTTATCTGGTACGGGGCGTTTTTCCCCGTTGCGCTGAACACGGCGGCCGGGGTTCGCGGTGTTCGGCGGGCGCATATGGAAACCGTTCGCGTGCTCGGGGCCGGGCGAATGCAAATGCTTACGAAAGTCATATTGCCCGCGTCGATGCCGGCGATTTTCACCGGACTGCGGCTCGGGGGCGGTATCGCCTGGCGGGTAATAGTCGCCGCTGAAATATTCCCCGGAACTCGCAGCGGGCTGGGGTACATGATTTCAGCGTCGCACGAGATTGGCGAGTATCGTTACGCGTTCGCGGCGATTATCGTGATCGGAGCTATCGGACTTGTGCTGGATGGCGGATTTCGCCTGCTGGCCTGGCGAGTTGGGCATTGGCAGGCAAAGGAACGTTAATGGAAACGCATCAAACTGCAACAAAAAGCGTCCTGCAGTTTCGGGACGCGGGAAAGCGCTTCTGTACGCCGGCCCGCCCGGACCTGTGGGCGGTGCGCGATTTATCGCTGGACTGCCCAGCCGGGAAGATCACCTGCATCGTAGGCCCGTCAGGGTGCGGAAAGACAACGCTTCTGCGACTTGCCGCCGGGCTCGACGACGCCACTACAGGGCAAGTCGTGCTAAACGGTGCGACGGTCTCGGGCCCATCGCAGGGTGTTGGACTGGTAAGTCAGGAAGGCGGACTGCTGCCCTGGATGTCTGTAGAGCAAAACGTAGCGTTGGGGTTGTCTATCGCCGGTCGGTCGCGGGCCGATCGTAGAGCCCGCGCCGCACGGGCTCTCGGGCGCGTGCATCTTCCGCCCGAGGTGTCGAAAAGTTTTCCCCACGAGTTGTCCGGCGGAATGCGGCGCCGCGCAGCCCTTGCAAGAGTGCTGTGCTCTGAGGCTCCGGTGCTGCTGATGGATGAACCGTTCGGCGGACTGGACGAACACACGCGCCGCAAACTCCAGACCCAACTGGTGGAGCTATGGACCGAAGACCGCCCGACGATCCTGTTCATTACGCACAGTATTGAAGAGGCGGTGATGCTGGCTGACCGCGTGGTTGTGATGGGCTTTGCAACCAAAACCGCCGAAATCGAAATCGACCTCACGCACCCGCGCGACCCTCTGTCGCCCGATTCACTGGACTGCCAACTCAAAATCCGCGAACTGCTGCAGCAAACCCGCCAGCCGCAATCGCTTTAGATTCATCATATCGCGTTGGGGCTGAGTGCACGTTTTGTTTTTTGACAATAGCGTTTGCGGCTGTGGCGTTGTTTAATGTATCGGGTTGACCGGTTCGCTCATGTTTTTGGTCCGCATGAAAGGTGTTTGAGATGAGAAAGTTATTTGCTTCTATCTTTATCGTGCTGATGCTTGCTTGTGAACTTTACGCTGCCAATACTGACAAAACGCTCGTGTCGTGGGCTGCGATTTCAGACAAGAATGTCCGGGCCGGGTCGATACTCACCGTTCAGGACGGCAACAGATTTGACGGGATCATTTTTGCTGAAATCGCGGGCGGGAAATGGATGGCTGGCAGCGATAGGTACCATCGCACCAACAGGCAGCAGGACGCCTGGGCGGCTGAAAAAGCTGACGCCAAAACGCTCGTCCAGATGGCGATTGTTTACAAGGGCGATCAGATATCCATCTACCGCAATGGGGCTCGGTACGCATCATATGAGGCGCAGAACATCGATCTGCTGAGCAGGAAGAATAATATCGTTGTGTTCGGATTGCGGCATGTCGGTGGGGGCAATGGGTCTATCGGCGGGGCGATCGATGACGCTAGGATTTACGCCCAGGCGCTTACGCCTGAGCAAATCAAGGCGCTCAAGCCGAACAAGGCGTCGGATATTAAACCCTACGCATGGTGGGATTTTGAAGGTAAGAAAATTGTCGATCGCACCGGACGGTACGAGCACAGCAAGCTGAGCGGTGGGGCGAAGCTGGCCGACGGCAAACTTGTTCTCGGTAAGGGCGCGGTGATGGTTGCCGGTAGGACGAAAGCCGCCGCATCGGCGTCGGCAGGTCGGCGCGGCGGGCCTGTGTTCGTCGGCCCGTACGTTCCCGAAACCCCCGCCTGGCCGAAGAACCCGCCGGACAACTGGGCGATATATCACCTGGCCCACCCGACCGCCACCGGCGGCTCGCCGTTCGATCCGAACCCCGCGTTCTATTACAAAGGGCGATATCATTTGCACTACATCTATCGGCCTCGTTCGGGCTTTGCGTTCGCCCATGTTTCCAGCACCGATATGGTGCATTGGAAATGGCATCCCACGGTGCTGGCCCCGCCGACAACCGGCCATGGAATGTTCAGCGGAACGGGGTTCTTCACCAAGGAAGGTAAGCCCGCGATGGTCTACTGCGGATGGGGATCGAACCGCAACTGGATACGCTACGGGCTCGACGACGACCTGAACAAGTGGGGCGACGAGCACACCATGCTGCCGAAGGATAAAGACGGTAAGCTGCTGGACAAGGCCCGGTATTTTGATCCGGACATTTGGCTGGACGGCGACACGTATTACGGATTGAACGGACATAGCAGCAGCACTCCGCCGTTTATTATGCACTCCAAGGATCTGAAAAACTGGACGCAAACCGGTCCGCTGCTGCATCCCGATTTTGACGAGAAGAAACTCGGCGTTCGCAAGGGCGAGGACATCTCGTGCCCGAACATGTTCAAGCTGGGCAAGAAGTGGGTGCTGGTTTGCATCAGTCATCGTCTGGGTTGCCGATACTTCATCGGCGAGTTTAAGAACGGTCAGTATTTGCCCGAGCAGCATGCGCTTATGGGCGGGTTGTCGAAGCGATGTTTTGCGCCTGAGTCATTGCTGACCAAAGACGGTCGGAGGGTGATGTGGTCATGGTTCTTTGGCGGCCAGACCAAGGGCGTGCAAACCTTGCCCTGGGAACTGGAACTGCCCGAAGACGGAGTGCTGCGGATCAAACCGTTGCGCGAACTGGAAACATTGCGTTGCGACGAGCAATCCGCAGAGAAGATCACCGCAAAGGCGGATACCGACTTGGTGCTGAAGAAGATCAAGGGCGATCATATCGAGTTGAAGCTGGCGGTCAAAGACACTGGCGATAAGAATTTCGGCGTTGCGGTTTTGTGCGATGACAAGGGCGCCGGCGGCGTCAGGATCACCGTGAACCGCACGAAGGGGCTGCTGGAAGTTGGAACTGAAAAGGCTCCGTTCAAACTCGATAAGGGCAAGCCGCTTACTTTGCGGATATTTGTCGACAGTACGATTGTGGAAGTGTTCGCCAACGACATCCAGGCCGTGATAACCGACAAAAAGCGAGCGGCGGGAGCGAAAATTAACGACCGAGTCGTTCTGTTCTCCACAGCCGGCGATTTGCTGTTCGACAAGATAACCGCATGGCGGATGAAGTCGGCGTTCAACGAGGCGAAATAAGGGATTTGATATGAAGACGATTGTGACTATTGGTTTGGCGGTGGCGTTTTTTGTTCCGTGTGCGCTTGCAGCTGATGGGCCTGCAAAGGCCTCCGTCTATTCTGAGCGATATCGTCCGCAGTTTCATTACACTACGCAGAAGGGCTGGATCAACGATCCGTGCGGACTGGTTTACTTCGATGGTGAGTATCATATTTTCAACGATCATAACCCGTTCGGGCTGGGGATTCCCGGCCAATTGAACCATAAAACCAAGCCGCCTTCCCGCTGGAGCCACGCGGTTACTAAAGATTTCGTCCACTGGACCGAAATGCCCATTGCGATTCTGCCCGACAAGCTTGGCGCGATTTTTTCCGGCTCGGGCGTTGTCGATAAAAATAATACCGCCGGGTTCGGGAAGAACGCGATTGTGCTGTGCTACACGTCTGCGGGCGTTCCGTTCAGCCAGAGCCTTTCTTACAGTAACGATCGGGGCCGCACATGGATCCGCTACGCCAAGAACCCGGTTGTTCCGAACCAGAAAGTTGATAAAACCGAGCGAGATCCGCGCGTGTTTTGGCACAAGCAGACAAAGCGTTGGGTTATGGGTCTGCATCTGCGGAAAGGGCACGCACGTTTTTTCACCTCGCCGAACCTGAAGGACTGGACCCACGCCTCTGACTTCAAGCATCCCAGCATCCACGAATGCCCCGACCTGTTCGAACTGCCCGTCGACGGCGACGCGAAGAAGACCAAGTGGATACTCTACGGCGCCGGTTTTCAGTATTTCATCGGTACGTTCGACGGTAAAAAGTTCACGCCCGAAACCGGCCCGATCCGTGGTGACTACGGGCGAAACTTCTACGCCGCCCAGACCTGGACAAACTCGCCCGACTCACGCCGCGTGCAAATCGCCTGGATGGTGCGAAGCCGCTTCCCCGGTATGCCGTTCAATCAGCAGCAAAGTTTCCCATGCGTGCTAATGTTGCGCAAAACCGCCAAGGGGCTTCGACTGTTCCGCTGGCCGGTCAAAGAGATCGAGAAAATCCACGCCAAGGCGATCAACTTGAAGAATCGCACGCTGGAACCGGGCGAAAATTTGAAGCCCGATCTCACCGGCGATCTGTTCGATATCGAAATACAAATCGAGCCCGGAAAGGCAACCGAGTTCGGTATGAAACTGCACGAAACGGCGATAATTTACACGTCCGGGAAGATCAACTCTATTGGCAGAACGGCCGGCGTCATGCTGAACGACGGTGTGCTGTCGCTGAGAATTCTCGTCGATCGCACGTCAGTAGAAACGTTCGTTAACAATGGCGAAGTTTCGCTGACTACGGCGTTTGTGCCGAAGAACATAAACACCGCTCTGGAGTTTTACGCAAAGGGCGCCCCGGTTACCATCCGCACGCTGCGAGTGACGAAACTCAAATCATCTTGGCAGAAAAGTCCCGCCGCCTATACGGTTATCGACCAGCCGCAAATCCGCAAATTAAAGGCCATTCGCAACTCGTACGGGTCGATCAGCAATCTCGATAAGCTTTACACTGATCGCACGCACAAGAACTCGCTTCCCTATCATATATATGTGCCCAAGGGCCTGAAGCCCGGTAAAAAGTACCCGATGGTGACGTTTTTGCACGGCTATTCTGATCTCACGATCGACACTCATAAGGGGTTTCCCAAGGGCGTCTGGTCCTTGCCACTTGTGCAGAAGGACCACCCGCACATTCTGTTCGTACCGCGATATCGCACGTTCAAGGACATGTGGGTGCAGGACAAGTTTCGCCCGATGGTTATCGAGGCGTTGGACGACCTGGTCAAGGAATTCAACGCCGACCCCAAGTCGCCGAACATCGACGCGGACCGACTCTACCTGACCGGTTTTTCCCAGGGCGGCATGGGCACGTGGAACTACATCAGAAGTTACCCCAAAAAATTCGCAGCCGCCGCTCCGCTGTCGGGCTATTCCCGCGGCCCGCAGAACGTCGCTCAGGCCGAGGCGATAAAGCACATTCCGATCTGGATATTCAACGGTGACGGTGACAAGGGCGTAGGCGGATCTCGCTTGAGTTTCAAGATGCTCAAACAGGCCGGAGCCCCAGACGTGAGATATCACGAATACAAAAAGCAACGCCACGTAATAGACGACTTCGCATACTTCACCGACGGATTCATAAATTGGCTTTTCGCACAGAAACGGAAAACCAAATAGGGAGCAAGGCAAGAAAATGTCAAAATATCATGACGACAGCACCGAGGCGTCGGATCCGGTCAGTATTGGTTTGGATAAGAAGAAACTGAAGCGATTCAAGGCGACCTTGTCGATAATCGAACGGTTCACGAAAGGGTTGTTCTGTTCTGACGACTATCTGCATGAGCATTTGTACGAAGGCGACAGCCGGGCGGCGGTTGTAGTTGCCCTTGAGCCTGTGCTGGTGGTCGCCGCCTATACCGATGAGCTTGACTGTGTTGTGTTGCTTAAGTTTCCTTCCGATTTTATCGACCAATATGGCCTGAGCGTGGGCAGTCGTCTCTTGACGGTGAATACGTATTCTTATGGTATAGGTGTGGCGCGGGATCTCCTGTCCGGGCCGCGCAGTTTCAAGAGATACAGCAATTTCTTCCCGCTCATCGCAGAGTTCCTATCAAGCGATAACCTGGCGATAGATGACAGGAAGGCGTCGATCGACCAAGCCGAGTGGGCACTGACGATTGAGCAGGGCAATCAGGCCCTGGCCAGAAATATAACCCCCCGCGACGGCAGCCCGTATTACAGTAAAAAACCAGCGGGCTGAGATCGTCGTCAGCCGTTAAGATCGCGACACCGTTTGCGGTTTAGCGCGGCGTTTTTCCTGGTTTGGTTTTAGTCTTTTTTACGGATTTGGCGTGGAAGGTTTCCATTTCTTTGCGCGTCACCACGCCGTCTTTGTTTGTGTCGGCGCCGGTGAATACGAACTTTGGCCCGCGGAACTCGGTTTTGGTTAGCTTACCGTCCTTGTTGCTGTCCATGATTTTGAATACCCGATCAACGCTCGGAGGTCCGTTGCCCGCCGGTTTCCCCGCCGGTTTCCCGCCGGGTTTGGGCTTTGCGGGCTTCTTGTCGAGTTTCGCCAGCCGTTTTGCCAACGTTGCTTCCTGGGCTTTGTAATTCGGGCGGGCCCAGGAGCCCCATACGCGGAGATATTCCGGGATCGTGATAATCTTGTCGGAGTTGGTGTCGAGTGCGTCGTACACCTTTCCGGCCAGTGCCTTATCCTTGATCGGCGAGCCTTTGATGAATTCTGTTCGCGTGACCTTTCCGTTTTTATCGGTGTCGGTTTTCTGGACGATTGACTTGGCTTCGTCGGTGATAATGCGGTTCAGGACGTACTCGGTTTGCGTGGCCACGTCGTCTGCGTTGTTGTCGGTCGCGCCGAAGATACCCGCCCGGGCTCGCGGGTTCATGTATTTGCCCTTGTTCACATATTCGTCGCGGGTTTGCTTACCATCGTGGTTTGGGTCTGAGCGGTTGAAGTGGTTGACGTATGCGCGAAGTTGGTCGTCGCTGGCTCCGGCTTGGCGTTTGGCGCCCAGCATTTTCAGGATGTCGGCGATGTCATAACCGCCGATGACGACCTTGTCGGCGGGGCATTTGCGTGGTTTGGCTTTGGGGCGGCTGGTGGGTTTTGCTGCTGTTGCGCTGGCGACGACTATCAGGCACATGATGCTCAATACGATGGGTCGGATATGTGTCATGGTTGTGCTCCTGTCAAACGTGCAGAAAGTATTCTCGTTGATTCAAGCCGACAGTGCAATGGATTATTGATTGGCGTCCCTGGCAAGCAAGATTCTCATATTGTTCGGGGTGTTTGACGGTTTTTATTTCGACACAGAGACTCAGAGGCTCAGAGAACGGCAACGGCAAAGATCTTTTTTGTAACGACAACAGAGAAGGCAGAGAGCACAGAGGAGGCAACGAGGAAGACTCTCACCGTCCTCTGTTTCTCTGCTTTCTCTGTTGTTGTTTTTTCGCCGTAACAAAAAAAACGCCTTTGCCCTTGCCGTTCTCTGAGCCTCTGAGTCTCTGTGTCGAAAACCTGTTTATCCGTTAAGCAAAATCTCCGCACAGATATTCCCGCCACGCCGAAAGTTCGGGATGCCGGAATAATTAGTCACACCTCCCGCACGAATAATAAACAGAATATCGACAGGGGCTGTTCGTTTGTTAGTATATATGCTTTGGAATTGGCCGAGAAAAATCGGAGAACTTGTCATGCGTAATATTACGATTATCCTGCTTGCTTGTGCGTGTCTCCTACCGCTGAGTCCCGAAGCCGCTCGAGGCGAGGGGGCGATGCGCGTGGACGAACTTAACGAGATGCTCCCGGCGATTGAAATGGAGGCCCGCGCGTGGGCCCGTTCAACTCGCGCGCCCAGAAAAGTTGTCCATCGCCTGCATGAGGTCTGGTACGACCAAGGCTCCCTTGCGTCGCTCAGAACCGCGTTGGAAACCCCACGCCAGGCGCCCGCCGACATCTTCGTAGCCAACCGCCTGCTGGCGCCTATGATCAACGCCAAACCCAAGGTTATCGCCGAAGCGATGGGCATGATACACACCATCTCAGAACGCATCGCGGTCTACAAGGAACTCCCGGTCTACACCGACGCGGAACTCAAAGCGATGGCCCCGGAAGTAGACGCACCGGCCAGCGTGAAGAAGGAAGCCAGCAAGCAACGCGCCGAGAAGAGGAAGCAGGAACTCGAAGTCCAAAAGCATAATCTGCAGGCCAGAGAGCTGCGGGCCAAGGTGTTCCGCCTTATGGTCCTCGCCAGGAACCGCGAAGAAGACGCGCTGCTGCTCAAGGCGCTGGTGGTCTCGGAAAAGAACGCCGACTGGATGTACGCCGACATACTCGAAGCGATACGATCGCAGGCGAAAAAAATGTCCCAGGCGCGGGGCAAGGTCCTTTACGCCGGGCTGAGAATATTCTGGGACGACCTGAGAAAAATCGGCGGCAGCGGTAAGAAGAACTATGTCGACAAGGGCTCGGTGCTCATCTATAAAGAGACTAACAGTAAATTCACAACGCACCCCGACGTCGCCAAAACCCGCACACTTGCGGTGATTAACCAGGTGGCGTCGGCGGCTAGAATGCCCGCGCTGAAAGACCCCAAAGCCAAACCGACCAAAACCAAACCCACCAAAAAACCCAAACGCCGCAAACGAACCTGACCCGCCCGACGCGGAGCTGAACCGGTTAAAACTCGCTAAATGGAACATCCAGTGAACAATACACGCCTGATCTGCACACTTACCGGCGACACGCCCGAGGCGATGGCCCGGCAACTCGCCCAAGCCGCCAACACCGGATGCGACACCGTGGAATACCGGTTAGACTACCTTACGCCTCCACCGAAACCCAGCGACCTGCCCGCGATCCTCAATGCGCCCGGACTGGACGTTATCGCAACGTGCAGGCCGCTGCGAGAGGGCGGGAAGTTCACCGGAACCGAAACCGATCGGCTGGCGATATTACAGGCCGCCGCCGAGGCAGGGGCGAACTTTATCGACGTGGAAGCCGACGTGCCCGAAACCGATCGGCCGGACGGGACGATAATCTCAAGCCGTCACGACTTTGAAACCTGCCCAGCCGATCTGGCCGAGCAGGTGGCCGAGATGGAAGCTTCGTCGGCTGCGATTAACAAAATAGCTTTCACCGCATCGAACCCAGCCGACGCATTCAAGGCGTTCGACGTGATCAGAGAATCACGCAAGCCGACACTCGCACTGGCGATGGGCGAAGCGGGGCTCCCAAGTCGCATCCTGGCTGGAAAGTTCGGCGCGTTCGGAACGTTCGCAGCACTGGCTGACGGACTAGAATCCGCCCCCGGGCAACCAACCATAACCGAACTGCGAGACCTGTACCGATGGGACGCAATTAACGAAGATACCGAACTCTACGGAGTTATCGGCTGCCCGGTGGGGCACTCGATGAGCCCGGCGATTCACAACGCAGCGTTCACCGCAGCCGGTATAAACGCAGCCTACGTGCCGCTGCTGATCGAGCCGGGCGCCGAGGATTTCAACCGGTTCCTCGATGCGGTGCTCGCTCGCCCGCAACTGAACTGGCGCGGGCTAAGCGTTACTATCCCGCACAAACACAACGCCATGGACTTCGTGGGCCAGGAGAATTGTGACCCGCTGGCCGTTCGGATCGGGGCGATTAACACGATAACGATATCGCCCGATGGGAAGGTGCGCGGTGACAACACCGACTACGCAGGCGCCATAGACGCACTCTGCGACACGATGGAAATCACGCGTGAAGACCTGGCTGGGCGTGAAGTAGCCGTTCTCGGCGCCGGTGGGGCTGGGCGTGCGATAGTCGCAGCTCTCACGCACTACAAAGCCAAAACGACCATTTACAACCGCACCGTATCACGCGGAGAAGAACTGGCCAGCGAATTCGGCGCCGCAGCCTGCGGGCTCGACGCTCTGGCGACGATGCAAGCCGAAGTCGTCATCAACTGCACGCCAATCGGAATGCACCCGAAAGTAGACGCCTCACCGCTGGAGAATATCCCCGAGTCGGTGAGGGTCGTGTTCGATACGATCTACAACCCGATCCGCACCAAACTGCTCACCGCAGCCGGTAATGCGAACTGCCTGACAGTGACGGGCCTGGACATGTTCGTAAACCAGGCGGTAGCCCAATTCGAAATATGGACCGACCAACCAGCCCCCAGCGAAGTAATGCGCCAAGTAGTCCTGAATCGACTCAACGGGTGACCGACGTCTAATTAATGTGCGTGCTTTTGCGTTGTGGGGGCGGGTTCATAGTGCTCAACCTTCATCTTCTCGCCCCCAACAATACCTGCCTTGGAAATAACCGCCTCACCAACTAGATATTGTAGGGGATATTCCTCATTATAAAAATTATCCGACTTTCCGGTTTCTCCAAGGTAGATGAAGCTCACTGTCAACTCATTATCAGGCTCCCTGATCAATCGTTCTCCCGCAAGAGCAATCAAGGTTTTTCCTGGTAGAGCATACCACAGGTTCTGAACGCATGTCGCGTCGGGATCCCCTTCATAGTGTCCGATACTGCCAAATCGTCTTGCAGTATCCAGACGTTCGCTACCAATACCTATAAGCATAGATTCAGCAACCGACAACGGCATCCCATACGTTATTCGATGGATCCCCGTCGTTTTTTGGGAGGCTGCTGGACGCGTATCAACGCTGGGGACTGGGGATACAATCACGCGAAACCCTAAGCAACTATCGCGGTATTTTTGATTTTCGGACAAGCGCGCAGCAGACCGGCAATCTTCGGGCTTATCGAACCACGAACCGCCACGATAAACTCGCTGGTTAGTTTTTATTGTATTTTCGGGATCAATGCCGTCCGTTTTGGCGGGAAGATAGCTGCGGAAGCAATCTCGGCACCACTCTGCAACATTACCGTGCATATCGTACAGACCAAAGCCATTTGGCTTGAAAATGCCCGTAGGAGATGTCCGATCAAGGTAGACGCTTGGTGTTGTCCCTTTTCCATATGTTTCACGGCCGTCGTAGTTGGCATGATCGGTACTGATCGTTTCTCCCACGTTGAATGGTGTGGTCGTACCCGCACGACACGCATACTCCCACTGGGCTTCTGTGGGCAAATTAACTTCTCTATTAGTTTTGGCGGAGAGTTTTCTGCAAAATTCGACAGCATCGTCCCAGCTAACGTAATCTACGGGATTCTGGTGGGTGTATCCGAATTGGCTGGGATTTTCCCCCATAACAGCCTTGTACTGCGCCTGAGTAACCTCGCAAATACCCATATAAAACGGTTTGCTGATTATCACTCTTCGTTGAGGTTCCCAGGACTCTCCTCCGACCTCACCTTTCGGGGAACCCATAGTGAACTCACCGGCCGGGATTAGTATGAAGTCCATTTGTGTGCCGTCAGCAAACGTAAACGTCATGTTGCTTTGTGTCGACGCCACTTCGACTTGGAAATCCCAATCTGTTTTATTCCATCTCCAATGCTGTCCTAAATAGATCGTTCCGGCAGTGATTGTCACGGTAACAACCAATATGGCGCCAAAAAACCATGCGGTACGGCTAGGAGGAGGTTGTGGAGGCGCAATATCCTGTTCATTCTCGCCTGTTGAAAGGTTAATTTTATTTGTAGGTCGCATAATAATTCACGTTGTTGTTAGCTTGTCCGACACCTTATTCTGGCGTTATAACTCTGCCTTCTATGATGGCAATCTCTCTCTTTGTATTCTTTGCTACATCCCTGATATAACGTTTTGAAATCTTCTTCTCTCTAAGTTTTCTCTCGCCTGGGATGTAGCGAGCCCCCCCGCTGTGCATTCTCCATAAATCCACTATATGCACTCCTTTGTTAAAGAGACCCCTGGGGAAAATATTCGTATGATCCACATCGCCTATATATCCTCCAAGAGTTCCTCCGGGAGCAACATTAACTTCCCAACCACTTACCTGTCCCTTTAGGTCTTTGGGGATACTCAGTGGATTGAATACTTTTTGGTCTGATGATGGAATCAGGCTTCTGCAAGCTAGCAACAACATTCCAGCCAGTTTGTGGTGAACGTAAGGGCCTTGTTCCAACACATTGTTCGTGGAACCGTGAAGGGTCTCTGGTTGACTCCAGCCTTCATGTGTCACTTGAATAGGAGATTCATCATCACTGAGGATTAGACCGCCATTCTCCGTTCCATGTCCGGCGAACATCATGGCGTGCAGATTTGGAGATTTCAAGTAGTGGACGGCCTGATACCACTTTGGTTCTACTATGCTTTCTATCCTGAATCCGTCAGTCATCGCACGTGACCGGGCAGTCCTGGCTCCCGCATACATAGCATGTATCCCAGCTAGCGGATAATAGTCCTTGGGGAGATCATGCACCCCCCATATGATGAGGAATTCGTTCGGGATTGTAACTGTCTGACCTTCACAAATTTTTGTTTGTATGGTGAAGCCGGAAGAGTATGTTGCGGTCATTTCTTCAAATGAGAAACTCCCCTTCGCGGTCTTTAGTCTTGGAATGTGAGTATCACCGAGACTATTGAACGGATCAAAGATTCGGAACGGATTGCGTTGCAACTTCATCCACAAATAAAACTCGTCGGGTTCGAGGTGAATATCCAGCGCCAAATCAAGAATTTCGTCACCCTTTTCCGCTGTCGCGATAGCCCGAGCGTACCCACTGTCTCTACTAATCTTCCAAAGCCCAGTTGGGTCTTGTCCAGAAATGGGTTCACTTTGTACATATTCATACAAATTCATTCCGTCGCGATAGCGGGCTTGGGCTATTGTTGGTATGAGTGTTAGGGAGACTGCGGTCAGCAGGGTCAGTGTTAGTATTCGTTTCATGATTGTTCCCGTTTGGCTTATTTAGATTACGATTTTATCTGCGAAGTTTGGGTAACGGCGCAGCTCCCGGCACGCTGGGGACTGGGGGCGCAATTACTCCTGGCATCGGCGGTTGATAGGGTTGTGGGTGCACCATCACTGGAGGCATGCTGTTTTGCTTGTGCCTTTGCATTTTGCGTCGGTTTATGGCGTCGATTTTGTCGATGGCCTGATTGATGTCCAAGTTGGCCGAAGACCGGCTGCTCGTTGAACGCCTTCCGGAATTCGAGCGGTGGTAGCGGGCGGCAAGATATGCGCCCAGCGAATACGGATGTCCGCGTTCGTCTGGAGTGAACAGTTTCTCGCCGACGGGCACGAGACATCCAGCCAGATTAGCGTAGATTTTGCGGCTTTTGGGGAACAGCGTGTGGGCAAGTGCGTAATCCGCAGCCGCGTCGATGGGTTTCTTAGTGTCCGACAGATGTCGTCCTCTCGATTGGATGAACACGCCGAGCATCTCACGTGCGGTGAGTTTTCGCAGGTCCGAGCCGCAGGAGACGGCTTTGGAGGATATGCCTTCGGATTTCATGTAGTCGCTGTTGCTGCCGGCGGCGAACCCGCCTTTACCCGTGTCAGTGGACTCTATATTGTACGCGATTTTACCGTCATCGTAGCGTGAGACGTAGTGCGATTTGACGCACGCCAACGCTACAGGCCAACCAAGCCGCCGGGCAATTGCCACATGCAACGCTGGCATAGTGGCGCACGTGCCTCGCTTTGTGTCGATAAGCCCGTGAAGCAGCAGATGGCCCGGGTTAGTGTACCAGACTTCCTTCACGCCGCGTTTTTGCGACTCGACGTAGGCGACGCCTATTTGCTGATCGAGGAACTGGGCCAGCATTCCGATGCGGAAGAAGTTGATGTCGTTCTTGTATTTCGTTGGGTTTTCACGAAAGGCGTGTTCGGTTGTGGGCAGCCATCGGCTGAACTGATCGGCCCATGCGTCGACTGTTTTGCGGTAGGCTGTGTAGTCGAGTTTTTCCAGACCGGGGATTTCGCGAGCTACTGCGATGTTCATCTCGACGATATCGACTTTTTCGAGTTCTGTGTCGGGTAGGGCAATCAATTGGGCGACTGTTCTCCCATTGATATCGCTTATATCTGGCGTTGTGTCAGTCAACTGCGTGGTGAATATTACCGACGCACCGCCAATCGCCAGCGAGATGATGCTGACGATTGCATATCGGATCATGTTTTGTCCAGAATCAATCTCGGCGTGGACTTGTTTCGGTTTTTGCGAGCGCCGCCTTGAGTTACGTGATTTTTTACCCATTCAATTTTCGCCCTGGTATTCTGCGTGCAAATAAAGTTTCAACCCAATAATATTGATTCTAAGCAGGTCGCTTGGTATGGCAAGCGAAAAGAGGTAAATTTAAGGTAAAGGCAAACAGGGGTGTTTTGAGAGAGAGGTAGTTCGCTTATTTGAACTCGGCGAGTTTTTTCACTAGCGATACTGTTGCTTCCGCCGATAGCGTAAATGCGCCTGGTAGTCCGCTGACTGATGCGTAGCGGTTGGCGGTTTCTTCGCTGCCGGTGCGGGATATCAGAAGGGTGATCGTCTTCTTGTCCTTCGTGGTCAACTCCAGTGTTAACCAGGCGTCGGTTTTTTCGAGCCCGAACTTTTTGTGCGACGTTTCGTCGCTGCTGACAAATCGGATCGCTCGCAGGTTCCTTATCTGTTCGAGATATTTCGCGGCGGCGGTCTGGTCAATTCGCAGGTCCGGGTCCTGGGGGTAGTTCCATCTGTCGGCGACCTTCGTCAGCACCAGCGGCAGGGCGCCGGAGGTCAGTGATATTTGCGTGATCGAAGCCGGGTCGAAATCGAGCACTGCCCGGCGTCTGACTTCGGCGGCAAGTTGCGTGTAAAGCGAACCGGTGAACAGTCCGACTCGGGCCAACGGGTCATCGGTCATCCAGCCGTAGACTTTCCCGTCGAGTATCGACAGCGTGAACGTGCGGGTTTTGGGATCGCCTGCGGTGCTGAACGTCGTGCTTATCGGGTGTGCGCCGCGGGCGTAGTATTCGCGTGTTTTTGTCCCTACGGAGACTATTTTTGTCGCGGTCAGGTTGTCCAGACGATCGAGAATCGAGTTTACGTTTTCGGTGTCTACAGGCGCGTCGATCGGTTTTTCAAGTCGCCATGTATCGTCTTTGGTTTTGGTGAGTCCAACGCTGCCGGCCGGTCGTTTAATCGCGATTCGCGTCACCGCTCCGCTGTCGGTCAGGCGCCAGAGCGTCGGGTTGTAGTAGCGAACCACCGGGGCCAGGAACACGTCAACTTCCGACGCGCCGATCGAGGCGATGGCGTTGTCGGCCGACGATTTTACAAACGCGACGGCTTCGGCGGGGCTGTCCGAGCCGATGGTAAGGGTGACCGGTCTGGCTCGTTCGCCCTGGAACAGGCGAATAACACCGCGTGGTTTTTCGAATCCGAACTCGGCAGCCGACGCGTTTTCGCTGCGGAAACCCATCGCTTTGAGCCCGGCAAGGCGATTTAGCAGGAGTTGTATTCGCTGCTGGTTTGCCGGCGACGATTTTGTTGGTGAGAAGATAATGTCCCACTGGTCGCCGGTTTTTGCCAGCGTTATCGACTTCGAATCTATCGCAAGTTCGATGCGTGAGGTTGTCTCTTCGGTGATTTGCAGTATTTTCTTGTCGCGTAGTTTCAGTATTCCGGGCTGGAATTTTTCAGCCAGTTCAGCCGGTAGTGTGAACACCGTTGGGCTTGTGCTGAGTTTTGCGTAGACTTCGTTTTGTCCGCCTGAGCCTGTTTTCAGGCCCAGTGATATTGTTCGGCTTACTGGTTTGCCGGAGTCCTGGTTGATGTAGGCCAGTGTGATCGACAGTAGTTCACTGCCCGCGGTCAGCCCATAGGTCGCGAAATCTGACGGCGCGTCGTCAACGAACTGTTGGGCGTCTATTTTCGCGAAACCGGCGAGGAATGTTTTTATCTCGGTCAGATCGGCGGGGTAGTCTTTTTTTGCGTCCTGTCCTGATCCGACAATCCATTTGTCATTAGCGTCACGATAGAGGCGGTATGTTTCGGCTCCAGCGATTCTGATTGACGTTATGGCGTCGGCTCCGATGGTTAACATTCTTCGGTCGCGGTAGAACCCCATCGGTCGCGACAGCGTTTCGGCCAGGTCGCCTTTGGCTACGCAGATTTGCTTATCGTCGCCGAGTCGAACGTAGGTTCTGGTCTTTCCGCTGAGCGGTACGTACTGTCCGATATTCAGTTCGAAGGATTTTTGTTTGTCGTCGGTGAGAGTCACTTTCCATCGCGGTTTGTCGAGGCCCGTTACGCTGGTGTCCGGGGTTTTCGGGTCGCCCGGGGCGTATCGCTGCAGGCAGGTTGTCGCGGCCAGCGTGTTGAATAGGGCGGCTACGTTTTCGTCGATGGCGCCGGTTTTTAGCGGTTCTATGATCCGCCATCCCTTGGCGTCTGACTGGAACTTTAGCGTCTTGCCTGCCTGGTCGGTAATTGTGATTGCGACCGGGGTGCCCGGTTTTTCTGTGAGCAGAGGCCCTTCGATTTCAGGCGCGGGTCCGTCTGGGGTGGGCGTGAGGCGCCCGTCACGCCGCACGGCCGCGTAGACGATGCACGCAATCAACGCCAATATGAGAACAACGGTGGTCTTGGACTTCATTTTCGCTTTCTGACAAACATTACGCCGAACCCGGCGCCGACAACCAGCAGCGGGAGCAGTATCGTACAGGCGATCATCAGTATACCGCGTGTGTAGGGTTCCACGTCAATAGGTTTTGACATTGCCGGTCCGGCGGCGATTCGGTCTTGCAGCCCGCCGAGCCACATTACGCTGTTGACCAGCAGGTCGGCGTCCATTGCGGGCGGATCGGCCATGCTGTTGGTTCGATTCTCGGTGTGCACCTCCACCCCGACGCCCAGATACGAATCAACAAGCGACGCCCCGACTCCGAGCACTACGATTCGATTGGGTTCTTCATTGACCATGCGATCGCCTTCTCTGGTTATCGCCGCCGCCAGGTCGAACGGAGGTTTCAGATCGGGGTCTTTTTCTGCTTTGAAGTTCGGGCGGATGAAGCTGCCCTCGGTGGTTCGATACTGCTTTTGTAGTTCGTGAAATCTTGTTGTCGCCCAGGTCGCTGTTTGGTTTTCGGGTACGGCCAGCAGGCTGGTGACGTTCAGACCTGGTCGTGTCGCGGGCTGGATTTTCACGATCGGGCATGTCGAAAGCGCCCGCCAGAGTAGTCGTTGTCCTTTGAGTCCTTTTCCGATAATGTGTGACGAGAAGTGGCTTTGCGGCATGGCGCGGTTTCGGAGGTTGTCGATTTTGAATTTCGTTGGGTCTGTCGCGTCTCGCCCCGCGGGGATCGTCACGTAACTGCTCATAACCGAGACGCCCCATTCTCGGGCCAGGTAGGCGTTAAGGTGGGTGTCGTGCGGTGTTGTTCCGGTCGCTCTGATCTGCGATTCGGTAAGGAAAACCGCAGGCGTGCCGCTGTCGATTTCCCGTTTGAGGTTCGTTAGTTTGTCGCCTGTGATTTCGCCCCGCACGTTTGAGGGCAGCACGATCAGTATTGTGTTTTTCGGCGCCGGCATGGTTGTCGGCGACTCCAGCGATTCGTCGAACGACTTGCTGAGCTCCCAGTGGCGGACTTCGAAGTTGGCGTCTTCCAGGCGTGACTGGAGTATTTTGTATTGTATTGTCGGGCTGGCGAAAATCTGGTTCTTCGCGACCATTTCCTTGGTGGGCATGGGGTGGACGTACGTCAGGAAGACCGTGGCGAAAGGTTCGTTTGTCATCGAGCAGATTCGAGACGCGATGGCTGAATCACCGTTGAATACTCGTCGCTGCCTGCCGGAGGTGTCGGCTCGCAGGCCCAGGGGCCAGACCTCGTCGAACCCTACAACTTCGGTTTTGTCGCCCGCTTCGACGATCACGATATTATCGCCCGCGAGATCTTTCGTAAGCGAGGTCGCCTTGAGCGGCGGGAGTTTGTCAGCCTGTTTTATCAGTGCGTCGACCTCGGCGATAAGCTCTTTGAACAGGATGTTTTCCGACGCGTCTTTCATGACCTTACGCGACATTTCGTCGGAAGTAGCCAACGCCTTCAACGCCTGCTCAGCGGCGGCTCCGGCCAGGCCGAACTCCACCTGCGTTACCGAGAGTTTGGTCCTCATTCGGATGATCTCTTCGGTTTTGAACTTCTGTGTCGATATCTGAGCGATTTGCTGATTTCGTCGGGCCAGCAGCATGAACCCCTTAGCCGCCTCCCCGAAAAATTCACTGAGCGGGATTGTCTTATTTTTGCCCTTTATCACCCAGTGCGACGAGTTCACCACCAGTGTGGCGTGATCCTTACCGGCGAGCGTTTCCAGTGCGGTTGTGGCTTTGTTTGCGCTGTCGGCGATTTTTGCCGACGCTTTCACTATCGCATTTATGACTGCTGACGGATTTGTCGGAGGCGGGTCGGTTCGCTTGCCCACAATTTGGATAAGGGTGTTCACGTCGCGAACGTTTTGTTCGACCGCAGCCATTGCCGCCGCGCGGTTTTTCACCGCGCCGATGTGCACCTGTTCAAGCGCCGCCAGTGTCGTACGATAACCGTTAAGGCTGGTGTGGGTCGATGTGAGTATCGACTTGGCCATGGCGACCAGACTCTGGTAGTTGCGGATCCCCTCGTTATCCATTTCGGATCTGATGTGTATCCGCGTGCGGTCGAACCCTTCGATCAGTCGCGCCAGTTGCACCGCCAGCGGCGCCGGGATAGGCCATTGCGACAGGTAGGCGTCTTTGCTCATGTCGCGCCAGAGGTTTTGCTGGCCTCGCAGTTGTTGGTTTATTTTTATCGCGGCGGTCTGAAAATTTTGGATGAACTGTTCGTGTTCGGCTCCGCCTCGGCCTCGTTGTTTCATGCCCAGGCGTGTGTCTTCGGCTTTTCGTTCGGCGTCGGTGGTGACGCTCGCGATTTCGATTTTCTTACCGAGTTTATAACCCTTTTCGCGAATGTCCTCCATGAGCTCCCAGAGGCGGGGGCGGAACTCTGCGCCCCTTTTGCCCTCGGACGTGCCGGTGTATACGCAGGTCAGGCGGATTGGTTCGTCCAGGTCGGAAATTATCCTTTCGGTTCGTTCGCTGATGGAGTACCGGCCTAGCGATTCGACGGGCACGCGGTGGAAATCTCGTTGCGATATCACGTTTACGATAACCGCCAACGCTATCGCCGCCGCGGCCGACACGCTGACTATAGACGCGTATCTCAGGCGCCATTGCGACGCGAGAATAAGCATTGCGTCCATCGCGACAGCGCCGATCAACACGCCGATCATTAGCATCCACGCGGCGCCCGAGCCAATCGTCGAGGTAGTTGTTTGAGTCCACCATTCCTCCCAGATCAGCGCTGAAACGAGCGTGACAACCGCACCTGCAGTCACAGTCAGGCAGAATACGAGCATCGTTTGCTGGGCCCAGACTCGACGCCTGATAAGCCCGAACCCGCAGAGGCCCATTCCGGCGGCTATCGCCAGCATTGCGGCGTAGTAGAGCATTTCGGCTGAGAATTGGCCCGTTTGACTCGGAGGTTTTAGTGCGATTGTGACCACAAGTCCCACCGCCAACGCAATAGCGGTAAGACCGGCTGATAATGTCCACATGCGGTTCAGCATTTCCTCTGAACCTGATTTTTTATTTACTTCCATCGTCGCGACTCCAGCATTTTTACGCTGAGGAACAGGAACATCGCTGTGGTGCTAACGAAGAACACTACTCCGCGGCTGTCGAACATTCCGCGTGCGAAATCCTTGAAGTACGTCATTGCGTTAAGTCGTGCAGCCAGTTGTCCCCAGGGCTCCGGCGCGTGCAGCGTGAGCAGTTGCATGAGGATGGCGAAGAACGAGAGGATCGAGACGCTGACGATGGCGGCGATCGCCTGGTGAGTCGTAAGCGTGGAGGCGAACAGCCCGACCGCCAGAAACGC
>JABGPF010000049.1 GCA_018645065.1 Phycisphaerales bacterium
CAACAGCTATGCGGTGCGACAACTCAACGGGTTGATAATGACTCACGGCTCGCCGATAAACTTCACACGCCCCGAAAAGAGTCTATGCCTGACAGGTTTCGCCGACAAGAGCGACGCGGGCTATATCGAGGCGCTGGAGATTATCCGCAAAGGAGCCCGAACGCTGGGCCAACACCCGCGTCTGGACATGAAAGGCTTCAAACCGTCGTCCGCCGACCAGGCCCGTCTGGACTACCACGCCAAACGCCAAAAAATTGAACAACGAAACCGACGCGCAATTATCGAAGGACGAAAAGCCTACGACAAATAATTTGGTTCTTCACCGAATACCGAAAGAGTGGTGGTTGGCACTGAAACAGCGCTAAGCCGCAAGCGGCACGACTTCACGTGCGTTCGAGTTTTATCATCTTCGCCGCTTGCGGCTTAGCGCCGTTTATCCCGCCATGGCCACTAATCCGTCATGACCAAATAATTGACAGTTATCAGCTATTGGCTTTTGTCCGCTTTAGTCGTCGCGGCGTCGAGCTTGGCGTTGCACACCTTGGCGATCCACTTGCGAAGTTGCTTTCGCTGTGGACTCTCGCGATGCGCCCAGCGATCGTTATGGTTGCGGAACGGGGTGACTACGAACGTGAAGTCGCCTTTAACGCCCGTCGACTCGATATAACGCTTTGTCTCGCTGATCGAATTTTCCATGCAGATAAACTGAGGCCGCCCCTTCAGGCGTTTCAAACGCTTCAACGCGGACGCCTTATCGGCGCCGTCGTAACCCCAGCGTCGCACGCCGTCGTAATGGCTGTATGGCACGAACGCCCGCCAGAGCTTGGCGATCTGGTCATCATGCAGGCCGATGTAATTACACGCAATGGCGCCACGCGAAAAACCAACGAGAATAACTTTCGACGGGTCGCCGCCGTAGGCCTTGCAGATACGCGGAACGGTGTTTTTGCAGTACTCGACAGTGGCCTCAACATCGCCCCACCATTGCCGCTGGTTGGTTTTGGTCTTCGAGTTCACATACGGCAAGCACAACCATATAAAACCCTTCCCGCCTGATATTCCATAACCAAGATTACTGCCCTGGACCTTGCCCGTCGACACGTCGCCGTAACCGTTGCGATAAGGCCCATTACCCGCATACTCGACGATCACCGGGTACTTTTTCTTCTGACCGGGCTTCCAATCAGTCGGCAGATAAAGCGCATGATACACTTCCGTACCTTTATACTCCGGAGCGACCTGCTTGACCCGTTTGCCCGCCGCCGGAGCGGCATCAATCATTTCGGGCGTTTTAAGATCGGGATGAATGCTCCTGAGATCGGGCAATCTCGCCGGTTTGGCAGCACAGCTAAAAACCACCGGGAGGCACAAAATTGTGAGTATCATTTTTTGAAACATTTTCTGATCTTTCACTTTTCAAACGCCATAACTTCCACAAGATGCCGCCCGGTGTTGGCCGAACCGCTGGTCTGGGTGATCTTGATGTATCGTGTCTTTCTTGGCTGGAATTTGCAAACGTAACCCTTGGCCGTCGAAAGCGCCGTGTTCTTACGCATGTCAGCAGCCATATCCCATTTCTTACCATCAACAGACGTCTCAACGGTGAATCCGTAGTAACGCTTGTTGCCGTAGTAGGCGACGACCACAACACGGCCGACATCGGTGGGCTTCTGAAGATCCACAGACCACCATGCAGCAGCCCCGCCGGCAACGTCCATCGCCCAGTAACTGTCAGTATCATCTGCGAAACCGTCATTGGCCAATCGCGCCGGATACGGACCCAGAGCAGCAGAACATGAAACCGGTTTGCCCGTTGTCAGGCTGATCGAATCGGGTTTAAACTCCTCACCGCTGGCGGTAAGCGTCCCACGCAGACACATTTCTCGAATCTCCGGATTGGCGTAAAGTTTCGGCGCCTTGCCTGGCAGGTGATAACCGGAAACCGCAGCCCAATAACGTTTGTCCACTTCGTGCGGATCGAGCGTGTCTTTTTCTCGATCAAACGATTCGGGCAAAATCCCGTGCCGCTTCATCTCGCGGATGTACTCCGGGGGAGCCTTCCATTTTGGGCTGTCCCATTTCGGATCCGAGTCGTGCAACTTTTTGGCGTCGGCAATCGCAGCCAGCAACGCCAGGTAATCCGGATCGTTTTTGGATTCAAAAATCGTCGCGGGTTTGTCGGTAACTTTATTGCCCTTTGCGATCTCGCGACAGGCTCCATACCCGCCTGCGGTTTTCGCAAGCGGCGCCAGGAGCTGCAGCGACGCTTCGGGGCGAGTCAGGTTGTACAGAATGTGCTGCTGAAAACGCCAGACTAGGCGATTGTCTTTTTGTTTGATCAGCCAGGCTCGCTGCGGCTGGATCAGCTTGGTCCCCTGCCCCCAGTCGGCTGGATGTTTGGGCACGTTGCGCACACCGACATGACACTTACCGCAACGGCGAGTAATAACTTTCGACGCCCGCTGAACCTTTTCGCTTTTCAGTATGCGAGTGTCAACGGCTGTGAAGTGAGATTTTTCGTAGCCAGTGCTTCCGATCATCCCCTGAATCAACGCCGCATACGTTCCGATATACGGAGCCCCGCAATGAATCCAATGGCGAATGATCTCAACTTCGCCCGGGCTCAATTTGGCTTTGTGATGCTCGCCGCGCAGCATTTTCATGATCGGGCTGGCCGCATCGCCGAGCCCGTAAGGCGGGTAGTTGCTCTTGGGGATATTCCGCCCGTCG
Source organism: Phycisphaerales bacterium (assembly GCA_018645065.1). GTDB lineage: Bacteria > Planctomycetota > Phycisphaerae > SM23-33 > SM23-33 > BS750m-G57. Next base: position 2,731 of record JABGPF010000049.1, read on the forward strand.
GAAAACTGCCAAGTCGCACTGAGCGTGTAATAACTGTGCGAATATACCGGCCCGTGATCGCCAGTAAGCAGCACTCCGCCATCGCGTTTTTTCGGGGAATGACACTTAACGCAATGCTTGTCGAGAATCGGCTGGATGTCTCGCGGGTAATCGAATACTTCCGGGATACCTTTCAGCTTTGAGATCTTGCTGGGCGGGCGTTTCATCGCGTCGAGCCTGCGGGCCTTCACCGGTTCGGGCGCCGCTCGACGGTCCTCATGGCAGCCAACGCAACTGGTAACCTCGCCGGGCATAACTGACAGGAAACTCTGCATCCGTTTGACCGCCCTGCCGCGAGCGTCCAGCGCAACCAGGATCAGCGCCCTGTTGGCCGGCACGTTAAAATTCGCCGAACCGTCTTGTTCCACCGGGACCGTCCCGAGTACTCGTTCGAGGGTGAAAGTTCCACCGTAACTCATCGGCTCCATACTGCCGGTGTAGTTGATCGGCTTGGGGAGCGATTCGAGTATCAGCAGTTTTTTGATTTGCCCCTTCTTCACGCCGCCCATGTTGCGCCCGACTGTGGCGTCGGTGAGAATCAACGTGCCGAAAGTTTTGGTCAGGTCAACGCGGGCCGGGATTATCCGCTCGCGTTTGCGAGGCATCAGCGGGCGAGGTTCGTTCAGTTCGAAACCGCTGTGCGTATACAAGACGGTAACCTTACCCGCCGCTGAAAGGTGAACCAGGCTCTTGCCCTGTGCAGCCAGGAAATCCTTGTCCGACAGCGCCCACGGATCGCGAAAGTTCTTCGCCTTGTTTATCACGCGAACGGATTTCGGATCGTCCGGTCCGTTGCTGTCGGTCACGGTGCAAACGGCCCCGGCGTGCTCGGCCCGCCCGTGGCCAGGCGAGTTAATAAAAACTATTCGGTTCGAATCGGGAACCGGCTGAGGGTCAATAAACACCCCGCCGGGCCGCATGTTGCCATAGTAGATCGTTTGCCCCGTCCCGTCGGGGTTCACGCTCCAGAGATGATGGTAGTGAACCTGGCTACGATCGACATACTCCCAACGCTGGAAAACCACCCTGCCGTCGGGCAGCACGCACGGAGTGTTGTCGTGTTCGACATTTGCGGATATCTGCCTGATCTTCCCGCCATTACGGCCGCACGTATACAGCGTTGCGACCTGGGTGACCCAACAGTTAACGTAGCGCCTGGCCCTGCCGCTTACGAACATAATCGAATCGTCAGGCAGCCAGCACGGTTCGATATCGTCATAGATTCCGACCGTAAGCTGCTTCAACCCACTACCGTCAGATTGAATCTCATACAGATGAAACGGCGCCGTGCCGCCCTTGCGATAACTGAACAGAATGGTCTTGCCATCGTAATGAACAACCGGGTCGCGGAACGTTCCCTGGGCGTCTTCGACCAAGGCTACGGATTTGCCCGTAAGCAGATCAAGCTTGCGCAGCGAACCGCCGGAAGAGTACGCCTTCTTCTGGGGATCCCGAGCATAGTAGCTGAAATTCGCATACCAATGCCCATCGCCAACCTTCCCCCGCCCGCGATGAGCCCGCTCAGCGAAGACCAGTGATTTCAGTTTGTACTGCTCAGATAATTTCTGACAAAACGCCCGGTCAACAACGGGCTCAGCAGAAACACAGACGCTAGTCAGAATCATCAGGAGACACGCAATTGTCAGTATTATCAAACGCATGAACCCATGATACCACACCCCGGAGAGAATTCCACAATCGACTTGCTTCAAACCAACACGTACGCTATAATGTACGCGTCAGGAGAACGCCATGACCGCCATAACTGTAACGGATGCTCGCAAACGACTCTATACGTTGCTGGACGATGTGTCAGCATCTCATGAGCCTGTACACATAACCGGCAAGCGAAGTTCGGCAGTGCTGATCTCCGAAGATGACTGGCGAGCCATTCAGGAAACGCTCTACCTGCACTCGGTGCCGGGGATGGCCGAGTCAATCATGGAAGGGCTCAAGACGCCCGTCGAAGAGTGCTCCGAGGAGCTTGACTGGTGAGTTGGAAACTAGTATTCACCAAACAGGCAAAGAAAGACGCCAAGAAACTGGGCGCTTCCGGTCTGCGCCCCAAGGCCCAGCAACTTCTTGATATCCTGACCGAAGATCCGCGTCAGAGTCCGCCTCGCTACGAAATGCTGGTCGGCGATCTCAAAGGAGCCTGCTCACGTCGCATCAATATCCAGCATCGACTCGTGTATCAAATACTGGACAAAGATAAGACGGTGAAGGTAATCCGAATGTGGTCACACTACGAATAGTTAGTGAGGTTTTGCGATCACGGGCGGGTTGTAGGTTTCTATTTCCCAGATTCTGGCTAGGTCCTTGAGGGCTGCGGTTATGGTCAGGCGGAGGCGTTTGGTTTTTAGGGGGTTGAATTTTGCGGTCCAGTCGGCCTGTTTGTTGCCACTGGCTTTGGCGCTGGGGATATCCTTCCACGCCTCGCCGTCGTGATACTGTAGTGAAAAATCTTCCAACATGCCGATGATCCTGGCGCCGGACTTCCATCCGGTTACTATTCGCACCACGCTGATCGTCTGCTGTGAGTCCCATGTGAGTTCCACGGTTTGCGGGAAGTCAGATTTGCTCACCCAGCGGTCGCTCGTGCCAAATGCGATTTTTCCATCGTTGATGTTCGAGGCCTTGTAGCTGGCGTTCAGACAGCTCGACACTGTCACCTTCGCCTTCCGTGCAAGGTTCGCCCCGGCGGTTTTGATCCACGTGGGCGGCTTGGGCACATTGGCTGAAACTCCGCCCGCGACGCGCGAACGCGGCGGTCCGGGCTGCACCTTGCTTACGCCCTTGACCATGCGTTTTTTCAGTTCGGCGAGATGCTCCTTGTAAACACCGCGTGGACTGGTCGAGCGTTCTTTGCAGATCGCGGCGGCCATTCCTACTACTTCGCCCATCATACCGCAGGTGTTCATTACGCGGATGGTGCCCAGTGCTACGTGCGTTACGGATATGTCGCGACCGGCCATGAACAGGTTGTCGATGTTGCGTGAATATAGAGTGCGATACGGGATGGGATACGGTTTGATGCGGAGGTGACGTGCGATCGAGCGGAACTCTTTACCCGGGAACTGCTTGCTGTTCTTCGGTTCGGGATAGTGCAGATCGATCGTCCAGGTGGTGGTCACGCATGCGTCATCGAAAACCTTCTGACCGACTACATCCTGCTGGGTGAGAATCACATCGCCCAGCAGGCGTCGCGATTCGCGTTTGCCCGCGATGTAGGCGACCCAGTCGAGTTTGCGATTGGCGTATTTGGCTTTGTTTTTCGGGCTGTTTTTCAGGAACGCCCAGTTACCGTAAACCACTCGCATACCGTAGTCTCGCACCTCTTCGAACTCGTCGATCTGGTGCTTGTTCATGCCTGTTTCCCAGTTCCACTCACCACCGGTTACGCGTTGTGCGTTTTCTTCGGTGAACTGAACCGCCCAGGGCGTAACGGGGAACGATGACGATTCTTTGAACGATTTGGAGTACCACTGAACCGAGCTGCCCATGGTCATTTTGTCGGCCTTTGCGGGCGCGAGGTCTTCACCGGTTTCGTCTTTACCTTCGCGACCCATGCGGAAGTCAGCGCCTGCGAGAAAACCAACAGTCCCATCGCCGGTGCAGTCAGCGAACACTCGCCCCGCAAAGCGAAGGCGTTTGCCCGTGCGGATGTTCCTTCCGATGACGGCCGCTATTTTCTTACCGCCCATCTCCACTTCGCTAACGTGCGTGCTGAGGAACAGCGAGATGTTCTTCTCAGCGGCTACAACGTCGAGCTTCTTCTGATCTTCATATCGTTCGGGCGGTCCGGCGTTGCCGCGTTTGGCGGGCGAAAGTTCGCGCACCACACCACCAAGCTTCGGGTACGGGGCCAGCATCGTCCTGCCGCCGAGATGCACACGAGCCTCCGATGAGTTATTCCCGCCAAGCACCGGACGATCCTGGATCAGCGCGACTTTCAGGCCCGAGCGGGCTCCTGAAATCGCGGCGCACGTGCCAGCGATTCCACCGCCGACAACCACCAGGTCAAACTTGCCCGCGTCGATCGGTTTCTCGCTCAAACCAAGCAGCTTCCGCCGCCACAGCGTCAGCTTCTTCGGATCGTTCGGCGGGACAAAGTTCGCATCAGACGCAAACACAATCGCATCACATCGCCCGTCGAATCCGGTTAGATCGTGCAGCGACACGGTGACTTTCGTCTTGGATATCTCAACGATTCCACCGCGCTGCCAGTGCCATTTCGCCCCTTCGGTTCCAAACACTGTCTCGACTGGTTTCCTGTTAATGAGAACCTGGAACTTACCCGGAGCCCCGGGCGCTTTCCAACCAGCCACCCAGTCGCGAGTGCGAACCCAGAGGTGATACCGCCCGGTAGTTGGGAAAGTCGCAACGGTGGTAGCGTCCTTAACCGGAACGCCCATCCCGTGAGCCAGCAGGATCGGAGAGCCCATCTGGTCCATAAACTGCTGATCAATCTTCCATCCGCAAGCGTGATCGAACCCTTCAGCCTCGAGCAGAACAACATCACCGGCAACCACCGTCCCTGCAAGGATCGTAATCGCCAATACCGTTATCGCTATCGCACTATACGTTTTCATTCGCAAAACTCCCGCCCCCGCATTTAAAACATCAATTATAACCGCCGTCGTTATAAGGGCAATAACTTCGCCGGTTTCTGCGGCAGGTTATAGGCCTCAATTTCCCAGATGCGCGCGGTGTCGGTATGGGCGGACGTCACCGTCAGGCGAAGGGTTTTGATTCTAACCGGCTTGAATGTCAGCGACCAGTCAGCCAGGCGATTACCCGCAACCTTCCCGCCGGGAATATCCTTCCACTCGCCCGAATCGTGATATTGCAGCGAGAAACTATCCAACATTCCGGTGATTTTACCGTCTTGATTCCACCCGCTAACGATGCGAATCGCGCTGATCATCTGCGCATTTCGCCAGGTGAGATCGACACGATGAGGCGGTTTGGCGTCGCTGACCCATCGCAGATCGTTATCGACCGGAGCGGCCTGGCCGTCTTTAACGGCTTGGGGTTTATACTTACCGCTGGGGTGGTTCGACGAGACGGAGACCATGGTCCTTCGCGCGAGATTCAGCCCGGCGGCGCCAAGCCATTTCGGGCGGGCTGGCCCGTCGACCGCGGTCGGCGTTTTGCCCACGCCGGCGGTCATCAGTTTTTTCAGTTCGTCGAGATGGTCCTTGTAGACTCCGCGCGGCGTGGTGTCGCGTTTCTTGCAGATCGAAGCAGCCATTCCGACGATCTCACCCATCATCCCGCATGTGCGCATCACGCGGACCGTACCGAGTGCATCGTGGGTTACGCTTACATCGCGCCCGGCCATGAACAGGTTCGCGATATTCCGCGAGTACAGGCAACGGTACGGGACCCAATATGGCGTTTTGAATCTCGTGTGATGCGCCGTCGAGATAAACGCGTCGCCCTCGAAACCTTTTTCGTATCTCTTATTGGGCAGATGAAGGTCCATCGTCCAACTGGACGGTACGCAGGCGTCCGGCCAGGTCTTGCCCGCCGAAACATCCTTCCCGGTCAGCAGCACATCGCCAACAATCCGTCGCGACTCGCGAGGTCCCGAAATGTACGCCGACCAGTTAAGCTTGTGGTTGGGGTGACGCTTATCAACGTTCTTCAACGTGTCCCAGGCTCCGTACATCGCCCGGAAATTCCAATCGCGAATATACTCGCCTTTGGTAAACGGATCGTGATCGAAACCGCTTTCCCAGTACCACCCGCCAAGAGCGTTTATGTCACCCGTTTTTCGCCCGGGGAACGGTTTATCGGTGAGGTCCAGCGCCCAGGGGCATCGCGGGAACGGAACCGGCTTGTCAGTCTTGGCGACGTTCCAGAGGTTGCATCGCCCCATGTGCCCCTTCTTAGTCATTTGGAACTCGGCTCCGGCGAGCGCTCCGATCACGCCGTGCCCGGTACAGTCTGCCACGGTTCTCGATATAAACCGCAGACGCTTGCCCGTGTCGACACTCTCTGCAATCACCGCCGCTATTCGACCATCTCGCATCTCCACGCCGTTGGCGCGATGGCTCAGGAATAGCGATATGTTCTTCTCGGCGCGAACCAGCGCGGTTTTGCGATCATCTTCATAGAGGTCGGCGGTGTTGGTCGGTCCGTAGTGGGCGCGCTTCTTCTGGTCGAGTTCCCGCACCAGATCGCCAATACGCGGGTACGGCTGGTAGTTCATTTTACCGTTAAGCCACACGCGCACCTCGGAGGAATTGTTCCCGCCCAGCACCGGGCGGTCTTGGATCAACGCGACCTTCAGATCAAGACGAGCACCCGACAACGCCGCAGCCGTTCCAGCGATCCCGCCGCCGACAACCACCAGATCAAACTCACCCGCATCGGGCGGAGTCTCAGGACGACCAAGCAACTTGCGACGCCACGGAGCCATGGTTTTCAGATCGTTAGGCGGGGTGAACTTCGGATCCGACGAAAACACTATCGCATCGCATCGCCCTTCAAAACCGGTGAGATCGTGCAGCCCGATGGCGACTTTAGTCTTCGCGATCTCAACCGCCCCACCGCTGTGCCAGTGCCATTTCGCCCCTTCGGTTCCGAACGTGGTTTCGACCGCCTTCCCGTCAACGAGCAGTTGAAACTTACCCGGCGCGCCAGGCGCTTTCCAAGGCGCCACCCAGTCGCGAGTGCGAACCCAAACCCTATACTCACCGGCGGCTGGGAAAGTCACCACAGTCGAAGCATCCTTAACCGGCGTGCCCAGCCCGTGAGCAAGCACAAACGGCGAGCCCATCTCATCCATGAACTGCTGATCGACCACCCATCCGCCGCGATCGCTAAACCCCTCGGCCTCAACCAGAACGGTATGCCCGGCGCCCTGGGCGATAACAGCAAACGTCAATATCGCCAGGATTGCGATAACACTTTTCTTATTCATAGGTAAATATGCCTGTAGCTTTGCAATCGGCCGACGATTTCAATCGCACCCAGTGTGCGTTGAATCCATCGGGGAATTTATGGGTCGCTGTCTTGCCTGCCGGTACGGATATCTTAGCATATTCATGCCAACCATTGTGGTCAAAGTTCACCTCGACTGTCATCTCGACGGCCTGGTCTGCATCGTGCGAAATATCCAGGCGTTTGCGATCGTATCCGGTCATCAGATATTGGTCCGACGCGACGCCCGGTTTTACCGCAGTATCTTTCCACGGTCCGCCGACGCCTACAGGCTTGCCGAGTTTCCACAGGTCGTCGATGTGCCCGAACCAGAGCCCGGCCTTGCCGTCCGCCGATGCGAAGTAGTTTCCGTCCGCCTTGACACCGGGCCTGGCGCCGCTGATAACCATGAGCCCTCGCCACGTGCAGTAGTCGACAATCGATCGCCCGTGAGTGGCCACCGGTTTGATTAGCTCAATGCCCGGATGGTAAGCGCCCGAATCGCGCGGAATCTCGTAGAACGTTCCGTGTGCGTTGAACAGATACCGCTCCGAAACGCATTCTCGCTTGCCTCGGGCGGTGAGTTTGTCGTACGCCACGGCGCCCTTGGGCAGGCGATATCGTTTGCCTTTGTGGGTCACAATCACCGATGCTGCATCTACAGCAAAGTCCCGCTTTATCTCCGCGAGTTTCTTCACATTCGCCGCTTGCGGCTTGGCAGGGATGCGGAAGTTCATCTTCTCATCAATCTCGTAGTAAGTCCCCTCAGCGGTGAGAAGTTGCAGGTTCGTGTTGTGCCCCGCCGGGCGAATCAACCCGCCGCCAACCGAATCTGCCGCCTTCGGCAACGATGCGAAAATGGCTTTGTCATCGCCAAACGCTTTCGCAGGTGAAGCGTAATGGAAGTAGGCGGTGGCAGTGCAGTCTTTGTTCGTCCGCACGCGAATCCAATTGGCTTTGAAATCGTCGGCGAAAATATGATACTTGTACCCGCCGCCAGGCACGGTGATCTGCTTGAGAGTTTCCCATTGCCCGTCGCCTTTGACGTCAATCTCTAGCGTAAATACGACCTGGGCATCGGCGGTGAGGTGAACCACGCGTTTGGCGAATCCGCTTATCAGGAACGGGACTGACGGTGTATCGGATTTGACAGCATCGCCCATCCAAACTCCGCTCCAGGCTGAAGCCGGGCCGAAGTTTTTCAAATCGTCAACTTTCCCAAACCACAGATTCGACTGGGCCTTACCGGCCAGCGGGTTTTGTATTATCGACGTATCATCGCCGGCCAGCACCAACCGCCCGTTCCATTCGCAGAAGTCCGGGATGTACCGCAGGTGCGAGGCGATCGGCTTGATCCCGCCGGTATTGACTGCCGAAAAACCCTTGGGAAAATCGTAGAACATGCCATGCATATCCATCATCAGTTCGTCTTTAGCGATACGTCTGATTCGCGGCCATTCGGTGTACCAACCGTGCTTCGGGTCGAACGCGTGCGACGCCTTAGGCATGCGAAAGGTGGACCATTTCCCGCCATCCAGCAGTTTCAGGATAACCGATTTGCGGTCCCAGCCAATCGCCCAAAGCGGCGCCTTATCGTCCTTCCCACCGTATATCCCGTTCGGACCGGTGACATCGCAAAACTGCTTCCGCTCGACGATCCGCCATTCCTTTCCATCCCACTCAGCCAGCACGCCATACTGCCCAGGCTTACTGCGTTTGGGCCTGCGTTCGCCATTATTGGCGATCACCAACCGCCCTTGAGCGGTATACCCGCCCTTGGCGTGATCGCCGGGCACGGGCTTTTTGAACAGCCGCTTCACCGCCAGAGTGTTCACGTTCACTTCATAAACCGCACCCTCCATATCGATAAGATAGACCATATTTTTCGGATCGGTAAGATGCCTCGCCACAGCCGTCATTCGACCGACGAGTTCTTTCTTAACGTCACATGCGCGAACCTTTCCCGCCGCATCAATGAAATACGGGCCTATCACCAACTGGTTCGATTCGCGATGGATCATCCGCCCGGCGTGCGTTCCGCCGACCGATTCGGGCGCGAATTCCAAATTAAGTTTTTCATCGATCGACCAGAGCTTATCGGCCCCTCCGCGCGTCACATGCGGAGGATACGTAATCAAGCGAAGCTTCCCGGCCCAGGGCACGATCGCCCCAATCCCGCACTCACCGCCAGAACCGAGCCACGTCTGCTTCACCGGGTCAAACCGCCCGTTGAACACCGCCAAATGCGGATAAATCCCGCTGATGCAGATCGGCCCGGGACGATGCTTCTTTGCGTCAAGATCAAGCGGTTCGGCGGCCTGGAGCCCGCCCGCAAACGCCCGCAAAAACAACACCGCCAAGATCATAAAAACCATTCGTCTCATGCTATCCCTTTCATCAATGCTCAAGCGACATGATAACGCCCCCGCCTCGTCAGTTGCAAACCCCAACTCAAATGCCCAAGAGCCCCAAAAAAACGAAGCGGCCCAATGATAGGTCGCCTCGTGATTGCGTTGTTGTTACGATCGGGTTATGCGCGTTTGCAACCGAAAGCAAATTAGACCCGCTTGCGGTTTAGTGAACCTTCGATTTAGCACGCCGTTCGAGGAGAGCAGGTGTTCGTGTCAGGACAGCAGCCTTGATGTTCGACGCCTTGACTCCAATCATCTTGAGCATTTCGGCGCCCATCGCCTCGCCGATCTGGAAATATGTCCATGCATTACCGTACCAGTGATAGTCACCTCTGCCCGGTGATTCCTTAGCCGAGGGGGAGAGCTTCCCGGTTCGGATGGTAATGACGTTGCCCTTGAACTCGTCGTGCTGGCTGACATTGTATTGGGCCTCTCGCAGGACCAGGCGTCGCTTCCTTCTTTGCTTGGCTCCACCGAATCCGCTGTCGGCGATAACGAAAGGTAACTTCTTTACGTCCAAAGCCTTGCGAACGTCTCGAATGAAGTTGGCCATATTCTTTTCGTACTCTGCCACCGCAGCATCGCTGCATCCGTCGTTCCATCCCTGGTGCCATCCAAAACCAGCGATTTCGTAACCCTTACCATCATAAGCGGGGTAGTGCTTCTTGATGTCGCCAAGAATATCACGGATGATTTTGAGCATCTGCGTATAGTAAGGTCCCACAGTTCCACCGCTGCTGGGCGGGCGGAAGTCTTTCTGCAAGCTCTTTCCGCCCCAGGCTGTCTTGATGATCAGCACCTGCTCGCCCATCGCCTCGCCCAGCGCGTGGCCGAACGCGAACTCGGGGCCAATCATCGTTGATTTTACGCCATATCCAGCCGACAGACCGCCCTGGCGCTTGTCGCAGCAAATCCATACGTCTTTGCGGACAACGAACTTACCGTCTGCGCCGACAACGTGTTTCATGCGCCCAGCCGTTGCGGGAGCCTTTACAGCATACTCCAGCGTCCCCTTACCACCGTTACGCTTGGGGTCCATTTTGATCTTACCGTACCCCTGCATGTTCGATTGCCCCGCAAGAATGAAGACCTTCAAAGGGCCCGAACCGGCCTTGTCGGGCGAACCGGCCCACGCCGACCCCGCCAGCAGCGTCATTACCATCAAAACGCTTACGCCTGTGATCCAATTCTTCGATACGTTCATCTTTTGTGTCCTTTCTCGCGACGCGCAGGCCGCCTGATTCTGATCATCATTACAAGAGGTACAGTAAATTATGGGATTATTGTGTACGGATTTTTCCCGAATGCGAATCCGCACCAAAATACAAGGGGGAGGGATTCTCGTGCGACAAGCCCAGGAGGTACTGGTGTGTGGTGTGTGGGGGCGTGAGGGAGGTTGGGTGTGTGGGTGAGGTTGGGTGGGCAGTCGCAAATCAACGCCCCGTGGTTATCCACGGGGCGTTGGTAGTTGCGAGTGAGTTAATCGATCGTTATGCTCGTCGTCTTCGGCGGAGAAGCGCCAGGCCACCAAGGGCCAGAAGCGACATCGTCGCCGGTTCGGGGACCACGGAGGTAACCGTAAGTTCGTCCGGACCGCCCCAACCAGCCCCTGCGATAACCAAACCATCCCAGGTCTTATGAGAATCGGGGGTCAGGCCCAGGTTAACGTTCGACAGAAGCGTTGTCATGCCCAGCTCTGTGGTTGGATTCTTCGAACTGATATCCGAGGCATCGTGGAGACTGGCGGCGTTGTAGCCATAAAGCGTTGCCGATCCGGCGCCCGAGTTGGCGGTGAAATCGACATCGAGACGAAACTGACGATAACCACTGGCGGAGGTGCTTCCCAGACCCCTCGTTGCGTGAACGGCCATGCTACCGGTTCCAATCTCGGCGTAGTAATCCGAGGGCCTATAGCCGAACCAAAGAGCCGCTTCGGTCTCATCGACAGTTCCACTGCTGTTGCCATCCTCAGCTAGTGCGAACCAGGCTGGCTTGCCATCTCTCGAAACAAAGCTGAGAGTCACTCCCGTAGCGCTGCTCAGATCGTAGGACCAATCCGTCCCCTTAGTAGCAGACGTGTGGTCGCCATTCTTTCGTCCGGCGTACAATGCGATTGTGGTGTCGCTACCATGGTACGCACCGGACGTGTGAACATTTGTTTTTCCGTCAATAGTTACTCGGCCTATTGTCCGGGCCTCCCATTTACCACTGGAATCGGTCCAACCATCCTGACCGCCCAGCTTAGCTTTGTTCAGATGATCGAAATCATACAACATTGTCGCTTGCGACTGTCTCGCGACGAGGGTAAAGGTTGCCATCGCCACGACGGCAAGGAGCAAAGCGCTTCGGGTTTTGTTTCTGACGCAAGGTCGTTGTGAACGTTCCATAATATCAATCTCCAAATGTAGGGTCTTGGCGAAGCCTCCAATTTCCACATGCCTTCGCCATGCTTCCGCCAACGACGCTCGTCGACGGTATCGACAATTATATACTACTATGGCGAAATGAGGCAAAAAAACAGGGTACATATCGCGACAATCATGATACACTGAGATCCATATACTGTTGCGTGTTTTGCGCAAATAGACTATTATATTGCGAACAAGAGATTGAAAGCTGAAGATCGATAGGATCGGCGAGGCGCCAACACTCCCTTCACGTCTCGTTCTGTTTTGTTTTCATCTTCAATCCATGTAAGCAGTGGACAACACCGTTGTCGTTGTTATCAGCAAAGAAGCCGAAAGGACAGATCATGGCCAAACCGCGACGAGTAGCCGTAGCAATCGAATTGGAATGGCTCTTTAATCGCCACATGAAGGTCTTTGCCGGTTGCCAGGAATACAGCGATTCGGTTGGGTGGGATTGCAAAATTAACGCCTTTGCCGACCGGACGCTCGTATCGCACCGCGGCGCCTGCCCATACGACGGGGTTATCGGGCGTGTAACTGAACGACTGCACGATGCGGCCCGGAGTGCGGGCGTGCCTGTGGTCAACGTCATGATGAACTCGTCGGCACAGGGCCTGCCGGGCGTGTTTCCCGACTTCAAGGCCGCAGGCGCGATGGCGGCCAGACATCTGTTAGGCAGGGGATTTCGCCACTTCGGCTTCATGGGCTGCAAGCTAGACGTGACCTCGCGACTCAACTTGAAGGGGTTTCGCTCGACGCTCAAAGACTCAGGGTTCTCCTGCACGACGCATCGGTATCACATCAGCCAACCCTACAAAGCCCGCACCTGGGACACGTTTGTAGGCAACCTCGCCGCGTGGGTCGATACGTGGACCCCGCCGATTGGAATTTATGTGACGCACGACCTGGATTGTCGCTACCTGATCGACGTCTTCCGGAGCAAGGGGCTCAACGTGCCCCGAGACGTAGCGGTGATCGGCAGCGGAAATGAAGCGGGGGTTTGTGCTTCACCGCCCCCGGCGCTGACGAGCATTGACCTGAGCTACACGCAAGTGGGCTACCAAGCCGCATCGCTGCTGGATCGCCTGATGGATGGCGAGAAACCACCGGCCCAACCGCTGCTGATCGCGCCGCGCGAACTGATCCCACGCCAATCGACCGACTCGTACGCCGTCGACGATCCGCTGGTGGCCCGGGCACTGCGATTCATCGCCGAGCACGGGCACCATCCGATCGGGGTCGATGACGTGGTGAAGATCGTGCCCACAACACTGCGATCGTTGCAGCGGCGTTTCCACAAGACGCTGAAGCGAACGATCGGTGAGGAGATTTTGCGGTTGCGTCTGGAGCGTGCCAAGCGGCGTCTGGTCGAAACCGATGAACCATTAAAGAACGTCTGGCAGGCGTCGGGGTTCAACAATCGGACGCACTTCTACAGAGCATTCGTCCGCCTCGAAGGCATCTCGCCAAAGGCCTACCGCCAGCATCGCCGACAGGAACCCTGAGACGCACTAAAAACCACACAATATCTTTCCAACAAAAAAGGCGGCTGTGAAAGAGCCTTTTTTATCCGATGAGGCGTTTTCAAAATGTTGCGTTGCGAGTTATGCGCTGCGTCTGCGACGCCTCAGCATCGCCAATCCGCCCAACGCCAGCAAGCTCATCGTCGCCGGTTCGGGAGCGGCTGCGATTTCACCATCGGTGTACAGGTCGCTGATGTCCCAATACTGATCGGCGTCCAGTAGCGGCAGGATCAGCGTATCAAACTCGCTTCCGCCGTTGCGGGATGCCCAGTCCAGAATATCAAACCTGTCGCCATTGGCAGGTGCGAACCCGCCCAGCAGCTTGACCTCTAACGTACCGCCCAGAGTCGCCGCGCCCGTGATTACCAGGGCGTCGTACTCCGAACCGCGCATCAAACCGGCCAGTTCGATTTCCAGGGTCGCCGCGGCGTCTTGTGTGTAGTCGCCGTCGATTGTCATAAGCCCAGGGCTCTGACCCGGGGCGAGCGTGCCTGCGTTAGTTACATTTGCCGCGAGCGAACCCTTACCGTCAAGCGTTCCGCCTGACCAGAGTTTCAGTTCACCGTCAACCGTCAAAATCGCACTCTCGCCTACCGTCAGGATACCCTCGCCGCCAGCGGAGCCGCTGTTTCCACCGATGCAAAGATCACCGGTGACGTGGAGCGAACCGGCGTTAAGATTGTATGTTCCGTCCGAATCGGAACGTTCGCCGATGTATAGCGGCATGTTGTTGTCAACCAGCACGCTTCCGGCGTTTTGGTCCACTTGTGCGGTTCCGGCGTAGGCGACGACAAGATAGCTGTCGAACGTTAGCGAGCTGTCGGCTCCGATTTCAACGTTTCCGCTGGCCCCGGCGTCCCGCCCGAATCGCGTAGTACTGGTCGCACGCAGCGTCGCGCCCGAGATGTTCAGCGCGGCTTGTGCGTCATGTCCAACGAGAAGCTCGCTGCATTTGAATGTTCCGTCGGTTATATCGACCAGGCCATCGGTGATCACAAGCGGTCCGGTGTGGGCTGAGTTGTCCCCGGAGAATGTCAGCGTCCCGGTTCCGTGTTTATAAAAGCTGCCGCTTCCCTTCAAGCTCCCGGAAAAAACGTTGTCGTCATCGTGCGTAACGCCCAAGTCATGGCCCTCGGTCTCAATGTCTCCGCCGCCGGAAACCGAACCGAACGCCTCGCCGTCTTCCATAATGAAGGTACCGCCGGCCTGGAGTACGACGTGGGTCTGCAGGCCGAGACTATCGGATTGGCCAGCTCGTAACGTCGCGCCATCGCGGACTGTAACCGTAGCGTCCCATCCGCCATTATTACCTGTCAGGCGTAACGCACCACCGGAAATTGTCGCTGATCCGGCAAGACTGTCATCGCCCGAGAGGGTCATCGTCCCGGTTCCGGATTTAACCAGCGAACCGCTTGTGAGCATAGTACCGGAGAAAGTTGTGTCCGAATCGTCGGTCCCGACATTAAGTTCATGTCCGTCCCTGTTGGCGGTTCCGCTCCCGCTGAGTGAACCAAACCGCTCGTTGCCGTCCATTTTGAAAACCCCGCCAGCGTTGACTTCAACTCGTGTCTGGTCGCCAAGGCTGTCACCTGCCCCAGCCCTTAAAACGGCTCGGTCTCGAACCGCAATTGTACCGACAAGATTTTCATTGTCGCCGGTCAAATTCAGCGTTCCCTCGTAGACAATCGCTCCACCGGTGGAGGTATTGGCGCCGGAAAAAAGCTGAACTCCGGTTCCGTATTTTTTGATTATTCCGCTCCCGCTGATTGTCCCGGAAAAAGTCGCGTCGGCGTCATCAAAGCCAAAGGCAATATTATGGCTGTTCAGATAAACGTTTCCCGCACCGGACAAGCGGGCGAAATCTTCGCCTCCCTCTACGATAAAACTACCGCCTTCGTCGACCTGCACATGAGTGGAGCCTCCCAGGCTGTTGTTGATGCCCGCTCGAAGCGTAGCGTTGTTGCGGATTTCGATCTTCTCAGTGCCCGAACCGTTGCTTCCGGTCAGTTGGAGAGTTCCGCTTTCAATTATGGTGTCGCCTTGATAGGTGTTGTTTCCGGTCAGGGCCAGCGTACCGGCTCCGCGTTTGATGAGTCCGCCGTTACCGGTAACTGCGTCGGAGACGGTAAGGGTGTGAGTCGCTTCTACGATATCGAAGCCAACTCCGTTGTTGCCCCAGGTGATCGGATGGTTGATTGATGCGATATTCGCTCCGGTAATCTGAAGCATCCCGCCGCTGAAAATCAGCGGATTGTCGGAAAAGATGCTCAGATTGCTCGACTTGCCGATACTCAGCGTGCCTTCACGGATTTCGGTTCCGCGGTTGTGCCTGTTGTTACCGCTAAGTGTAAGCGTACCAGTCCCAACCTTTGTAAGCTTTCCGCTCACATCGCCTTCGTCTTCAATATCGCCCATGAGTATCCCGGAGAATTCTGTGGTCCGGGCGTCGCCAACGATAATTTCGCCATCAGTACCAAGATCGATAGCCCCGCCGCCTGCAAGGGCTCCGATGCGTTCGAACGGTTTCGAGAAATCGAACAGAATAGTCGCACCCGAATCAATAGTAACAAGCGAGGTGTCGCCAATCCGGTTCTGCTCGCTGGTGTAGTTCACCTGGCCGGGTCGATAATGCCTTAATTGAAGCGTCCCTCTTTGCACGTGAACGTCACCGCTCATGGCGCTGTTGTCACCGGTCAGTATTAAATAACCACCGCCCTGTTTTGTGAGTTTTCCGCCACCGGTCAGCGACTTTGAAACGGAGAAATAGTTTTCCAGATACTCAATATAGAAACCTCCGCCGCCAGCGCCCCAGACAAATTGGTCGTTATAAAGCGTTCCGAACTCATCGCCATTTACCCGCAGTATTCCACCGTCAAAAGTCAGCTTGTTGCTGCTGGAAAGATTGATCTGGCTTTTTTCAGAAATCGCCAGAGCTCCACCGTTGAGAACCGTACCGCCTGTGTACGTGTTGTCTTTGGTAAGGGTGAGTGTTCCGTTTCCGGTTTTCGCCAGGCTGGCTTCGTTTCCGCTGAGCACGCCTGAGTATGTCGTATCTTTATTATTCTTTCCGACAGTCAATATGCTGTTGTCGGACATTGTGAAATTACCGCCGCCGCTGATCCCGCCGAAGGTGTGATCCAATCCGTTCAAGTCGAATCTGGACGAAAGCTCCACAGTGCTTTTTTGCAGAGCCAGCGGGTTAGTCAGCGACATGGTCCCCTGCTCGACCCATGCCCGACCGGTGAAGGTATTGGCTCCGCTGATAGTCATCGTCCCGGTCCCGGTTTTTCCCAGACTGCCTGCACCTTTGATTAAACCGGAGAATTCCGTATTTGCATTGTCGGCGCCAACTCTTATCCATGAATCGCTTGCATCACTATCACGATACAGGTTAAGGGTTCCTGCACCGCCTATGTTTCCAAACTGATCGGTAGATTTCCCATAGGAGCAGTATGAAGCATTCTCGTTAATGGTTATTGATAGATTATCGCTCCATGCATTGTTCTCTGCAGTCTGCAATTCGCCGTTTTCGACAAGAATATTGCCGGACAAATCACGTTGGGCATACATCTGTAAAGTTCCCGAGCCTCGTTTGACAAATCCATTTGTTCCTAAAAAGCTGCGACTGCCGCCTATGGACACAGAGGCGTTTATGTTGAGAAAAGGCTGGGCGCCATTCCGACGTAAAGTAAAACTACCCCAATTCCCGAAAGAAAAATAAGTAGTGCCTCCAAAGTATATCCCACCAAGGGTAATAGCTGGATCACTGTTATGGATCTCTATAAAAGCCTGATGATCTTTCCACCCTTGTAATTCAACAGTTTTATCGGTGCCATTGGGGATATATCCATCTTCCCAATTGCCGGTGTTCCACCAGAGGTCAGAGTTATTCTTGGTGCTGTCATAGTACCAATCGCCATCAGCGGCCCACGTAGCCGAGCAGCACTGCAAAACCAGAACCAGCGACACAATAAGTATACATATACGCTTCAAGGTGTACATTATTTCCTCCGTCTCAAATTTATATAGCTCACGTTTTCAGAACAAGTTACAACCCACTCCTATTGAATTGTATCATAATATTCGCAGTTGTCAATCCTCTTTAATCTTGGTAAATCCGCTCGGCCAGGACAAAAGCAAAGCCTATTTTCCAATGGAAATAGGGGACACTACCTTGGCGTCGCGGCTTAACAATATTGAACGTCGGGCGGATTTCTTGTATCGTTTATCGCACCTGACGACAATGAAAGGATCGAACCATCAGCACACTGAGCCAGAACAGAGAAGAAACTATCGCAAAACTCCGCGAGAACCCGGAAGTATCGGTCCTGGTTGTCGGGGCGGGGATTAACGGAGCGTCGGTGTTCCGCGAATTGGCGTTGCACGGGATCGATGCGTTGATAGTTGATCGCGGCGACTTCGCGTGCGGCACGACGGCAGCCCCGTCGCGAATGATCCACGCCGGCCTGCGATACCTCGAATTCGGCGAGAAGAAGCTCGTAAGCGAAGGCGTGCACGAACGCAATCTGCTGCTGCAAAACTGCCCGCACTACATCTTCCCGCTACCGACCACGATCCCCTACCAGTCGCGATACGAAGGCATGCTCGGCGTGATTCGCAAAACGCTTGGAATGTCGCCTGGTAAGCGAGCCAAACGGCGCGGCGGATGCATGATCGGCGTGGGGCTGCGAATGTACGATCAGTTCGCCGCACACAATCGCCAGATGCCCAAACACCACTTCACATCGAAAACAGAAGCCTTCAAACGCCGCCCCGGCCTGCACCCCGACACCATCGGGACCGCAACTTATTACGATGGTTGGATCAGCTACCCCGAACGACTCTGCATGGAGGTCATCACCGACGCAGAAGCCGCCTGCGATACCGCACGGGCGTTGAACTACATGTCGGCCAAGAGCACCAACGGCCAGACCGTGACGCTGCGAGACGAGATCAGCGGCCAGGATATCCAGGTGCGGCCCAAAGTTGTGGTAAACGCTGCCGGTGCGTGGATAGACTTCGCAAACGAAAATCTCGGTCATCCGTCGAAACTTATCTCGGGCACCAAGGGCGCGCACCTGATCCTCGAAAATGACGAACTGTTAAAAGCGATGGACGGTGAAATGCTGTTCTACGAAACGCCCGACGGACGTGCGGTTGTGGCGCTGCCCTGGTTGGGCAAACCGATGATCGGCTCGACTGACATACACGTAGACAACCCCGACGAAGCCCGCTGCGACGACGACGAAATCGACTACATGATCGGATGCCTGAAGCATCTGCTACCGAACGTAAAAGTCGATCGCTCGCAGATACTCAGCACGTTCTCCGGCGTTCGCCCGCTGATGGCAAAAGCGGCTGCAAGCACCGGGCAGATGAGCCGATCGCACTTCACCGACATCTCAGAACCAACCGAAAACGCCAACTTCCCCGTATTTTCACTGGTCGGCGGGAAGTGGACGCCGTTCCGCGCGTTCGGTGAACAAGCCACCGACAAACTGCTGCAACACTTCGGCCTCGAACGCAAAGTATGCACCGAATCGATGCCCATCGGCGGTGGGAAGGATTTCCCCAGCACCGACCTGGACCGGAAGCAGTGGACGAATGAACTGGCTGAAGCGACCGGCCTGAACACCGACCGCACCGAAACCCTTCTGGTTCGATACGGAACCGTCGCCAGAGAGGTCGCCAAATTCTGCACAAGCGCCCCGGACGCCCTGCTGGAACATCACCCCAGCTACACCAAACGCGAAATCGAATACATAATCAGCAAAGAACGCGTACTGCATCTCGATGATCTACTGCTCAGACGAACCGCAATCGCACTGCTGGGCGAACTGACCGGCGAGTTGCTGGACGAACTCCTGGCGATATTCGCGTCGCTGAGGGAACTCTCCGACGAACAAATCGCCGCCGAACGTAAGCGAACGACAGACATCCTGAAAGATCGCCATCACATTGACCTGTAGCCCTGGCCGACACCCCGACAACATAACACATAATACAGTGGATTCTCGCCCGGGAAAACCGCTACAATTGTCCCGTGATTACAGCAACGTCCAGACCAGAGTCATGTTATGGATAATACCGAACTTACTAGGGAGCAACTGGAGCAGGAAGTATCCGATCTGCGCCAGCAGTTGGCTGAGCTTAAGAAAGAACATAGCTCCGAATCCATGCCGGGCAGCGAGCAGCGAGCACTGCGAGCATCAGAAGAGAAATTCGCCAAGGCCTTTCACGCTAGTCCAGACTCGATAATTATATCCGCACTTGCCGACGGCAGGATCATTGATGTGAACGAGGGCTTCCAGAGTATCTCTGGTTATTCGCGTGATGAAGCAATCGGCAGGACTTCGCTGGAATTGAACCTGTGGACCAGCACCGAAAAACGCGAGAAAGTTGCTGATATCCTGCGTACCCAAGGATATGTCCGTGACATGGAAATGAACTTTCACCGCAAATCGGGCGATCCGTTCACCGGCCTGGTCTCTATACAGCATATTGAACTCGACGCCGAACGATGCCTCGTATCCGTTGTCAGAGACATCACCGAGCACAAGCAGACTCTGGAAGAGTTACGACAGCACCGCGAACAGCTTCAGGCCCTCACCGACTTAGCCCCCGTCGCAATATCCTGGGCAAATCGGCAGGGGGATATCCTCTACTGCAACAACAAGTTCCGCGAATTATACGGATATTCGCTTGAGGACATACCGACCCTCGATCGCTGGTACCACTTGGCGTATCCTGACCAGGAGTACCGCAAGAGCGTTATCGCCAGATGGGAAACCGGCGTTGACAATGCAATAAAAAGCGGGCGGGAAATTGCGCCCATTGAAGCAAATATTGTCTGCAAGAATGGTTCGACCCGTTATGTGGAAATATCCGGAACGGTGCTGCCGAATCGGGTGCTGGCGATTTTCAATGATATCTCCGATCGGAAACAAGCCGAAGAGGCATTGCGTTCTGAGAAGGATTTTTCAAATACGCTTATTCAGGCGTCACCGGCGTTCATCGTAGCCATTGCACCAGACGGAAAAACAATGCTGATGAACGAGTCTATGCGTAAAGAGCTGGGTTATAGCGAAGCTGAGGTCGTCGGCACCGACTATTTGACAACATTCGTGCCCAAAACAGACCGAAAAGACCTGATCAAAGTGTTCCAAAATCTCAATTCAACAACGGTGTTTACAACGAACGAAAATCGCGTATTGACCCGTGACGGCAGGAAGCTTCTGGTCGAATGGCGAGGTCAGCAGATATGCGATTCTGACGGACACGTGGAGTATTTCATCGGTGTCGGGATAGACATCACCGAACGCAAACGGGCCGAAAGTGAGCGAGATCGTCTCGAAGAGCAACTCCGCCAAGCCCAAAAAATGGAAGCCGTCGGGCAACTCGCCGGCGGGATCGCACACGACTTCAACAACATACTCACCGCAATACAGGGCAACGCCGAACTGCTGAAAATGGATATCCCCGACACCAGCGTGCAAACGAAGTTCGCTGACGAGATCATCAAAGGTTCAAACCGGGCGGCGGATCTTACCAGGCAATTGCTCGCCTTTGCCCGAAAAGGCAAATGGCAGGCCGTCCCGATCGATATTCACGATGTAATCTCACAAACCGTGAGCATGCTGACCCACAGCATCGACAGGCGAATCGATATCCGCCTGGAATTGCACGCTTCCCCGAGCACCATCACCGGCGACCCGACGCAACTCCAAAACACTATGCTCAATCTGGGCGTAAATGCCCGAGACGCAATGCCCAACGGCGGGACACTTACATACGCCACCAGGCGCGTAACTCTCACACAAACCGATTGCGACAATCATCCATTCGACCTCACGCCAGGAGAGTTTATAGAAATATGCATAACCGACACCGGTATTGGAATGGACAATGAAACGCAGCAGAGGATATTTGAACCGTTTTTCACGACCAAGGAAGTAGGCAAGGGCACGGGCCTGGGACTGGCGGGAGTTTACGGATGCATCCTGAACCACGAGGGCGGAATCAGCGTATGCAGTGAACCGGGCTGCGGAGCCTCCTTCAAAATACTACTGCCGCTGGCCGACAGCAAAACCAAAACAACGCCGGAAACCTCAACGGAAAATACGCCAATCAGAGGAACCGGACACATACTTGTCGTCGAAGACGAAGAGAGCGTACGCAACTTTGTAGCGGCGTCACTGAATAACCTCGGGTACACCGTACACACATGCTATGACGGAGTCGACGGAACCGAATACTACCGTCGCCATCACAGCGAAATCGACATCGTGATTCTCGACCTGATCATGCCCAAGATGAACGGGGAGGACACCTTCATCGAAATGAAGAAAATCAACCCGAACGTGAAAGCTATCATAGCGTCAGGATTCAGCCACGCCCAAACCACAAACAAAATGCTCAACGAAGGAGCATTGACGCTACTGAACAAACCGTTCAACATGATCAAACTGTCCCAAGCCATCGCCAAACACATACGAGACAACACGCAGAAACAATAACTCTCGCAGATGTTTTTCGATCACAATCCCCCCCTACCGTCCCGAGGCGCCAACAGCGATGGAAAACCACAGGGCAAACGCATTCTAACACCAAACGGCAACGGCTTTTTGCCACAGAGGACACAGAGAACGGCAACGGCGAAGATTTTGTAACGGCAACGGTAAAGACTTACGGCTTACGGCGAGATCACAGAGAACGACAAAAAATAAGTTCCTTCCCTGCCGTTCTCTGTACTACTAATG
>JABGPF010000425.1 GCA_018645065.1 Phycisphaerales bacterium
TTCACCATATTGATCGCATGGGTTGTCGAAACCGTGCGATATTTCGTAGCAGCAGTGTCCGATGACATCTTCGGCGCTGCGCCCGATCGTAGCAAGGTAAGAGTTGTTTATATCGGTGATCACGTAATTGCTGTCGACCACAACGATATCTTCGTGCAGGTTGTATAGCAGCGATCTGTAGTAGTTTTCGCTTTCGGCCAGCTGCCTGTTGCGACGCTCGGCCAGAGCGGCCAGACGTGAGGCGGACTGGCGGAGTTGATCTTCGGTCTTCTTGATGCGAAGGATCGCACGGAGGCGAGCGATCAATTCTTCGTTATCGATTGGCTTGTTGATAAAGTCATCGGCCCCGGCGTCCAGGCCGGTTGTTTTTTGTGTTGGACTTGCGCTGTGGGCGGTCATCAGGATAACCGGAATGTGGGCGGTTGCGGAGTTGGCTTTGAGGCGGCGGCACATCTCGATCCCGTCCATGTCCGGCATCTGCACGTCGATCAGCATACCGTCGATGGGCGTATCATCTGCAATCGACAGTCCCGCCGCGGCGCTGTCGGCGGTCAGCACCGTGCATTCGGGCAGACGGTCCTTGATCACCTTCTGAAGAATAAACAAGTTGTCCGGCCTGTCATCGACGGCCAGTATCGTTGCTCTGTCGCTGCCATTCGCTGACATTTTTCACCTCAGTTTCGCATCATCGTCATTATTATCGATCGTCCGTTGAATCCCCATAGTCAAAGACATTCAGTTTGTACTTCTGCTGGTTCTGTACGATCTCACCGACGATCGACACATCAAAGCAGGTGATCGCATCTTCCCATTTCACGCTGGCCGGAATCTGAGATGCTTCCTTCAGAAACTCCAGTTCCCGAGCGAGCGGGCCATGGGGCGACAGTTCCCGGGCGGTTATCTCCGGATATGAAGTCATCCCCAACAGATCACGTCTGGCGAGGTTCACATACTCGGCCTCGGAAAGTCCGAGTTTCCGCCCTGCCAGAGCATCTCCGCTCCGGATAGCCCAGCGGCTGCCCGTGCGGAGGTTGTCGCTGTTGGCCCTAAGCCACTTCATCGCCCGAATCTGGGCGGCGACGATTTTACGAAGGGCTCCGGGGCGCTTCTGTGCGAACGAGCGGGAAAAGTACAGGTAACCCGAGGAGCGGCTTTGGTGGATAATCACCGCATTTTTGCACTGTTTGAGGGCGATCGTGGGCGTGGGCTCCCATGCGGTAAGGGCGTCGATCCGCCCCTGGTTCAGCGCGTCGGGCATTGCCGAAACGTCCATCGCCACGAGGTCCGCGTCGCTTTCTTTCAGACCGATCGAGGAAATCAGGCGGAGGAGCCTGTAATGGGAAACCGAACCGAACGGGTAAGCAATTCGCAGACCCGCCAGATCCGTCGTCAGCATCTGCCTGGAAGCGACTAGCGAACACGAGCCCCGCTGGATGACCGCAGCGACCAGAACGTTGGATTTCGCAACCGCCGACAGAGCGGGCATGTCGCCGCCGACGCCCGCCTCCAGATCGCCTCTGGCCAGGAAGAAGTTGACGTCGGCTCCTTTGCGGAACCCGTGGAACCTGACGGTCAATCCGTCCTCAGCGAGTGCTGCGATCAATGTCCTGTCGCGCTTCATCGTTTCGCTGATAATGTTGGTGGGAATCCAGATCGGCTGGACACCGATATCGATCACGCTGTCGTCCCTACCGAACTTGTACTTGCTGTATACCGGGTCGATCGACAGATCCGGCGGCGAAATCGCGGGGTTCTGCGGTTTGCTCCCGGCGAACCATCCGCAGAAATATGCAATGACCACCGCAATTACCACGCTGGTTGGAGCAAGCATCGCAATTTTCCGCATTCTTGTCATTATTGCATTTATCATTCAGGGATGAGTCGCTGTTGGTTTTTGTATTGCGGTCATTGATATTGTACCGATTCTTCCTCGATCGCAACAGTACTTAACAAAGCCACTTTCGTAACGCCCTACCCAAATCCGTCGAGTTGATGGGTTTCGCAACGAAATCGTCGCATCCGGCGTCCAGTATCTTCTGCCGGTCGCCCTTCATCACGCTGGCGGTCACGGCGATAATCGGGATGCTTTTCAGTTCGGCGTCGGATTTTATCTCTCTGGCGACGTCCATACCGCTCAGGATTGGCAGTTGTATGTCCAGAAGAACGAGGTCAGGCCTGATTTGCCTGGTTTGGTCGAGTCCGGCCTGCCCGTCAGCGGCGGTTGCTATCTCGACGTGCGTTTCCGACAACAAGGCGGTTATGGCAAGGAGGTTGTCGGGATTATCCTCAACTATAAGGATCGTCTTTCCCGAAAGGTCCGGCAGGTCGACAGGCTCCGAGCCGGTTTCCTCCCGGGCGGTTTCGTTCGGAGCCTCTCTGCCCAGAAGGCGATCTACGTCGGCGACCAGTTCGTTACGGTCGACGCTTCCCTTCTGGACGAGTTGCTGGATGTTATTATGTGTCAGGCGGGCGCAGTCGGCGGCGGTCAGTTCCTTTGCAGTCAAGATCAGCACCGGCAGGCTGGCCGTCTCGGGCGTGCTTCGGATCTGTTCGAGCACCGCGAAACCGTCGATATTCGGCATCATGAGGTCCAGTACGACCCCGTCGGGAATGGACCTGCCGATCGCCTCCAGGGCTTCGGCGCCGTCGTCGGCCACGGTGACATCGTATCCGTTTTCGGTCAGGGCGGTGTGAATCTGCAAAGCCGCCACCTCGTTGTCTTCCACCACGAGAACGTGCGGCGTCCGGTCGGGGCTCAGGGGCGGACGTTGAGGCATGGGTTGGGGCAGGGGCTCCGGAGCCGGTCGCGGCGTCACGCCGGGGTCCTCCGGTATGCGGACCGGAAGCCTCAGTGTAAACGTGCTGCCTTCGCCCAGTTCGCTGCTGACTGCAATATCCCCTCCGAGCAGGCGGGCGAGACGCAGGCAAATCGCCAGACCAAGGCCCGTTCCGCCATACTTTCGCGTGGTCGAACCGTCGACCTGGCGGAACTCGTCGAAGATGTGTTTCTGATCTTCGGCGGAGATGCCTACTCCGCTGTCGACGACGGCGAAGGAAACACAATCTCCATCAAGCGCGACCCCCATCGATATCTCACCGGTGTCGGTGAATTTGACCGCATTGGACAGCAGGTTCAGCAGTATCTGGCGGACCTTGTCCTCGTCGGTGTACATCATCGGCAGATCGTCGGAAATATTGACGGCGAGGGCGAGTTGTTTCTCGTCGATCAGCGGGCGGATCGTGCTCACCGCTACATCTACGAGATCCCCCGCTATTACGTTAGCGGGGAAGATATCCGCCTGTCCGGCTTCGATTTTGGACAGGTCCAGTATGTCGTTTATGAGCATCAGGAGCTGGCGTCCGTTGCGCTCGATCACGCTGAGGAATTCGGCCTCTTCATCGGTGTCCTTGCCCGTTCCACGAGACAGCATCAGTTGCGACAACGCCAAAATGCTGTTCATGGGCGTACGGAGTTCGTGAGACATATTCGACAGGAATTCGCTCTTGAGGCGATCGGCCTCTTCAACCTGCCTTCGCTGTAGTTCGAGTTCCCCGGCCTGATGCTCCAGTTCTTCGGTTCGGTTTTGGAGTTCCTCGTTTAGTGATGCCA
>JABGPF010000426.1 GCA_018645065.1 Phycisphaerales bacterium
TGGACTGCCAGATGCCCGAAATGGACGGATATGAAGCCACTCACGCCATCAGGGATCCGAACTCAACTGTACGGAATCATGCCATACCGATCATCGCGATGACCGCCAACGCCATGAAAGGCGACCGCGAAGAATGCCTGGCCGTGGGAATGGACGACTACGTCGCCAAACCGATCAACCCACACAAGCTTGCCGAGGCTATTGAACGGCATCTTCCTGACGAGCCCCGGGAGGATTCTTCGCTGCAAGAAGGCGCCATCGCCACTCGGTCGGAGCAGTCTTCTAACAAAACATCCACCAAATGCCCCTACAACAAGCCCAAGGCCCTGGAACGCGTGGGGGGAGACGAAGACCTGTTCGACGAACTGGTCGCGATTTTCCTCGACGATGCCCCAAACGCTCTTACGCAGGTCCACCAAGCCGTATCGAGCGGAGACCCCGAAGTTATCACCAGAACCGCCCATACCCTGAAGGGGTCGCTGGAGGTCTTGGCCGCCGATGACGCTGTGCACGCCGCACTGGCGGTGGAAACCCTTGGACGATCAGGCAATCTGGCCGGCGTGCAGGAAGCTACCGCCGCCCTAGCCGGCGAGGTTAAACGTCTGACAATCACCTTGCAACGGGAAACCGCGGAAGTTATCCCCACAGAATGACGATACGGATTTGGTTTTATTCTGGTTCTAGCGTCATATACTCGAATCTCAAATACCCCGGTTGATTCGTTCGCGCTGAGAACCAATACGTTACCGGGTGATGTGGCGTGTCAAAAAAAAATAAAATCAGTGCGCAGGGAACCCCCGCGGGGGTCACAACTTGTGGTTAATCGGGGTGACTGGATTCGAACCAGCGACTTCCTGCTCCCAAAGCAGGCGCGCTGCCAAACTGCGCCACACCCCGTCGAACAGTAGATTGTGGCATATATGAACCTGAATGTCAAGCTGCTGGACGATATCGCGAGCTCGACAGGCTGGTTTGAAGCGCCGGCTTAGATGCCGCCGATGACGGAGCCAGCGATTTAAGGTCGGTGCTGCGGAAGTATTTCAACAAGTTTTGGAACATGGCGTGGAAACCAAAACCGCCCTTGGTCCACTCGGCGATGGCCTGCTCCCTGGTCCACCCTTCATGCACCACCCGGTAAACCGCACACATCATACCCGTGCGATCCGAACCGTGCTTGCAGTGAAGGAAAATCGGATGGTTCTCCGGATCGGCAACCAGCTTCAAAAACTCCACGACATGCTCGTCTTTGGGGCTCCAGGTATTAAACCTGATCCGCTTGTACTTCAGCGGCAAGTCGCCGATCTTTTTGCTGTCGCCATGAATCTGACGAAGGCTTATGACCATCTTGATCCCCATTTTCGAGAGATTCGCGAACCCCTCTTCGGTCGGTTGCTCTCCGCGATAGAGAATGTCCGAGACGCGGTGAAAATTCCCGACACCGCTACATTCCATCTTCTCGGCCCAATGGCTTGCCGGTCCGGTTGTCGGTATTGCCTCGGTAATGCGATGGGTGTTCCTGTGGCCCCACAACCGCCATGCTGTGTACAGGGCGATCGAAGCGATGCAGAGCAACACGATTAGTAATATTTTTTTCCTGGTCATTCGGGCCTTTCCTGTAGTCCGAAATAATAACGGATCACCGCCCCACCGCCAAGGTGGAATTATCCGAAAGAAAGGTCATGACGGATTAGCGGGGAGGGCGGATCAATATCCAACCGAACAACAAGGAATTTCCAATGTCCAAGTTAACGACAACGACAAAAGCGAACGGCGCGCGAAACCGCAAGCGGTTTTAGTGCGCGTCTCGCGCACAGTAGCGAATCAGAACCGCTTGCGGTGTCGCGCGCCGTTGTCGTTTCCGTCAACTTGGATATTCGATGTATATCCTTATCCCTGGTAATCCGTCATGAGCTTTTTTTGGGAGAGGGATTTACTTCCCGCGACTATGAGACAGCAGCCACTTGTATATCTCGGGGTTATTGTAGGTTTGGGTCCACGAGTTGTGCCCCACGCCCGGGTAGACTGTCAGCTTAACGTTTGCGCCCTTGGCCTTTTTGATCGCATCAATCATTACCTGCGTTCTGGCAAGGGGTACAACCTTATCGTTATCACCGTGAAACGCCCAGATCGGTAATTTGAGAAGTTTTTCGGCGTTCTTGGCTCTACCGCCTCCGCAGATCGGTATCGCCGCAGCGAACCGCTGGGGCTCCATCGCAGCCCAACTCCAGGTACCGTAACCGCCCATGCTCAAACCGGTCAGGTAGACGCGATCGGGATCGGCTTTGGTTGTCGCGAGAATATGATCCAGCAGCTTGCTGAGTTGACTGGGATTCCAATATACGCCTTTGGGGCACTGGGGCGAAATGATAATAAACGGCGTTTTGTTGCCTTTGCTGACCAGCATAGGAGGGCCATGCTTCTTGACTACATTCAGGATATCGCCCCGCTCGCCGGCGCCGTGCAGGAAGATCATCAGCGGGTGCTTGTCTTTGGTGTTGTAGCTTTCCGGGATGCTCTTATAGAAGTGGATCGTGGTCTTCTTGCCGTCGGCCAGGGCAATTTCCTTTGACGCGGCGATCTGCGAGCCGGGCTTCTGAGCTTTTGCAGGCTTGGACGATTTGGCGTCCAGAGGCGTTAATCGCACGGTGCGGAAGTGCACCTCACCGCCTTCAGATTGCAGGCCGATCTTACCGGCGACCACGTCGCAACCGAAAGCCTGGTTCACTTTCTGGCCGTTCAGAATCACAGTAATATCGCCTTTATTGAAGGTGATTTCGTACTTGTTCCACTGGCCTGGTTTCTTCTCGGCGCCTTTGATTTTCTTAACGCCCGAGAGCTTGCCCACAAAAGCATTCTCTGTAGACAGCACACGTTCTGTGCCCTTGACATTGAACCCGTGGAAGCCGTAAACATCGCCTGCGCTGCCGGCTTTGAGTTGGGCTTCGACGCACTTGGGCAGCCCGCGCGGTTTGCCCGTAATTCGCATCAGCACGCCGCTGTTGGTCGCGGGTTTTCCGGGCGGCCAGCGCCATTCGACTACGAGCTTGAAGCTGGTGTATTCCTTTTTCGTAGCGAGGTATCCCAACGGTTTACCCTTGCAGACCAGCAGCCCGTCGCTAACCGACCACACGTCAGACATCTTCAATTTCGGATCAACGAGATAATGCTCCCAACCGTCGAGGGTCTTACCGTCGAACAGGTCGATCGAATTATTGGTTTTGGTTTTCTGGGGAGCGGTTTTCTCGGCGCCCTGTGCGAAAACAGAACTGGCGTTTAGAACCATCGCCAACATCAAGACACAAAACCCACTACGCTTCAACATTGCACTCGTTTTCATTGCTTGTTCCTTTGTTAACATAATGGTTAATGACAACTGGTGACGCCGAACGCGGGGCGTTGCCCCGCCGCTAAACACGCTCTCTTACAGATAACAGTTCACCACATCTAAATTACAACTACAGCAACATTACCGCTTGCAGTCTCGCATACCGTCCACCGTTACCGTTCGCCGTTGACGTTCGCCGTTCGCCGTTGACGCTCGCCGTTCGCCGTTGACGCTCGCCGTTACTGCTTACTGCTTACTGCTTACTGCCTACTGTTTA
>JABGPF010000050.1 GCA_018645065.1 Phycisphaerales bacterium
TAGCAGTTGCGTTATCATGTGTGCATAGGTTTGTCCTGTATCCGCCGGCGGCATGAAACGCCCTTGCTTGACCAACGCCAGGTAGATGATGCCCGGAAAAATGAATATGAAGACGGGCAGTATCTTGATGAATCCCGCGAATAACGCCCCGACTCTTGCGTGGTTTTCGTCCTTCGCACCGAGAACTCGCTGGACGATAGTCTGATCGGTGCACCAGTACCAAATTCCAATAATGGGATATCCAAGCAACACAGAATACCATGGTAAACCTGATGAGTCGCCAGTGGGGCGGGCCATTGTGAGCTTTACCGGCTCGACGAAATCTGTCACGCCGCTCATGCCGCCAGCCTCCCATAATGCAATGGCGGTAAGCAGAATTGCCCCTGCAAGAAGGATGATCGTCTGCACTGATTCGGTGATGACCACGGCCATCAGACCGCCGATCAGGGTGTACACGCCGGTTAATACTCCTATTCCTATGATGCTGTACATAGGAGGGATACCGAACATGCCTTCAAGCACCACGGCGCCTGCGTAGAGGCTGAAGCCGATATGGATGAAGATCGCCGAGACAATCGAAAGCCCAGCAAGCCAGTCTCGGCTGGCACGGCTGTAACGCCTTTCGAGGAAGTCAGGCAGCGTCGCGACGCGCAGGCGTATGTAAAACGGGGCGAAGAACAGCGCCAATATGATCAGAGTAAACGCCGACATCCACTCGTAGTTCCCGTAGGCCAGTCCGTTGACGTAGCCTTCCTCTGCAAAACTGACCAGATGGATCGTTGAAATGTTCGTCGAAAACAGCGCCAGGCCAATCATAGGCCAGCGTAAGGTCCCACCGGCGAGGAAGTAACTCTCACCGCCCTTGTCTATTGTTTTATTTCGGTTTCGGATCCCCGCCCAGCATCCAAGGGCGACAATGAATACGAGGTAAACAAGGATGATTGTCGTGTCGAGTGCGGATATATTCATTACGAAGCCACCTCTTCCATGGCGATCTGAGCCCACTGCCAGACTCGCTGGGGCTTGTAGTTAACGGTGGAAACGTCTTTCATGATCAATTCGATGTGGCCGTGTCCGCCGGCTGCGTCGAGGACCTTCCGTATCTCGGCGCGTGCGTTGTCGGGGCTCCAGACGCCGTCGACAAAGATCGCCGGGCTCGGCTTGGCGCTGATGGCGTAATCGTTTCCGATCTCGCTGAATATCTTCTCAAAGTCGCACCAGGGGCTGACTGATATCTTGCGGAGGTTGGGGATCTTTCGCATCAGATCCATCTTGCGGTGCAGCGGTTCGCAGCATCCGTAGTAGACCATTTTCCATCGTTTGAGCCATCGCATGTCATGTTCGATAGCGAAATCCCAATGCATCTCCGGCGAGACTTCAGAGAATATCTGAGCGTTGGAGCAGCCCCACATATCTTTCGATCGCACCTGGTCAGGCTGGAAGTTCTCGCTCGGCAGATCTTCAACGTAACCGTAACCGCCCGATCCGACGCGCTGGTTTGTGCTGTCCAGTTCGAGCAGGTTCATTTCTTCAAATTGGTCGAGTTCAGCCATCCAGGCGTCGACCATTCTGTCGACTGCGGCGTGGACCATTTCGGGACGCATGATCATGTCCATCATCGCCTCCTGGATTCCCCACCAGCGGACGAGATAATCCCAGGGCGTAAACCAGATATGCCCCTGGCCGACCAGCTTAACCGGGATGATTCCCTCAAACACATCCGACATTGCGGCAAGGCGATTTGCTGTTGCTATCTCGTTGTGCGTGATAACCGGCATCTGGATTTTCTCGATGTCTTCAGGCTCGGATATCTGCACCTTGAACCGACGCGATTTGATGGCGCTGGATTCATCCTGTTTGATCGCCTCGACATCCTCAACGATCCCAAAGTCGGTGCTGTGGAGCGCCTTGGGGCAGGCGATAAAATCGCTGACTACAGTGTCAAGCCGCATGTGCTTCCACTGATAGATCGTCTTGCGCATGTCATCTTCAATGTGCCGAGCAAACTGGTGTTCACACTGAAGCGTCAGCTCGTCGTCAACGTTCATCTCGTTCCAGGGAAGCTCGTTAATCCACGCCACAGGCCGTTCGGACTTGAGGCTGTTTACCTTGCTCCACAACCGGGCGGTTTCTTTCTGGCTTGGCAACTGGCCTATCGACGCGATCTCCGCCCCCAGGCGACGCAGGATATCTTTGTCCCGGTCATTAATGACTATAGGTTCATTTGTGGCAGGTGCTTCGATATGTTCAGGGTCATGTAACATTGTGGTTCTCGCCAAGACAAATTAACTCTCAAGAGCAACACGCAAATCCACCGTACTGCAAACAGCGAGACAACAATATACTACAAGGGCGACATGAAGCCCAGCGCATACTAATTGGCGCTGTCCAATGACGACCAGATGGATGAATCGCACGATTTTAGAAGTGCCCTATAACCAAATACCCAAAAACGCCCCTGCAACCGGTGGTTGCAGGGGCGTCAGGTTTATCCGCGGTGAGTTTTTATTAGTATTAAATATCCACTGCCAGCGGTTTTGTGTTTTTCCATTCTCCGCGTGTGAAGTCGGGGAATGCTTGCGGGGCTCCGTTGTTGGCTACTGACGTTTCGCTCAGCGGGCCCACTGCCGACCAGAAGCAACCTTCGTAGACGTTCTGGTCAAGCGGGAGTCCTTCCTGGAGGCATTCGATGATTCGCATTCTCATCATTCCGTCCATTCCGCCATGGCCCTTCAGGCCGAGCTTGTTGACTTTCTCCTGGAGCCTCTTGATCAGGGGGTGTTTGAACTTTTCGGTCTGCTTCTTGAAGTCGGCGCCTTCAGCCCAGCGGTGTGCGTTTCCGAGCCCTTCGACGGCGATTCTGTTGGGGAAACCAGCCAGCACGCCCTTGGTGCCCTGGATCAGGTTGTGACGACTGTAGGGGCGGGGGGTGGTTTCGTCCCACTGGACCATGATGGTGCGGCCTAGTTTGGTCTTGATGAGCGTGGTGTTCATGTCGCCGCCCTTGAAGTCGAGCTTGTTCCACTGGTGGCCGGCGGGGTATTTCGCCTTTGCGTAAAGCTGACGTCCCAACGCTGGTGTCGAGTAGGAGACCATCGAGGCGAACGTGTCTTCACCGCGAGCGAGGTTCATGTACTGTGCGACCGGACCAAGCCCGTGGGTGGGGTAGAGGTTACCGTTGCGTTTGGCGTAGTGGAATGTGCGCCAGCTTCCGGTACCGCGTTTTACAGAGTTCATTTGTCCGCGCAGCGTGTGGATGTAAGCCGCTTCGGCGTGCAGCAGCTGGCCCAGCACGCCTTTTCTGCACATGTTCAGGTAGAGCAGTTCTGCTCCGCCGTAGTTGACGTTTTCCATCATCATGCAGTGCTTCTGGGTGGCTTCGGAGGTGTCCACGATTTTCCACATTTCGTCTATGGTCACCGCGATGGGCACTTCACAGAAAGCGTGCGCGCCGGCTTTCATCGCTTCGATGCAGTGTTCGGCGTGTGAGTTCCAGTTCGTTGAGATGAACACGGCGTCTGGTTTCGTTTCGGCGAACATCTTGAGGTACTCTTTCGGTCCGCCGAAATAGGCTTTGGCGTCGGTGTGGCCTTTGGCTTTGGAGCTCTTTACCGAACGCTCAGCGAGGTCCTTGTAAAGATCGCATACGCCTACGATTTTCGTACCTGGAATTTTGCCGATATCGTTGCAGTGTCCGCTGCCGCGTGCACCCACGCCGATGAACGCGCATTTAACTACGGGCAGTTTGGGCGCCGCGAAATCGCCCATGTATTTTGCTTTTTTCGGGCGTGGGGGGATTTTGGCGTCAAGCATCATGGGGCTGAGAAGTCCAAGTCCGCTGACGGCGCCGACACCTTTTAGAAAATTACGACGTGTGCTCATGATATTTTCCTTTATAAGCTTAACAGGTTATTTATTAGAGTATACCGTATCAATGTTATTGTGCGTCAAACTGAGTATCAAGGTAAAAGGCGAAGTTGCCTTTTTTCCTGCGTTCTATTTTTTTGTCTGACTTTCGCCGCTTTCAGAAATTCATGAATGAATCCGGATTTTTTTGCTGTCGACGATCCAGAGGCGCCCGGAGGCGGATTCCTGGGCGAGCATGGGGATGAGTCTGTTGATAATCGCTAGTACATTCTGCTTGTCCTGTTGGGGTAGTCGCAGAACGATAATGCCCGCGTGGTCGGCGGGGCGGTAGAGGCGGATGTCGGCGAAGTCCAGATCGAGAGTCATCAGGACGCGGTCTTCATCTTTGCAGACCGACGCGACTTTTGAATCCGGGGCGCCCACCATCTGCTGGTCCCAGATAGTCGCAGCATCGTATCCTGCGTCTTGCAGTAAGTCGGCGGCTTCTTGGGGGAGATTCTCGTCGAGTTTGAATTTGGGCATCAGGCGGTACCCGTGGGTAAAACGACCGTGCGCTCGCGGGTGAGTTCCGCCGCATAAGCAACTGCGGCATTAATATCCTCGGGAGCCAATGATGGGTAGCTCTGGAGGATCGCGTCGGTTTGCTGTCCGGCGGCGAGGTTGTCCAGGATAACCGAAACCATTATTCGCGTTCCCTTGATGCAGGCTTGCCCGTGACAAACGTCCGGATCAACTGTGATTCGATTTTGCCAATCCATATGTGATTCTCCAATCAACTCTATCTCATTCTACACGCTTGGACTCGTCACCGCACCATATTTTTCCGGGTCGGAGGACCTGATCGAGCCAAAGGGCGACCTGCCAGTCGCCCCTACATCTTCTTCTTGTCGGGCTGCTGGTGTTGCTGTCTCTTCTGGGCTCTTTGTTTTTGCTTTTGCTGCTGTTTCTGTTGATTCTTCTGCTTCTGCTGGTTTTGCTTCTGGATTTTCGCCCAGGAGTCTTTGAGCGATAGGGTGCGGTTGATTACCAGCTTGTCTTCGGTAGTGTCCGGGTCGATGCAGAAGTAGCCCTGGCGTTCGAACTGGACTCTGGCTCCGGCCTGGGTTCCGGCCAGCGATGGTTCGATCTTGCAACCGGTGAGCACCTCTATCGATTCGGGGTTCACTCCGTCGAGCCAGTTTTCATCTTTGCCCACGTCGCTGGGGTTTTCCTTGGTGAACAGATGATCGTAGAGTCTGATCTCGGCGTCCAGTGCGTGGGGGGCGGATACCCAGTGGAGGGTGGCTTTTACTCTGCGTCCGTCGGGCGCATCGCCGCCTCGTGTTTCCGGATCGTACGTGCAGTGCAGTTCGATCACGTTGCCGTCGTCGTCTTTCACCACGCTGTTGCAGGTTATGAAGTATGCGTATCGCAGTCGTACTTCTCTGCCCACTGAAAGGCGGAAGAACTTCTTGGGCGGGTCTTCCATGAAATCTTCCTGCTCGATGTAGATGACTTTCGAGAAGGGCACTTGTCGCGTACCGGCAGCTTCGTCTTCGGGATTGTTCACCGCGTCGAGCTGGTCTGTCTGGTCTTCGGGGTAGTTGTCGATCACGACTTTCAGCGGCTTCAGTACGCCCATAACGCGCGGGCTTGTCTTGTTCAGGTCCTTCCGTACGAAATGCTCCAGCAGGGCTGAGTCTACGGTGCTGATGAACTTGTTGACGCCGATATGCTTCATGAACGCACAAATCGCTTCTGCGGTGAACCCGCGTCGGCGGAGCCCTCGCAGCGTCGGTAGTCGCGGATCGTCCCATCCGCTCACCAGGCCGGCTTCGACGAGTTGCTTGAGCTTTCGCTTGCTGGTCACGGTGTATGTTAAGTTAAAGCGTGCGAATTCGATCTGCTGGGGATGGTGCACGCCGAGCTGGTCGAGGAACCAGTCGTACAGCGGCCGGTGGTTCTCGAAGTCCAGATCGCACAGTGAGTGGGTGACCCCTTCGAGCGAATCTTCGATGCCGTGGGCCCAGTCGTACATCGGGTAGATGCACCACGAGTCGCCGCGGTGGGGGTGTTCGGCGTGCAGGATGCGGTACATAACCGGGTCACGCATGTTGAAGTTCGGCGAGGCCATGTCG
Source organism: Phycisphaerales bacterium (assembly GCA_018645065.1). Taxonomy (GTDB): domain Bacteria; phylum Planctomycetota; class Phycisphaerae; order SM23-33; family SM23-33; genus BS750m-G57. The sequence goes on from JABGPF010000050.1 coordinate 5,985, forward strand.
ATTTTGGCACGCAACACGCGCGAGCCGTCGGGGAACTCGCCTGCCTTCATTCGCTCGAACAGGTCCAGGCTTTCATCCACCGGGCGGTCGCGGAAGGGGCTGTCCTTGCCCGGGGCGTTCAACGTGCCGCGGTACTCGCGGATATCTTCTGCGCTCAGGTCGTCAACGTACGCCTTGCCGTCTTTGACGAGTTGAACGGCGAATTCGTACATCTGCTCGAAGTAGTCCGATGCGAAGAACAACCCGCCGGTCCAGTCCCAGCCGAGCCATTTGATATCTTCCTGGATCGCGTCGACGAACTCCTGCTCTTCGGCGATCGGATTTGTATCGTCCATTCGCAGATTGCACTTGCCGCCGAACTCGGCTGCGATACCGAAGTCAATGCAGATCGCTTTTGCGTGCCCGATATGCAGATACCCGTTTGGCTCGGGCGGGAAACGCGTATGGACGCGGGCGTCGTTCTTGTTATTGGCTACGTCGTCAGCCACTATCGTGCGGATAAAATCGGTCGGTTTCTCTTCGGTCGGCGTAGTCATCTTGTGCATCCTTAATGTACTGCGAGTATTTTTATAGCCTTGCTATGATTACTTTTTCGGTTTGCGGGGTTTCTTTTTGTTTCGGGCTTCGTATTCGGCGAGTACTTTTTTCGCCTGTGCGACTTTACGTTTCCAGGCTTGTTCTTTGGCCTGTTCTACAGTCGGCACTTTGGCGTCCTGGGGGTTTGGTTTCTGGTCTGCGTTGTCGATTCGGTAGTCTACCCATGCCGGCCAGTTGTCTGTGCGGAACGGGACCGCCGGTCCGGCTCGGTTACCGAAGTTTCCGATAGTATGCACGCCCCAGGCGTATCGCACGGCGACGGGGTTTTTCACAAGCGGGCTGGATACGGCGAACGTTCCGCCTTTCAGCGAGTCGCATCGTGCCGGGTAAAAGTGCTTGTCGGCCCCGGCGATAACGAACCCCTTGGGCGCAACTCGCATTCCGTATGGTGAGCTGGGGTAGCTTCCCTTGTTGAATGTCAGGATGATCTTGTCGCGATCTTTTGTCCACGATTTCAGCATGGGCGGGTTGTATTTGACGCCGCCTGCTTTGTAGACGTCGGCAAGAGCCCATCGGGCTGCTCGCTGGCCGATCGGTTTTTTGAACGGTGAGTGCATCTGGATGTGTCCCAGATCGTACGTGCAGACCAGCCCGGTGTTCTTGTGGGCCAGGTGTGCTTTGGTTTGGGCTTCGCGCACACCGGCTGCTTTGTGGAGTACGGTTACTTCGGGCTCATCTTCGCTTACCGGGTATCCAAAGCTGGTCATCTGGACGATGCAGAACGGCATGTCCGGATCACCGAACGCCTTCCGCCAGTCGGGGATCAGTGCGCTGAAGGTTTTCGCGTAGAGGTTAGGCCGTCCCCCCGAGCCCACGCAATTGTTAATGCCCTGGTAGAAGATAACGCCTTTGATTCCGAACTTCCGGATCGGGGCGATCATCGTGTTGTAGCATCCGCCCGGGAAGTGCTGGTTGTAAACGTATGTTTTCGATACTACGGGTTTCGGGCCGGGTTGTTTACCGGCGGCCTTGGCTTTGTCGGCGTGACGTTGCCACCCGCCCATTCTTCGAGCGAGTTGTGCTTCGTAACTATAGTTTTTCACCGCGTGATCGAAATGCTTGATCAGGTCAGCCGCTTCGGGCACGCCTTCGAGCGTTTTGCGTGATATCCAGGTCTCGACGGTGCTTCCGCCCCACGAATTGTCGATAAGCCCGATCGGTACGCCTGTGATCTCGTGAACCACGCGTGCGAACTGATACCCGACTGCCGGGAAGTCGCTAGCGTTTTTCGGCGTGCACGTGCGCCACACGCCCTTGAGTTCCACGTAATACGGGTTGCGTTCTTCGATGTGGAAATTCTCGACCGGTTTTGGCCCGGATGTCAGCGGGATGGTGAGGCAGCGAATACCGTCGTATTTGGCGCGGGGCATGTCCAGGTCCGAATCGATAATCCCGCCCGCGGTCGATTCCATATTACTCTGTCCGCTGCAAAGCCACACGTCGCCGATCAGCACGTTCTTGAACGTAAGGGCATGCTTGGAGCTTTTGACTTTTAGCTCCTGCGGTTTGGAGCAGGCGGGCATGGCTTTGAGCGTTACCAGCCACTTACCGTCTGCCCCGACGGTGGTTTTAGCGGTCTGCTTGCCGATGGCGATGGTTACAGAATCTCCGGCGTCGCCCCAGCCCCAAACGTTCAGCGGCTTATCGCGCTGCAGGACAACGTTATCCCCGAACACTCGGGGCAGTTCGAGCTTCGCCTCGGCGACAGCGTTTGACAACGCGACAGCGGTGATAACAGGCAGGATCCATCTGGTCAGTTTCATCGTGTGCTCGCAATTACGTTTTGTTAAGTTTATCGAGCCCATAAGGATACCTTCGCCCTGGTCGGCTTGTCAATGCGGGCCGCTTGGGTATAATCATCGGACAGGGCTGAACGGGCCTGAAAAGTGAGTTGCCAATGCAGGAGATTACCATGGGATTCAGACAGACCGCTGTTGTCGTGTTACTTGTGCTGACCGCCGCCGGAGCTTCCTCCGCCGACGGGGCGCCGTCGTCGGCTGAGATACTGACCGCCGCCGGCGTTAGTCGCGGGCTGGTCGTGCATGTTGGTTGCGGTGATGGAAAACTTACCGTAGCGATGGGCTCTGCTGAGGGTTTGCTGGTCCACGGGCTCGATACCGACGCAAAGAAAGTTCGCGCGGCGCGGAAGCTTATCGCCTCGGCGGGGCTTTACGGTAAAGTGTCGGCAGACGTGTTCGACGGCGAGAACCTGCCCTATATCGACAACTGCGTTAACCTTGTCGTCTGCCAGAGGCTCGGTTCGCTTTCTATGAAAGAGATAATGCGAACTCTGGCTCCGGGCGGGGTAGCGTATGTTAAGACAGACCGGCGATGGACCCGGACTCTCAAACCTCGCCCCGATGAGTTGGACGATTGGACCCACTACCTGCACGGGCCTGACAACAACGCTGTCTCGAACGATACGATAGTGGCTCCTCCGAAGCGAATCCAGTGGCTCGCCTCTCCGCGATGGGCCAGGAGCCACGAGGGCGCTCCCAGCATTCAGGGCGCAGTCTCAGCCGCGGGGCGGTTGTTCTACGTGCACGACGAAGGGCCAATCGGCATGGTCGACAAGCGGTTCCCGTCGAAATGGTCGCTGGTCGCACGCGATGCGTTCAATGGTCTGCAGTTGTGGAAGCGCGATATCGGGTCCTGGAGCGACCCTAACGTATACTGGCTGCAATGCAAGTCGACGCCGAACCGGCGGGTTGTTGCGGCGTCTGATCGCGTTTATGCGGCGATGGGCGGCGGCAAGGCGGTAACCGTGTTCGACGCCGCGACCGGCGCCACGCTTACGACTTACAAGGGTACAGAGTCGGTTGGTGAGTTGGTTCTGCATAAAGGCGTTTTGCTGACGGCCAAGCCGACAGCTCGGGTTATTCGGCGAAAAGGAAAACCAACGCCCGCCAAGCCGACAAGCCGCGGGGGCGTGTCGGCGGTGGATGTCGCTAGCGGAAAGACGCTGTGGTCCCTCAGCGGGCGGATCTCGCCTTTGAGTTTGTCGGCCCGCGGCGACGAGGCGTACTTCATTGACGATAAGGATGTGGTTTGCGTGGGGCTCAAGACCGGCGCCGAGCGATGGCGTGCCGCGTCGGATACCGGGAGCCTTGTTGTCCACGAAAAAGCGATCCTGGTACTTCACGGAAAGGGTATTACGGCGCACCTTCCGAAAGACGGCTCGGTGATGTGGCGAGACAAGCGGAGCATTCGCGGATTTGTCGGGCCGGCGGAGCTGTTTGTGATCGATGGGCTGGTCTGGCCTGCGGGGTTAGGGGTCGGGCTCGACCTGCTGACCGGAAAGGTCAAGCGGAAGATACAGGCGGGAGTTTCTCCAGGCCATCACCACCGTTGTCACCAGCGAAAGGCGACGGTGAACTATATTCTGAACTCCAAGCGCGGCGTGGAATTTTTTGACATAACGGGCAAGAATGCCCCTGTGCTGCACGACTGGGTGCGAGGGACCTGTCGGATGGGCCTGATTCCCGGTAACGGGCTTCTCTACATGCCTCCGCACGCATGCTTCTGCTACCCGGGCGTTATGCTGAAGGGCTTTAGCGCTCTTACGCCGACCGGCCGCACCAAAACTCCGGACGCGAAGGTGTCGCGGTTAGAGAAGGGGCCTGCGTTTGGGAGCAAGTTGCAGGATCAGGCGTCCGTTGCGAAATCTGACTGGCCGACGTACCGTCACGATCCGGCACGCAGCGGACGGGCTTCGTGCCCTGGTCCGGCTTCGCTCAAGCCTGCCTGGAGCGTTAAGCTTCCCGGCGCCGGCAGGCTCACGCCGCCGGTGATCGCAGGCGGAATTGTGTACGTCGCCAGCGTCGATACGCATCAGATTATGGCCCTCAAGGCGTCCGACGGTTCGGTGGTGTGGAAATTCACCGCTGGCGGACGGATTGATTCGCCGCCGACAATTACAGGCGGTTTGTGCGTGTTCGGATCTCGCGACGGATACGTCTACTGCCTTCGGGCTGGAGACGGGGCGTTGGCTTGGCGTTTTCTCGCCGCGCCGACAGACCGCAGGTTTGGGGCCTTCGGGCAGGTCGAATCGGTCTGGCCGGTTCACGGGAGCCTGCTGGTGCGGGACGGTGTTGTCTACGCCGCGGCCGGGAGATCGTCCTTCGTAGACGGAGGAATAACCCTCTACGCTCTTGATCTGGCGACAGGCCAGGTGCGACGCAAGAAGCAACTGTACGATAAACCGATGAGCGTCGACAACGGCGGCGGTTCCGGTTCGATGGACATGCTCCAGGGCGCCCGAACCGACATCATGGTCTCGGGCCCCAAGAGTATCTACATGAGCCGTGTGCAGTTCGACGCCAAACTGACCGTAAGCTCCAGCGATTCTATCAACCGCCAGGGCAGACGCAAAACGGGCCTGCATCTCTCAGCCACTTCGGGTTTCCTCGACGATACGTACTTTAACCGATCGTTCTGGACATACGCCCGCGTTTGGCCCGGATACGCTCTTGCGACCTCGGCGTCCAAGAGCGGGCAGATCCTGGTGTTCGACGACGAAACGACCTACAGCGTGAAGGTGTTCCAGCAACGCGGACCGGGCAACCATTTCCGCAGCGGGTTTTTCACCCCTGGGTCGGGATACATGATCTGCGCCGACGACAACGCCAACGAGTCGGTCCAGACGGCCAGCGTAAAAGGCGCCGAGCGAGAACGCCCCGACCAGATGAGATCCAAGCCGGCCAAATGGACGCGTCGCCTGCCGGTGCGCGTCAGGGCGATGGTGTTGGCCGGTGACACGCTGCTGACCGCTGGCCCGCCCGACGAGATCCCCGCCGACGATCCGCTGGCGGCGTTGCAGGGGCGAAAAGGCGCGATCCTGACGTCTGTGTCAACCAAAGACGGCAAGACGCAGGGCGAATACAAACTGGACCATCCGCCCGTATTCGACGGAATGGCCGCAGCGGGAAAGGCCCTGTTTGTAGTACTGAAGAACCGCCAAATCGTCTGCTTCAAATGATGGTGTGAAAGAACGCGATTTTTCCCGGCGGGTTTTATATACTAGGGCTCCCCGGGGTGGGATATAGAGAATGTTCTGCTGGTTTGGCAGGACGCATACAGGAGAATTATTGTGAGAGATATTATTCGAACGTTTATCGTTTTTGCTGCACTGACCGCGCTGGTCGCCGGTTGCGGGCAGATCGCCCAAGCCGCCGACGCCGATGGCGAGGTCTACAAGATGACCGCCAAGCCGCCGACTGACGGGCTTGTCGGTTCGAACTATACTCCCGCATATGCGGTTAATCAGGTGCAGTTCTGGCATGACTTCCGGGCCGATGTGGTCGAAAAGGAACTCGCAGCCGCCAGTAAATATTTCGGCGTCAAAACGCTGCGGGTATATCTGCACGATATCAACTTCTTCCAGGAAAAGAAGGTGCTGCTGGCCAATATCGAAAAGTTCCTGGTCATCTGCGCCAAGCACAAGATTCGCCCGGGTTTTGTGTTCTTCGACGGATGTCATCGTCATGAAGGGATCTATCTCGACAAGCCCACCAAACCAGTATACGGTTTCCACAACTCACGCTGGGCACAATCGCCCCAGGCCCGCGATATCGACCCGAAGAACCTCGAAAAGTTCAAACCATACGTTCAGGAAATCATCAAACCGTACCGCAAAGACACCCGCGTACTGTTCTGGGAAATCCACAACGAACCGCCGCCCGGAGACAAATACCGCGATAAACTCAAACGAGCCGGATACAGGTGGGCCAAGGAACTAAAACCCACCCAGCCGGTTCTGAACTGCGAGAAAACATCCGGCTGGGGCGACTGCAAGGATTCGGATATCGTCGATTCGCACGTTTACAACAACGCCTGGGGTTTCTGGGAGGCGTTTTCAAAGATCGGCGCCGAAAAGAACAAGGGAACCGTATTCACCGAAGCCGGAGCCCGCTGGAAAGCCACTCGCCGAATTCACGGCAGCGCGACCGATGTTATCTCATGGCTTGAGAAACGCCGGGCCGCCGGGCAGTCGACACCGGGCGTTTACCTTACATGGGAGCTGATGGTCGGAAACTCCAACTGTCGCTGGCACTGGGTCGATAACGGGCACAAAGCCGGCAAGCCCGATCCCGAACCGGAAATTCCCTGGTGCGGACTAATGTGGCCCGACGCGACGCCGGTGTCGCTGGCGGAAGCCGCCGCCTGTAAAAAATACGTGACCGGTAAGTCCGACGCGGTGCTGTTTGAAAGTTTCGAGTCAGGAGCCAAAGGCTGGAAGTTCTTCGGCGTTAAGCACATGGGGTCGAACCACGGACTCTACGTGCCGCACAGATGCAAAGCAGTCTCCGGATCCGAAAAATGGACCGACTATATCTATGAGGGCAAAGTGTTAGTCAAAATCCCCTGGAAGCGTCGCGGCGCCAAGGCCCCGGTCTATACCGAAGAGGGCGACCCGACTGCGGGCTTGCTGTTCCGCGTGAACAAACCGGGCCAGGAGTTCGAAGACGTGCGTGCTTACTCGGTGTCTCACACGGGCAAGAAACTGGTGCTGGGGAAGTTCGCGGGCACGGAATGGCGGGAGTTGGCGTCGTACGATCTGACAAAGCTGAAGACCAAGTCGCGTCTGAACGAGTGGAGCATGATTCGCATCGAAGCGATAGGCCCGAAAATCCGCATCTGGTTCAACCGCACCCACGGCGACCCGCAAAAGGGCCTGCGAATCGAATACACCGATAAAGACAATCCGATCCTGTCCGGCGCGGTCGGAGTAGGAGCCTACAAAACAACCGCAATGTTCGACGACCTGGTCGTGATCCCCGTCAAAAAGAAAGATTAAACCTTGAAACGATATAGCTTTATTACTGTCGCGGCGATCTTAATCGTCTGCTCGCTGACCGGGGCTGACGAACTGGACAAACGCGTGGAATCAGCGTTGAAACGGGCTGGTGATAACGCTGCTGAACTACGCAAGGCGATTGACAAAGCGCCCGCTCGGCAGAAAGAAGGCGTGCGGTTTCTCGTCGCGTATATGCCTGATCGCGATCTGACCAGCCTCTCGGCGGAGTTCCTGCTGAACAATGTTCGCGGAGCCTATAAGGCATGGGATAATGCTCCGTGGAAGAAGCAAATATCCAAGGAAATGTTCCTGAACAACGTGCTGCCGTACGCCAATGTTAACGAACGACGCGACGACTGGCGTGAGGACTTCTACAAACGCTTCAGCCCACTTGTCGCAAAAGCCAAAACGCCAGGAGCGGCTGCGGTAATTCTCAACGAGAAAGTTTTTGAAAAACTGAACGTACACTTTTCCCGCAAACGCCCCAAAGCCGATCAGAGCCCATACGAAACTATGAAAGCGGGCATGGCCTCGTGCACCGGGATGACCGTCCTGTTCATAGACGCCTGCCGAGCGGTCGGAATTCCCGCACGCTTCGCCGGTACGCCGCTCTGGACGAACAAGAGCGGTAACCATTCGTGGACCGAAGTGTGGGATGGAAAATGGCATTTCACAGGCTCGGGCGAACCGGCGGACAAGCTCGATAAGGCATGGTTCGCCAAGCGGGCCACTACTGCACAGAAGGGCCATCGCCTGCATGCGATCTATGCGGTAAGCTTCAAACATACCGGCGCGACGTTCCCGATGGTCTGGGCGCCGAGAGCGAAATACGTTTACGCTGTGGACGTTACTGATCGCTACGCGCCACAAACCGCGACGGCTGTCGATACGCCTAAAACGCCTGCCGGTATGGACGTAGAAGCGTCGCTGCATGCGGTCGACCAGTTGAAAAAGTATCTGCAAACCGCCCCGGAAAAACGCTCGCCGATAGATAAACAGGACTTCGCGGCAGTCGCACTTTCCGCTGGCGACGCCAAGAAGGCCCGCTCGATGCTCTGGGCCGATCACGTCGCACGAATCAAGAAAACCCGCGCCGCGGAAATGAAGGCCAGAGTGCTGAGCGACGGTGAAGTGAAAATGCCGTTCTATTACAGCGTTACAGGCAAAGCGCCCCAAAACGGGCGTAGCTTGTATATTTCGATGCACGGTGGGGGTGGGGCGCCTAAGCGCGTGAATGACGGGCAGTGGCACAATCAGAAGCGTCTGTACAAGGTGCCCGAGGGCGTGTACCTCGCCCCACGCGCTCCTACTGACACGTGGAATATGTGGCATAGGGAGCATATCGATGTCCTGTTCGCACGGTTGATCGAGAACCTGATTGTGTTCGAAGGCGTCGATCCGAACCGCGTTTACGTCCTGGGATATTCCGCAGGCGGTGACGGCGTGTATCGATTGGCGCCGCGGATGGCTGATCGTTGGGCGGCGGCTTCCATGATGGCTGGTCATCCAGGCGGGGTCTCGATGCTGAACATGCGCAACACGCCGTTTTCAATACAAGTTGGCGGCAGGGACTCAGCCTACAAACGCAACGAGGTAGCCAAAAAGTACGGCGATAAACTCGACACACTGCAAAAAGCCGACCCGAAAGGGTATGTGCATTTCACAAAGATATATGCAAACTGCGGCCATTGGATGAACCGCAAAGACGCAATCGCGATTCCGTGGATGGCCAAATTCGATCGCAACCCGCTTCCGACCCGCATCGTATGGAGGCAGGATAAAAATCAACCGCGTTTTTACTGGCTGGCTACGAAGGGCGAGGTAAAGGGCGGAGCCGTTGTACAGGCCGACCTGAAAGCCCAAAGCATAACCCTTGACCCGGGCGATGCCCAGTCGCTGAAAATCCGCCTGAACGACGCCATGCTGGACCTCGACAAGCCTGTGACAGTGACCTCAGGCGATAAGACCCTGCACAAAGCTCGCCTGAGACGAACGATCGGGACGTTGGCGGGAACGCTGGCTGAACGCGGTGACCCGAAATCAATATTCAGCGCCGAGATAGTAGTGAAACTGCCAGCCAAAACGAAATAACCGCAGCGCGAAGCGGAGTATTTTGGATCGTGTCGCCAGATGGCGGTATTCGAAAATCGCCAGGGGAATTCTTACACCCCGATGAATCAAATTTCCTATTAGTGATTGACTCAGGCGCCGAGCGTCCCTAATCTTGCATGATACAAGGCGTGATTCGGCGTCGGCCGTCGGGCCGGGCTCATGGTTGCGCCAGATCCACGAAAGGTTTACTGATCGATGATGATATTCCTGGAGAGATTTGCAAAGGCGATCACGCCGGCTTGGATTCCGCGTCAGCTTCGGCGATGGAAGCACAGGCGTCGCGCCACCGACTTAGAAGCCGCGTGGCAAATTCGGCGGGAGTTCTTCTGGAAGGCGTTCAAGGCCTTTGACTACAACGGGATAAGCGGTGATTACGTCGAGTTTGGTTCGCACGGTGGGATGACCTTCCGTTTGGCGTTCGACCAGATCAGCGCCAGAAAGATTAAACGCCGAATGTGGGCGTTCGATTCGTTCTGCGGTCTGCCCGAGGCGTCCGCCCCAGCCGACGACCATCCGCACTGGAAGAAGGGCGGCTTGGCGACAAGCGTTGAGGCCTTCCACAGGATATGCCGCGTCCACGGGATGAAACGCGATGCCTACAGCACCGTCGAGGGCTTCTACGACGAGACGCTGACCAAACTCGCTGATACCGACGCGCCGGTGGATATCGCCCTTGCGTATATCGACTGCGACATGTATTCGAGCACGAAGACCGTGCTCGATTTTCTCCTCCCGCGGTTGAAGCACGGTATGATCGTGGCGTTTGACGACTACTACTGCTGGAGCGCCGATCAGATCTCCGGTGAGCGGCGTGCGCTGCTGGAGTTCCTCGAAGCCAACACCGAATGGCGATTCCTCCAGTATCGCGACTTCGGCTGGGCCGGTGAATCGTTCGTGGTTGAGCGAGCCGAGCAGACCCTCACCGAGTAAATCGACATGCCATTCAGGACTGCCCATTTTACCGCACCTCAGTGGCGGGAGAATGGGTCGACCTCGGTTTGCTTCTGTCCAAAATGTTCGATCGTATGAATTCGCCTGTACCTCGAACTCGGAAATAACAGCGCGGCGCCAGAGGGCAAACGTTCTCAGGATTCGCTTGCCCTTTTTATTTCCGTCTGCGCGAAGAGGAAGCATAAGTGATGAGAGTATTTCGAGCTTGCCTTTCCATACTGAGTGTTTTGCTGCTGGCTTCCAGTCTTTTGGCGAAGGATGAGCCTTTTCAAAGGGAACAATGGCCCCAGGTGCGCACGCTTGTATGGGCCAATCCCGGAAAAAGCGGGACGATGCAGAGCCCGAGAAACTGGACCCAATACGCTTCGACCGCCGATTATCTCGCGAAAAAAGACGGGCGCCCGGCTGCGACGCCGCCGGACAAGAATACCGATATCATTCTACCCGATTCACCCGACGGACAATCCTATGTGGTTGCCTGCATCGAGAGACGCAAAAGCGATTCGGGTAACACCCGGTTGAATTGTCGACACATTACCATCGGTAAAAATGCAGGGCTTGACGGCGGGTGCGAATTCAGCCGAGGGCGTCCGGCTTACCTTGTGGGCCCGAACCGTGAGACACCTATAGGCGTCTACGGGAATGTGACTGTCAACGACGGCGGGTACATTTATGGTCCGCATGTTTTTCTCGGAGACAAACACACCTGTTTTCGCATCGACAAGAGCCCTGAGCCCCTGGGCGGGGCCTGGGTCATCGATAAATCAAACGACGCCAGCGTTACTTTGCTGAGCAAAAAATACGAACTCGCCGGAGGCATAACGGTCAGGTCGGGGCGTTTGGTGCTTTCTTCGGGCGCACATCTGTCTTTCGGCGCGGGGCGTCAGGGACGTATCGAACTGAAAAAACATCCCAAAAACAGAATGCCCGGAAAAGAGGAGTATGTCTGCGTTCACAGGACCGGAGCCCTTGAAATGCATGCGGGGTCTTGCATTGGTCGAGCTCGGGCGCCGGAGGCTGTTGTCGCGGACCTGCGAATCGAAGGGGGCTTGCAGATCGGACGTCCCGGAGAAAAAAGCGGGCGGCCGGCAGTGATCGAGCTGGGGCTTGCCAAAGGCGGTGGTGGTTTTCTGGCCCAGCACGGTGGGCTTTATATCTGCCCTTGGGCGACGTTCAAAAACTTCGGTCGGCTTGCGATAACGTCCTATGATCGCCAGAGCCCAGCCAGCGCCGATAAGGGGATTTCACTTTTCCTTGAAAAGGCTGTCGATCTCGGCGATGTGAGTTTCGATTACCTCCGCGCTGGCGGAATAGTCGCCATTGACAAGAAGGCGGCAAGGGCGGCGACCGCCGGCGCCTCTTTCGGAAAACATTGTGCAGCCCGGGGCGATAAGCTGTTGGCGAAGTTGGGTCTCATCAGGTTTTCCGGCGGCGTGGGGACAGTAGAGTTAGTCGACGGCCTGAAGACCGAATGCAAAATACTGTTCCCCCATGCAGGCCGCCTGATAGTCAGGGGCAGGGGGAACCGGACACTGCAATCGTTCGACCTGAAAAGCGTCCATGCGGTTACCATCAATGGGAAGCGAACCGAATTCAGCGCCAAACGACCGCTTAATGACGCCGAAAAGCAACTGCGAAAGACAAACGCACTGTGGGGCGACACGCCCGGTAAAGGCCAGTACGGAAAGTACGGTAAACAGGAATGGCCCGATTGTACGGTGGCGATATGGGCGCGGCCTGGCGAATCAGGCGCATGTGCTGTTGGTCCGAACTGGCTGGATGAAACCGGGACGCCTCATTTCGCCTCTCCGCTGGTTTTGCGGCGGGAGGTTGGAAGCGACACTCCTCCGGTTGACGTTCTCATGCCCGCATCTGAGAGTCCTTACCTCGCCGTTGATTCGTACACGCGCGGCGGTGACCGGTCGCCTCTGCAACGGCACGTGACTATTGAACGCAACGCCTGCTATGGCACGATCAACAATATCCATGGTAATCTTTGGATGAAATATGGAAGCGGTATGAATGGCCTGACCGGGTCGAAGGGCGGCGAGTTCGCCAATCTCCAACCTGGTTTGCACCGCTTTCTGCGGTTTGACGGTAAGCGCATTCCGTATCGCGGCCGCGGTGTTCAGGCTCCTCTGGTCGACAGCTACACCGCCACCCTGGCGCAGTTTGGTTACTTCGCAGCCGGCCGGGGCGGTACTCTCGAACTGATAGGCCAGATTCGATCGGCCGGCGATCGCCTCAGCATCGGGGGGACCGGTGCAACAATTATTTCCGATGGCAGTGAACTTCATGAAGGCAGCCGGTCGGCGTTGTGGATTCTGGAGGGCGCTACATTGGCTCTCCTGCAGGATGCTTTTGCAGGCACCGAGATGACCCAGCAGCGTCCGCAATGTTATGCATCGATGATCGTTAGCGGCACGCTGATGATCGGACTGCCCGATAGGCCTATTGTCAGGGATACGCGGTTTGCTCTCAGCGGGATAAGAAGGGATTTGATCAATCGCGACCCGGGCTTCAGCGTGCGCTCAACGGGAAGCTCTTTCGTGCTCGGACGGCAAGGCCGATTTGTCATTCACAGCGCTGATCCCAAAAAGGCGCGAGTTATATTCACCCTGCATGACAGTAAAAGAGCCCTCGCACGAGATGCGGCATATCGAGCCAAAGCGTCCAAGGCCAGAGATATGACGCTTTGGAATCCCGAAGGCATCGTCTGTTATTTTGCAGGCCGGACAGAGATAGACGGTATCCTGTTCGATAAAGTTTATCCCGGCGGCATCATCGCGACGCCCGAAGCGCGAGCGAAGTGGAAGAACGTTTTTTACGGCCGGGACAATCTGGCGGCGCCGGAAAAACTCTACTCAGACCTGAAAACGAAAGACTCACAATAATCTACAGGTTGTCAATGATGAGTCGTGCCGCTTGCGGTTTAGCGCTTTTGGGAAGCTTGACGCACAAGCTCCGGGTGTGAGAATGAATGATCTTGACACGATCTGAGAATTCTTCTATCCTGCCTCGTGTGGACTGGCACTTGGCGTTTACGGGTGCTGTCGTTGTTTGAAACGATTTCAATTAAGGGAATGTGGTTATGGGTTATAACGATGGTCGAGGTGGCGGCGGTGGTGGGTGGTTAATCTGGATCGGAGTGCTTGTCGTTTTCAATGTGCTCAGTCAAGTCTTTGATTGGGGCTGGATCCTTTACTAGGGAATCAGAAGGCTGGCAGGCCGGCAAATTGGAAAATTGGAAAACGCCCTGTGGAACGAGATGACGACGAATCGCTGGAGGCCCGCTGCGAGGAGATAGGCCAGCGGCTTTGCAATATTCTGACCGGGCTTAGCGTATTGTCCTGGGGCGTATTGGGGTTTGTTAACGCATCTCCATCCGAGCGATGGTCCAGCGTGCGAATTTCAATTACGATATTGCAATTCCTCGTCGGGACGCTGTTTCTCATTCGTCGCCCGCTCTTGACGCAGGCGTCGTGGCGCCAAATCGCTGCATGTCTCCCTTCGTTTGTCGCCGCAGGCATGGCGTTCAAGTTGGCCCAGCCGTGTGAAGCCTGGCCGATCTACGCACAGATAGTTTTTGCATCGGGAGCTGCGGCGGCTTGTGTATCACTGGCGACCCTGGGACGATCTTTCGCTGTGCTGCCCGCATTTCGAGGGCTTGTCGCAAACGGGCCGTACCGTTTGGTCAGGCATCCGGCTTACGCGGCGGAATTGATCATGTTTTCGGCTTACGCACTCGCCGCGCCAACGCTTCTGGTCATCGGGGCCCTGACCGTAGGCGTTTTGATGATGATTCTGCGGATCCGGATCGAGGAGCATTTTTTATCGGGCAACTCGGGCTATCTGGCCTACCGACAAAAAGTTCGTCATCGCCTGATACCATGGGTCTGGTAATCTCGGATCGAAATAGATTTTTTGTCAGGTGCGCTATTTGTTTGTTTTCGGGCCGCCGAACGGATTGATCTTTTTCGGGTCGGCCGGTAGGGGTGTTATCGTCAGGTCGGGGGCTTTGGCGCCTGCGTATAAAATTGCTTCGTCGCCTTTGGCTAGCGGGAGTTTGTAGATTCCGCTTGCTGAAGGGGCGATCTTGGCGGACTTTCCATTTATCAGTACCGTGACCTCGCCGTCCAGACCGGGTTGGATGCGACAAGGTTCGCCGGCCAGGCTCTTGATTCGCACCCAGGCGGTTTTTCCCGCTTTGCGTTTTGCGCTTACCAGAAAGGCTCCTTCGGCGCGAAGATCATGGAATACTATGCTGTCCCATGCCTTTGGAACGGCGGGGAATATCGCGATCTTGTCGCCCCAGCTCTGGAGCAGCATATCCTGGAGAGATCTGTTCAGGACGATGGCGCATTCGATAACCGGCGAGCCTTCGATGTACATCGTGTTGGGTCGGACGAAGCGTTTGTCGGACATGTGCCCGTGGATCTGCTTGATGGCGTTTTCGCCGTCACCCAGAGTGGCGTACAGTGATGCGGCTGCCGCCCGCGACCAACCGTTTATGCCCCGGCTGCCGTCTACTGTGAGCCAGTGGAGGACGGACTTGTTGAGCAGTGCCCGGTTCTCCGGCTGATCTCCGGTCATGATGTGCAGCGGATGGACCATGAGAATGTGGGACCAGTGGCGGTGCGATTTCGTGAACGACAGGTTGGCTCCGACCCGCAGGCCGTTTTCATCGACCGGATAGGGGGTCAAGTCTTTGAGCGTTTTGGTCCAGGTGGGGATCAGGGGGTCCTTGAGATTGTACCGCTTGTTGAGTTTGATCAGAGTTTGACAGCCCCAGCGGAGTAGCGAGAGGTTGTAGTTGTTGTCTGAGTCGGCGCCGTATTCGGGCGAATGCAGCTTGGGCAGATGGAGCTTGCCATCGTCGCCTTTTTTCAGGATATTGAGATAGAGATTTATGCTGTCACGCAGCAGCGGGTAGAACGCGTGTTTTGACTGGTCTGTGACCATGCTGTGGTCCATGGAATAGCGATACTGCAGGTAGTAGTTATGCAGCGCCCAGGTGAAGTCGCCGGGATTGATATATTTGTCCGGTGCTCTGGACCCGTCGCCGCGCAGCCCTTCGTAGCAGGTGGTGTGCGGGACCGTTGCGCAGCCGTCGAAGCCCCAGATATCCTTGGCGTTGCGGTAGAAGTTGGCTCGCTTGGCGTCGATGAAATTGGTGAACGATTCGCCCAACTCCAGGCGGTTTCCGGTGTAGACCGGCAGGTAGAGGGTCTCGATGTTGAGGTTCCACCATATCCGCGGCCAGCCTGTGCTGCGGAACCAGGGGCCCAGTAGATCGACGGGCTTCAGGTGCGGGCGAGAGGCGCACGCCAACTTGTAGAATTGGATCCAGTAGAAGCTTTCCAGTTTGGGGTCGGGCACTGAGACCATTGTTTTGGGGTAGAAGGCATGCCACCAGTCGCGGTGTGATTTCAGCAGGGCGTCGAAATCGGCGGCGATGGTTTTCTTGACGGTTGCGACGGCTTGCGTTGTTGCGGTGTTTTTCGGGAAACTGTCGGCGATGGTGAGTGTCAGGCGGCGTCCTTTGGGCAGGGGCGTTTGTTTCCATGCGGTTGCGAACTGTCCTCCGCCGAGGCGGGGTTGTGTGCAGACGGTGATTTTATCGATGGTCTTTGTTTTCGACGGCGGGTTGGGAGCGTCTTTGAAGCGTTTATTGACCCGGTCTACGCACGGGCGGGGCTCCCAGGCGAATGAGGCCGCTTTTTCGCCATCGGTTGAGTTGAGATCGGTGATCAGCACCATTTTGTGCGTGTGGATGAAGGAGCGGAAGGCGATGGTTCCCTTGTCGGTGGTGACGGTTCCGGTGACTTCGGCGTCCCAGAGGTTCGTACGCATTGTCCCGCCCTGGATCTTACCGGCGGTGTTCAGTACAAGGGCTCCGATGGGAAGGCGGTTATTGTCACGCCTGTGTGCGGTGACGTCCGATCGGCCCATTTCCCATCGCAAGCGGTTGGGGGCGTCCTGGTATATCATCGTCCCGAGCATCCCGTTGCCGAGGAAGGCGCCGTAATCGAAATTAGTGGGCAGGGCGTGCCAGATCAGATCGTGGCGTTTGATGAACTGTGGCCAATCTACTTTGACCTGTACCGGGCTTTTTATATTGGTATTGGCGTTAGTTTTGATCTCACCGCAGGCGCCAGTGAGCATCATGGTCCAGCCAAGCAGCGCGATCATAAGAGTTCGAGTCAGTTTCATTTTGCAGTGTCCTCGTCAGAGTCCGTTGATTCAGCACCCGCTGTGTCTGGTGGCGAGCATTGTAATTATGTCGACTAATTATACAACAAGACGAGGGCTTTGTCTTACGCCTTTGCGAGCAATAACGATTGCTAATCCGTCATGAACCTAAAAAACCGCCCCGGGATTTTCGTATACCGGGGCGGTTTGGATTATTTTGTAGAGTTGTTCGGTCAGATGCGCCTATCCTTCGAGAAGTTCATTATCTGCAAAACATTGTACATGAACGTTTCTTTTTTGTCTTCCGGGCCGTTTCTGGTCGGAAACTTGTGCCAGTGTTGAAAGAGAATATGGTCCATCTTGATGCGTGAATCTGCAAATGCGGAGAAGACTGTTTTGATGGCCCGGGCTGCATCTGAGTCCGGCGAATCGCTGAACGCCTTATTACCGTAGGCGCCGGGCGAAATGCAAATACCTGTGGCGACGCCGCGGTCTCGAAAGAACTTGTTGATCTGTCTGACTCGTTCAAGGGAAAGATCGGCGGGTTGCGGCATCTTTTGCAGGGTCAGCGTCTTGCCGTGCAGAAGGTTCGCGTCCCGGATGAGCCCCTGTATAGGATAATCAAAATGAAAATGCTCGATCACGACTCGCTGCTCTTTGCATTGCAGCAAAAAGGCTTTCATGTAGTCCTTGAAATAGATTGGTGGTAAATACTTTTGCGCGGGCGAGGCTTTCTTGCCATTGTCAAACCGGAAGCCAAAATAGCCCGGGCACTCGATGATCCCGAGTTTGGCGCGGGGGAATGCGGATTGTATTTCTTTCAATGAGGCTACGGCTTGGTCAATGAACGCTGACATATCAACCGGTGTCAAACGGGCGCTGTTCTTGTTCTTCTGCTCATGGCGGTGCTTTGACTTGTGGTACAGTCCGTACATATTGTCGGTGGAAATGTAATCAATCGTGCCTCCGAGTTGTTCCCACCGTTTCAGGGCCGGTATTTCCCGGCTGAGAGCATAGGCCTTGCCCATGCCTTTCCCGTCATTCCTGGCTGAAAATCGCAAACCGCCCACTTCAATCGCCGTTTTCAGCTTGTGTGCCTTTATGAATGCGATAAGTTCCTTTAACTGGGCGTCGGTGTAACGCAGCCGCTCTTTTCCTTCGTATCTGTCCTTGGTCAAAATATTGCGGTATGTCTTGAATACGTGGGTGTTCTCAAGAACCTGCGGCCAGTTTTCCTTTTTAGTGACCGTGGTGAGAAAATCGGATTTCGGGCCCTGATAGGTCCAGCCTTTCTCCGCTGCCATTGCTTTGGGGCCAATCCAAATCTGATTATCGGCGCATTGTGCCACTAACGGCATGCTCGCCAATGCAGCTATGATCACTATGAGTGTTTTCATTTCATTTACAGAACGTCTAAGCTCTGCGGTCCCGATGCACGTCGGGGTCCGCTGGAGCGCCTTGTTCGCCGGGTAATCGACGAACCTCACTTGATCCCCAGACCGTAGCCTGCGTGATCTATTTCTTCAACCGTCGAATCTTTTTTGTGGACTGCAAAAGCAAGGGATGGCGGATGTCCGCGATAAATGTGCTCGATCTCGTAGGTTGCGACTACCACGTATCGACCCTCCTCATCAGCAACAACAAATACAGCCTTGAATTCTCTTTCCGGGTGCATTTCCCGGATCCTGGCAAGGAGTTCTGACTTGCCTAGGCCAAGGTTGGCGGCCAGTTCTCTTATGTAGTCTTTTCTCAATGGCATGTTGGCGAACGTTTCGTGTCATCGGCGCCGAAGGCGTCCGTTGCACACGCTGGTGTACGCCCGGCATGGGCGTGAACTATTGGGGTTAAAGTCCCCTGTACGGGAAC
>JABGPF010000051.1 GCA_018645065.1 Phycisphaerales bacterium
GCGATAATGCTGAACGTTCAGGGCAACGTCGCAGAATGCACCGGCGACAATATCTTCATCGTCAAGGACGGTGAGATAATCACGCCCGACACGCGTTCTGGAATTCTGGTCGGCGTGACTCGCGGTGTTGTCATGAAACTGGCCCGCGAGATAGGCTTAACGGTAACCGAACGAACGGTAACGCCCGCCGACCTGCAGTCAGCCGACGAATGCTTCCTCACCGGAACAGCCGCCGAGGTGATCTCAGTAACCAAAATCGACGAGACGGTAATAGGCGACGGAAAGCCCGGAGCAATCACCGGAAAACTGCTGGCAGCCTTCCGAGCATTCACCGTCAGCGAAGACGCCGAAGGATAATAGACCGGGAAATTGAGACGAACAAAAAGGGCCAGGATTCTTGCGAAAGATATGTGACTAATTATTCTGTCATCTTACCGGATCTCTGCGGTTTTGATTTCGACACAGAGACGCAGAGACGCAGAGAACAGCAACGACAACGGCAGAGATCTTTTTTGTAACGACAACAGAGAAAGCAGAGAAACAGAGTACGGCGAGATTTTCGTCGTTCTCTGTTTCTCTGTCTTCTCTGTTGTTTTCTTGCCGTAACAAAAAAAACGCCGTTGCCTTTGCCTTTGCCGTTCTCTGAGCCTCTGAGTCTCTGTGTCGAAAAGCCGTCTATCCGTAATGACGGCTATCGGGTGACCGCCATCAGGATTATATTTGCCGCCAGCCCCCTGGCGTCGTTGGTTGACGGGGCGACGCATCCGTGTGCGTATCCACCGTCCAGCGGGAGTGTTATTCCGCATTGGCTGATAACTGCGACTACTCGCCCCTTGTATCGTATTACCGAGAGCATGTCAGCCAGCGGTGTTTTCGTGTCACCATTTTTAACGCTGGCTTTGGTCAGGTCGCATCCCACCCCACCGCCGAACTTACCGGTTATCAGCGGATCGGCCAGCGTAACCTTGCTCGGGGTAAGGGCGCCCAGCGATGCTCCTATCAGCTTGGCGGCCTGCTGTGCGAACTCCGGTTGGCCCATCGCCGAATCGACGAAGATCATCCCGCCCTTCTTCAGATAGGCGCCCAGCGACTTGAGTTGCGTGGACGTAAATTTCGGCGTTTTCGTACCGGTCATCCAGAGCAGTTTGTGGGTCGGGTCGAATCCCGGCAGCGTGATGTCGACCATTCGCGGATCAACGCCCAGGCTCAGCGCCGAGGCAAGCACGTTGTGCACGTGCCGCATTCCGCCCCCCCCTACGTGCCAATCGCCGTCATACTTCAACCGGGCCACGGGTATCATCCTGCCCTTGGCGACGGGGATCGCACTGAGCGTACGAGTCGGTCTGCGAGGCGCATCGGCAGCAAACCCCACACCCGAATACGCCGCCAGGTTCGCCGTCAGCTCAAAGGCGGCCTGCGACCCTGCCCGCAACGATTTAGCAAACCCGCCTGACACCAGGAACACGCGGGCGCGGCAGGTGTCGCCTATTGACGTAACGCTCAATGTGCCCGGGTCGGTTATTGTATAACGCAAAGCAAACGCAGGATGCGTCGCGGTGAGTTTCGTAGCGTGATAGTCGCTATTGGCCAGCATCGACATGAACGCTTCCTGGGTCTTACCCGTGTCGCCATCCGGAGTCGCGACGATCAGCATCCCGCCGCGAGAAACGTACGCTCGTATTTTCGAGACGCACAATTCCGATATCAGCATTTTCGCAGAAGCGGTGATATACAGCACCGGAGCCGAATCCAGCACGCTCTGCGAAGCGGTTTCCGGTATGAACTGCCATCTCGCGTCGCGCCGGACCGATTTGCCCAACCAACCGGCCAGCGCCGAAACGTCGCCCCCGTCAGGCTTCTGACCGGCAACGAGCAGTTTGTTAATCAGCACGGGTTTCTGAGCGTTCGCCATCGCCATCAACGCGAAGCACGTGTGGATGATATCGTTGGGACTTTCCTTGGCAGCCACTCGCCACGCGCCATCGGAACGCTGACGCGAGACCAGGCTTCCCAGCAGGTCGCTCTGCCAGGAGTGCCCACCGATCTGCGAACTTCCAGACTCAACAGCCACTCGCGACAGCATATAAACGTAGAAATACGGCCAGTACGACACCTCGCCCCACCCCCACTTGGGTATCTTCGCGATATCGTAATTATCGCCAAGCCACTTTCTGCCCTTGGTGATCGAATCGGTGTAGTCGGCCCGGGCCTCATCGTCCAGCGGGAGCTTCGCCATAACCGCCGTAAGTGCTGTAACTCCCGAAGCGGTCATCGACCCGAAGCTGTTTCCACGCAACCTGAGCCCCGATCCACCGGCAGGTTCGTATCCCCATCCGCCGTCCGGATTTTGCACTTTGGCGAGATAAGCAGCCGCCTTGCCCCACACCTCGGGCTTTACTTTCACACCGGCGTTTGCGGCATCGGAAAGAGCCAGCACCGCAAACGTGGTGTTGCACATATCGGTCCATTTCGGGCGACGCTGCGTGGTGGGATGCCCCGCACCGTAACCCCATCCGCCCTTGGTGCTCTGGTGTTCCTGGATGAACTCGACGTCTTCGGCGATCATGGTCCCGTACTTCTCGGCTCCGAGGCGTGAAAACGCCATAAGTCGCATCGCACGGGCATATACAGTAGTCGGTTTCTGCTCCATCGCAGACTTGATCGCCTTAAACAAAGTCTCGGAATCGCCCTTTGAGTCCAGCGCAATCCCGGTCGCTATAACCAAGCTGTCAACACCGCCGGGGAATCTTCTATCGTAACTTCCGGACCATCGCCCAGTTTCGTCGCGGGATGCGTTGAGGAACTTCAGGCCGGAGGCTATCGATCGGGCAATGGCGCGCTTGGACAATCTCGCTGAAGCCTTCTTGGTCTGCCCCTGGGCCTGACCGGTCGAAAAATGCACAGACAAACCGACCACACACAGCAAAGCTGCGACGGTCACCATCCGCGCGGGCCTTGGCCCGCTCATATTTGAGTCGAGTTTACGCATCCTAATGGTAAATACTTTAACTGATTACGGTCTCTGCGTCGAGACGGGACTTCACTTTTGAAAGCCTTGAACGTATCATCTGCTTGGAATTACGCACAAAAACATTGGAAAAAACCATGACTGAATCACCCTTGGCACTGGTAACTGGCGCGGCGAGAGGCATTGGCGCGGCGATCGCGGTTAAACTCGCTAACATCGGAATGGACGTCGCGATTTTCGACATCATCGACTCAAGCGAAACCGCAGCAGCCGTCGAATCCGCCGGCCAGACCGCCCTTTCGCTCACCGGAGACATAACATCGCCCGAAGATCGCCAAAAGGCGCTCGACGAAATCGAGCAGCGGTTCGGGCGGATCGACGTCCTGGTGAACAATGCAGGAGTCGCGCCAAACGTGCGGGCCGATATCCTCGAAGCGTCCGAGGAAAGCTACGACCGCGTTATGAACATCAACATGAAGGGCCCCTACTTCCTGACCCAGGCGGTCGCAACAAGGATGATCGCACAACGCAACGCCCGTCCGGACGCCTGGATGTGCATCGTGAACATTTCTTCGTGCAGCGCATATACCGCCAGCCCGTCGCGCGGTGAATACTGCGTCTCGAAGGCTGCAGTGTCGATGGCGACAAAGCTCTACGCCACGCGACTGGCTGAGCATAATATCGGGGTGTACGAGATCAGGCCCGGAATAATTGAAACTGACATGACATCGGCGGTGAAAGACAAATACGATAAACTAATCGCCGACGGCCTGACGCCGATCAAACGCTGGGGTCAGGGCTGCGACGTAGCCGATGCGACGGCGGCCTGCGTAAAAGGTGAATTGAAATTCTCCACCGGCGAAGTAATAAACGTAGATGGCGGATTCCATCTGAGGACACTGTGAGCAATACCAATAAAGACATCCCCGTTTCCATCACCCGCGTAAAAACAGTTATCGTAGGTGCAGGCGCCGCCGGCATGAACGCCGCGGTCAAGCTACTGGAACTGCAACGATGCGCCGGAGCCGACAACCCGCAGGAAGAGATACTGGTTGTCACCGGCGGGCTCGCGCTGGGAGCCTCGCGAATGAGCGGGTCGGACAAGCAGACGTACTACAAGATGGGCACCAGCCCGAACGTGCCGGACACGGCGGCTGATTTCGCAGGCACGCTTACCGCCTTTGGATGCTGCAACGGGGACACCGCGCTGGCCGAAGGCGTAGGATCGCTGCGAGGATTCCACCATCTCGTAGAAGCAGGCGTACCGTTCCCCCACGACGCCTCGGGCGCCTTCATCGGATACAAAACCGATCACGACCCAGCCGAGCGAGCGACATCAGCGGGCCCGAAGACATCGAAATTCATGAGCGAATGCCTGCAGGCTATCGTCGAGCGGGCCGGGATTCGGATAATCGACAAGCAACCTGTGCTGCGTTTCGTCACAGACGGCTCGGGCGCCGATAAGCAAATTGTCGCGATGATCTGCCTGGACCTCAACTCGTCCGGCGACTCACCGGCGGCGTCGGTTTTCGTAGCCGACAACTGGATTCTCGCCGGCGGCGGACCGGGCGAACTCTACAAAACAACGGTCTACCCGCGCGGGCAAGTCGGAATACACGGACCAGCACTGCAAGCCGGCCTGGCCGCCTGCAACCTCACCGAAAGCCAATACGGCCTGGCGTCAATCAAGTTCCGATGGAACGTTTCGGGCACGTATATGCAGGTAATTCCCCGCATTTTCTCTACTGACTCCGGCGGCGCGGACCCGAAGGAATTCCTCACAGAATACTTCGACGACATGGCGTCGATGGCGACGAATATTTTCCTCAAGGGCTACCAATGGCCCTTCGATGCGCAGCGAATCACCGATCATCAATCGTCGCTGATAGACATGGCCGTCCACCAGGAAACCGTCGTGCGAGGGCGACGGGTCTGGATGGACTTCCTGCAAAACCCCGTCGGCGCCGACGGCTGGGACGCCTTCGACTTAAGCGCCCTGGGCGCCGAAGCGGCGGACTACCTGACAAAAACCGGCGCCAACCAGGCGCTTCCGATCGATCGCCTAAGCCACATGAACACCCCGGCGATTGAATTGTACGCCGAACACGATATCGACCTGCACGCCGAACCGCTCGAAATCGCCGTATGCGCACAGCACATGAACGGCGGGTTCGCAGTCGACAAGTGGTGGCGGAGCAATATCAAAAACACGTTCGTCATCGGCGAGATGGCGGGGACACACGGCGTGAAACGCCCGGGCGGATCGGCGTTGAACGCCGGACAGGTCGGAGCACTCCGAGCTGCACAATACATCACACACGCACCAACCCAACAAGAATATGACGCCAGCGAACTAACCGCCCAGGCACTGGTCGAAATGAACCGCATACTCACCACCCCCGACCCCGCAGCCCAAACGCCCGAAGAAGCACTCGACGAAATCCGCACGCGAATGACTCGCTGCGGAGCGCACCTGAGAAGCCGCGCGGCTGCACGAACCGCCCTGGACGACGCACTGGCGCAATACAAACGAATATCGACCGGCGGACTAACACTAACCGCCCCGTCGCAAACCCGACATTCCGTCGCCGCCGCCCAACAGTGCCTCACGCACATCGCAATGCTGAAAGCAATATGTGCAATGTTCGATCGAGGCGCCGGTAGCCGCGGCAGCCATTGCATACTGGACAACGACGGCGTGGAAATGCACCAAAATCTGATAGACCCCCAAACCGAAGCCCCCTACCGCTTCAAACCGGAAAACCAGGCACTACGCGACGAAATCCTGGAGATCACATTCAACGGTGACGCAGACGACCTGTTCGATATCAACGTGACACCGCCTCGCCCGACACCAAAAAACGATATGGCGTTCGAACCGGCGTGGGGGCAGTACAGGCGTGGTGAAATATACGACGAATAAAGTGCTATCGGCCCAGTTTCCGCCGGGCGAGCTGGCGGATCTCTTCGGCCAGTCGCCTGGCCAGCAGGTCGTCGTCCGGCGAGGACTTACCGTCCACCTTGCCCGAATCGTCGGAACAACCAACGCCTATAACCACTGCGTCCTCTACACCTGTCAAACCACTGGGGGCGCGACGATCTTCGGATAGATTCGGCAGCCCGTAGGACGGATTAGTGTTGCCCATGGCGTCATCCCGCAATACGCGAATCGTAACTCTGGGCGAGTAGTTCCCCTCGCCGCTTTTGATGATTTTAACAGTAGCTACTCGATACAACGGCTGGACGGTGTTTTCCAAGGCGCCCTTTCGGGTGGTCTTATCGCGGCGCCAGAGTTCGAAAAAGTGCTTGGACGCCTGCGGGTCGGTGCTGATAACCCCCGCACGTCGATCAAGGCGATCGATACTGAACCGGTAATCGATAAGCACTTCGCTGCTTGCGTCCCAGACGGCTTGGAAGTTCTTCTCCTCCGCCGTCAACGTATCAGGCTGAACGATCGGGGTTGTATATTTGGCGCTTGAGCATCCGCACGCAATCACGAGCATCGCAACAGGTATTATTCGCAATATCGCCATGGTAACCTTTCATCTGTTTATTGGATTTATCTCGACGCCACCATTGTATCGACTCAAAACCGTGCGCCAAGTGTCTCGCAGTTTAAGTTGAAGTTTATCGTCGCTAAAACGCGGGTATCCGAAAGAAACAATTGACAGAATTGCATCGATCGTGCTACCGTAATACTGCAAATTTATCGATGGAGAATGTAACATGCAAACGGTGACGATATCGTCAAAATTCCAAGTAATAATCCCCCGCCCCGTCCGTAATTCCCTGCATCTTCGTGCGGGTCAGAAGATGCAGGTCATGGAGTATGACGGACGAATCGAGATGATCCCCGAGAGAGACATCACCGAACTACGGGGATTCCTTAAAGGTATCGATACGAATCTCCAGCGTGAGGAAGACTTCAAAAACTTGTAACCGGACGTCTGAAAGAAGTGATCTAACGGATCTGAACAACGACAAAAACGATCCAGAAGCAAATCAGAACCGCTTGCGGTTTCGCGCGCCGTTCATTCCATTCATAGCAACTTGGGGGTGAAATGCGGTAGAATACGTTCTTCTGAATAACGTCACACACACCAACAGGACAATCGAATGCGAATATTAGCGGGAAAATATCACGGACGCGTTTTACTACCTCCGCCCAAGCAGGCCCAGACCCGCCCTATCACCGGACGAGCGAAGAAGTCCGTGTTCGATACGCTGGCGCCGTATCTGGAAGGCGCCTTCGTTGTAGACCTGTACAGCGGTACGGGCACGATGGGCATTGAAGCCCTTTCACGCGGAGCGGAACACTGTATCTTCGCCGAGAAGGACCGCGGTGTTGTCGATCGCCTCAACCGCAACCTGCAGGATTTCGGAGCCGCCGGCGACAGCACCGTATGGGTTGGCGACATCACAATAACGCTGCGACCGCGACTTACCGGGATCGACCAGGAACTCGACATTGTGTTCGTCGACCCGCCGTACGTTGACACTCGCCGCTGGAACTGGGACAAGGCCTCTGCAAACATCTTCGAACCGCTGGCGGCGAAGCTCTCCCATGACGGGCTGATCGTCCTGCGAACGCCCAAGGGCGCAGAACCACCCGAAGGCCTGGGCGGACTGGACGTGTACCGAACCAAAAAATACGGTAGTATGCTCGTAACGCTCCTGGAAATACCGCGCGGAGAACAACCAGCCGAAGAAATACTGTCCGAAGAAATACCGCCAGAAGAATAGTCGCACACGAGAACGCCAGATGGCCGCCGACAAGAAAAACCCATATCTATACTTTGAGCCTTCCAAAATGGACCGGCTGACGAACCTCAGCTTCACCGTTCGCCAAGCCGTTGAAGGGTTCATATCCGGACTGCACCGCAGCCCGCACAAGGGTTTCTCCGTCGAATTCGCCGAGCACCGCGAATACGCGCCCGGTGACGATCTGCGCCATCTCGACTGGGTGGCCTGGGCAAGATCAGATCGATATTACATTAAGCAATACGAGCAGGAAACAAACCTGCGGGCACACATCCTGCTGGACGCCAGCGCGTCGATGAACTACAAACACGACGCCAAAATCACCAAATTCCAGTACGGATGTTTCCTGGCGTCATGCCTTACTTACCTGATGTGCCGACAGCAGGATTCGGTGGGCATGATCGCGTTCGACAAGGACGTGCGATTCCACATCCCCCCCGCCAGTTCACCGGCGCACATGGACCGAATATTCACCACGCTGGAAGGATTGACCCCTGGCGGAAAAACAGCCGTCGGCGACACGTTCCACAACCTGGCTAACCGAATCGCAAAACGCGGGCTGGTCATCATAATCTCGGACCTCTATGACGATCAGTCCGAAATCCTGAAAGCGCTGCAGCATTTCGTCTACAAAAAGCACCAGATCATCGTTTTCCACGTGATGGACCAAGCCGAGTTGGAGTTCCCGTTCACCAAGGTCTCGTCGTTTGTGGACATGGAGACAAAGCAGAAAATCCAGGTCGATCCGCGGCATGTCAAACAGGGCTACATCGACGAGATGAACGCTTTTATCGATCGCTACCGCCTTGAATGCTCGGGGCGCAAAATCGAATACGTCCTGGCGTCGACATCGGATCCTTACGAGCGAATGCTCCTGGATTACCTGGCCCGGAGGAAGAAGCTGCGATGATTCTGGGATTCGGATTTTTGGCGCCTTGGCTGCTGCTGGGCGCGGCGGCGATGGCGATACCGTTCGTCCTGCACCTCCTGTCGAGCGTGCGGGCAAAGGATATCGAGTTCCCAACGCTGCGGTTCCTCAAAATGAGCATGGAGAAGACCGCTCGCAAGCGACGCGTGCAGCACTGGCTGCTGCTGCTCATCCGGGCCGGGCTGCTGGGCCTGTTGGCGTTGGCGGTTGCACAACCAATCACCAATGCACTTGGCGGATGGATGGGCAAGAACAAACAGTCAGTAGCCGTAGTGCTAGACAACAGCTACTCCATGGGCGCCCAAGCCGGAAGTGCAACGCGGTTCGAACAGGCCAAGGCACACGCCGAAACACTGCTGACAGGCGAAAATCCGCCGACCAGCGGAGTCGTGCTGACAACAAACGGGGCATCGTCGGCCAGCGAAATGACCAGCGACTGGGCGGCGCTCGCGCGGGCGGTGAGGGCGGCGAAATTAAGCGCAGGACGGGCCGGACTGCTGCAAAAAATCAAACAGGCCGCACAACTGCTCAATCAACACGATACAGTCTCGCAAAAATCCATCTACGTGTTCTCTGACCTCCAACGAGCAAGCTTCGAGGAAATCGCCAGCGCAAAAAAACTGCTCAACGAACAAAACATCCACGTAATGATCGTGAACACCGCCCTGCAGGACATCGCCAATATCGGGATAAGCAACCTCGAAATCGGCGGGCGACGAATCGTAAATTCGGCGATGGAAATCTCGGCAACGGTTGTAAACTCATCACCGGGCGACCGCGAAGTGCTCGTCGCAGTGCGAATGGAAAACCAACGCCCGATCAGCCCGAGAAGAATAACTCTCGCCGGAGCCGGTAAAGACCGAAGCGTAGCCACCGTGCGGTTCCTCACATCCGCAGGCTCAGGCGCCGGCGGCAAGAGCGGCGAGCTGTACCTCTGCGACGAAGCGGGGGAACCGTTCAAGGACGATTTGGCGATCGATAATGTCCGGCGGTTCAGCATGACGGTGCGCCCGCGGGCCAACGCCCTGATACTGCGAGGCTCCTCCAGAGCCGAAGCCTCCGTAGACACCGACGCATCGGCGTGGCTGGCCATCGTCACAGACCCCTGGTCCGGACGCGAAGATGCACCGTGGTCAATCACGCCGAAAATAATGAACGCTACAGACTTCCAACCCGCACACCTTGAGGGAATAGACGCCCTGCTGGCGGCGAACGTAGCGGAGTTCACTCCCGCCCAAGCCGCAGCGATAGCAGCGTTCATCGCCCGGGGCGGAACGGTAATGCTTTTCCTCGGACCCGACGTGAACCCCGAAGCATACAACAAGGCGTTCGGACCGGGCGTACTGCCGGGCAAAATACTGCAAGCCGTCGGAGAAATAGGCGCCGACGCAGAAGCTGTCGGCGTAGCGCAAGTAGACACCACCGACCCGTACCTCAAGGGCCTGTTCAAGGAACGCAGCGACTACCTCAGCCCAATGGTCAGACGTTACTTCCGCATGGACCGCACCGGGCGAGGCTCGACAGTGCTCATGGGCCTGGCCAACCGCGACCCGCTGATGCTCACCAAAAAAATCGGACGCGGGCGAATCACCGTGTGTGCGACCACGTCGTCGGGCCAATGGTCAAACTTCCTGGGGTCAGGCGCCAACGTAATTGTCTCGATGGTCGTTCGGGCATGCATCCTGGCGCCGCGGGATCCAGGCCGGCTGGACAGCTATATGTGGGGCGCGCAAGTCGCAATCCAGCCCAAAGGCGTAAAGAGCGGGAGCATCAAAATCACCCTGCCGGTAAAGCAGGACGGGAAGTACAAAACCGCAGTGGTTCAACTCAACTCGAAAGGCCAAGCCACTTTCACCGACACGAAGCACATCGGCCTGTACCACTGGCAGGCGATCGGACCAGACGCCGACAAACCCGGCGCCAAAGGCTCGTTCGCAGTGAACCCCAACGGAAGCGAAGCCGACCTGGAGGCCTACAGCACCGAGGCGTTTCGCGGCGTCCTGGAACGCGCCAAAATCGAACAAGTTTACGTCGGATCAAATCTGAAGGAAGTAATGGCCTCAGCAGTCCAGGACGCCCAACCAACCGAATGGTGGGACCTGGTCTGCATGATAGTAATACTGCTACTCATCGCAGAAGCACTTGTAGCCAACCGCAAACAAATCGCATGACGGCAACATCAACGAATCAATATCCAATATCCAACAAGAAATGTCCAATTTCCAAGTTAACGACGAACGGCAACGACATCCCGACTGCGTCGGGACGAGGCGAACGTATGAGTCCTGCGGCTAAACAGGCTACCGGTAATACGCCTTTCGCCGTCGTCGTCCGCCGTTGACGTTGCCGTTGACGTTGCCGTTGACGTTGCCGTTACTTGAAAATTGGACATTTCTTGTTGGATATTGGATATTGAATCCGTCGCCACCGACTCTTGGCTTGTATCTTTCTGTCTCGCTGGTAGAATCTCATGGATGGCTGACAAAGGTACAAAATCCACCGCACTCTGGGTGCTGAAGCGTTTGATCGAAGGCGGGCACGAAGCGTTGCTGGCTGGGGGATGCGTGCGCGATATGCTGCTTGGTCGCGAATCGTCGGACTACGACATCGCCACATCGGCTGAACCGAAGGAAGTGCAAAAGCTTTTCAAACGCGTGCTGATGATCGGCGCGAAATTCGGCGTGGTCATGGTCATCCACGATCGACGCCAGGTGGAAGTGGCTACGTTCCGCAGCGACCTGAGCTACAGCGACGGGCGACGGCCCGACGGAGTATGCTTCACCTCGGCGCGACACGATGCCGAAAGACGCGACTTCACCATCAACGGAATGTTCTACGATCCGATTGCCGAAGAACTTATCGACTACGTCGGCGGACGCGAAGACATTGAACGAAAAATCATTCGGACAATCGGATCGCCCGACCGCCGATTCACCGAAGATTACCTTAGACTCATGCGAGCGGTGAGGTTCACAGTACGCCTGGGATTTGCTATCGACGACCAAACTCGACAGGCAATCGAAAAATACGCTCCGGAAATTTCAACCATAAGCGGTGAGCGAATCTGCGACGAACTCTCGAAGATGCTGTCGGAGGCAAACGCCCCGCTGGCGCTCGAAACGCTTCAGGAAGTCGCCCTGGCGCCGGTGATCCTGAGCGAACTTTTCGAATCTGAAAACCGATGGCCCCGCAGCGTGGAACGAGCCCGATCAGTGGCAGACCGCTGCGACCTGATACTTACGCTGGCCGCTGTGCTCTGCGAACTTACGCCCGATGAAATCTCGGGAATTATCAAGAGATGGGGCGCGTCGAACGACCTGAAAAAAGCACTCTGCTGGCTGGCGGAAAATATGGACAAGTGGCGCCAGGCAGCCGACATTCCCCTCTGCGATTTCAAACGACTGCTCGCGGTTAAACATTTCCATCGCCTGGTGGACCTGTGGCGATTTGAAGAACTCTCTGCCGACGGACACCACGAACTCTGCGATCGAATCGCTATGCGGGCTGAAGCAATCCCGCCCGACAAGATCGCCCCTGCGCCCCTGGTAACCGGGGCGGACCTGATAAAACTCGGCCTGCGGGAAAGCCCGCAACTGGGAAGCATCGCCTCATCGCTCTACAACTCGCAACTCAACGAAGAATTCGAAACTCGCCAGCAAGCGATGATCGAAGCGGAAAAACTCGTCGCGGATAATTTGTAAGTTCTTCATTTAATACCGAGGACGAAGATTTCGATAGTCTTGTCGTCAGGCCCGTCAGGGCCGGAAATAATTGTAGCCCAGTCCGTGAGAGGATTATGCAACAAGCTTCCCAAAAGCGCTAAGCCGCAAGCGGCACGACTTCACGCTCGTTCGGGTTTTATTGGGTTTGCCGCTTGCGGCTTAGCGCTTTTGGGAGGAGAACTCAAAAAAGCCCAGGTTCCTTTACGGGATACCTGGGCTTTTTTATAAGTAAATTTAATTGGGCTGATTAGTCGGTGAATTTTTTGATCAGCAAGCAGGCGTTGTGCCCACCGAATCCAAAGCTGTTTGACAGTGCGATGTCTACATTCATTTCCCGCGGCGTCAGCGGGCAGTAGTCAAGATCGCAACCTTCGTCGGGATTTTCGAGGTTCAGCGTGGGCGGTACTATACTGTGTTTCATGGCCATCGCCGCGGCGATAATTTCGACTCCGCCCGAGGCTCCCAACAGGTGCCCGGTGGCGGACTTGGTCGACGAAACAACCAATCCGTTCGTGGCGTAATCACCGAATACGTTTTTGATCGCACCGGTTTCCGCCAGATCGCCAAGTTGCGTGCTGGTTCCGTGTGCGTTCACGTAGTCAACATCTTCGGCGTTCACTTCGGCGTCAGCCAGGCAGCGTTTCATCGCGAGCGTGGCTCCACTACCGGCTGGGTCTGGCGCGGTAATGTGGTGCGCGTCGCCAGTGGAGGCGTATCCAACAAGCTCTGCGTAGATATCGGCGCCGCGAGCCTTTGCGTGTTCGAGCTCTTCGAGCACCACCACGCCTGCGCCTTCAGCCAGCAGGAACCCGTCGCGATCAGTATCAAACGGGCGGGAGGCTCGTTCGGGATCGTCATTGCGTGTCGACAGGCCTCTGAGCGAACAGAAGCTCGCCAGGCCCACGCGGGTCAGAGCGGCTTCTGCTCCGCCTGTGATTGCAATATCCGACCCACCATGGGCAACCAACCTGAATGCCTCTCCGATGGAGTTGGCGGCGGATGCACAAGCGGTAACCACCGCGAAGTTAGGACCCTGCAGGCCCCAAATAATCGAGACGGTACCACTGGCGGCGTTTGCCATCAGTTTCGGAACGGTGAACGGGCTGACACGTTTCGGTCCGCCGTTGAGCA
This sequence comes from Phycisphaerales bacterium, assembly GCA_018645065.1. Taxonomy (GTDB): domain Bacteria; phylum Planctomycetota; class Phycisphaerae; order SM23-33; family SM23-33; genus BS750m-G57. The sequence continues at coordinate 13,511 of JABGPF010000051.1, forward strand.
TTCGTTCAGTCTGGGTCTCGAGTTCCTGGAGCCCACCGATACCGCTTCCGATGATGGCGGCCGAACGTCCGGGATCTTCATCCTCGAAGTTCAGTCCACTATCGGCGACAGCGTCGATAGACGCCTGAACGGCGAACTGCGCGAAGCGGTCAAGCCGTTTGGACTCTCGATGTGAAACGATCTCAGATTCCACGCAGGTCCAGTCCTTCACCTCTCCACCAATCTGGGAGGTGAACGGAGTTGGATCAAAGCGTTCGATCCGGCTTATCCCGCTCTTGCAGGCCATTAGGGAATCCCAAAAGCCTCCAACAGTGCGCGACAGCGGATTGACCGTGCCCATACCCGTAATTACAACGCGTCGTCTGGCCATAGCAGTAAAGCTCCTTACTGGAGTTTGGGCAGGCTTAGGCGCTGTGTTCGGTGATGTAGTCGATGGCCTGTCCGATGGTCTGAATCTTCTCGGCGTCTTCATCCGGGATACTCAGTTCGAACTGTCCTTCAAACTCCATGACCAATTCAACGGTGTCAAGGCTGTCTGCGTTCAGGTCATTGACGAACGAGGTTTCACGCGTCAACTCGCTTGCGTCTTTGCCCATCTGCTCTGATACGATTTCTATTACTTTAGCTTGTATATCGTCTGCCACGTTTACGACCTCCATATCTGGAAGTTCAAGAAGTTACTATTAATACGCTACGTTACGTTATCAATTTCGTCGCGGTACTATATCGCGACAGTCCAAATCATGCAAGTTAATCCTGAACGGATTCTTACAGTTTCTCGACATCAGGACCAAACAATTTTCAGAAAACTTCGGAAATCTTCGGAATAACACCTTAAGTGTGCATTCCGCCATCGACACTTAACACCTGTCCGGTGACGTAAGTTGAGTCGTCGCCGGCGAGGAAAGCAACCGCACATGCGATGTCTCTGGGCTGACCAAATCGCTTCAGCGGGATCTGCGCCAGAGCCATATCTTTGGCCTGCTGGGGCAGCACGTCGGTCATTTCGGTCTGGATGAATCCGGGCGCGACGGCGTTGCAGCGAATGTTCTTGGTCGCCAGTTCCTTCGCCGTTGTCTTGGTCAGTCCGATCATTCCGGCTTTACTTGCCGCATAGTTCGCCTGCCCGCGATTACCTTCGATCCCGGAATAACTGGCCATATTGATGATCGAGCCTGCTTTCTGGCGGACCATGTAGCGGCATACCGCACGCGTTCCGATGAAGGCGCTCTTCAGGTTCACGTTCAGGACCAGGTCCCAGTCTTCGTCGCTCATACGCATCAGCAGACCGTCGCGGGTGATGCCCGCGTTGTTCACCAGCACATCGATCCTACCGTACTTTTCGACAACTTCCTCGACCAGCGAGCCAAAGCCCTCGCCATCGGTCACGTCAAGAGCTTTAACCGCGAACTTATCGTCAGGGGCGCCAAGCGTCTCGGGCAGCGTGTCCAGCAGTTCGGCGTTCAGGTCGACGGCGATTACCGTCATGTCGCGAGCCAAAAGCTCCTTAACAATTTCCAGCCCAATACCACGGGCCGCGCCGGTTACTATCGCAATTTTGTTGGTATTCTCAGTCATTACAATCCTCTGGTTCTTCCGTATTAGTTACTTTCAGCGAGTTTTTCCACTGCCTTTTGAGAATTAATGCTAGTGAAATTTACTCTTCGGTGAATCCTGCGCATCAAACCGGCCAGTACGCGGCCCGGTCCGATCTCGATAAATTGTTCAATTCCGTCTTCCATCAACCCTTCCATCGACTGCTGCCAGCGAACCGGTGAAACAAGCTGAGCCAGCAACTTCTCAGCCACTTGCCCGGGCTCTGCGTGCGGTTTGGCGTCTACGTTCGATATCACAGGCGCCTCTGTGGCTACAAAACTAACGCCTGCAAGGGCTTGTGCCAGATCATCGGCCGCCGGGGCCATATATTCGCTGTGGAACGCTCCTGCTACGCTCAGGGGCACTGAACCGGAGGCGCCATATTCACCGGCCAACTCAGCAGCTCGCTGACAAGCCTCAACACCACCGGATATCACAACTTGCCCGGGGCAGTTAAAATTCGCACAGGTAAGCACTTGCCCGCCAGCGGCGGCTTGGCATAGTTCGGCGGCCTGGGTTTCATCGACGCCCAGAACGCATAACATGCTTGAGGGTTTTTGCTCGGCGGCGGCCTGCATTGCCTGTCCGCGTTTCATCACGAGCCTCAGGGCGGTTTCGAAGTCCACCGCACCGGCTGCGTAAAGGGCTGTATATTCGCCCAGCGACAGGCCTGCAAGGCACGTCGGAGCGATTTCCTGCTTCTGCTGGTCGCTGAGAACTTCGTTCATTACCGCCAGCGTTGCCGCCGACACCGTGAAAATGCACGGTTGGGCGTTATCTGTGCGATCGAGCAGTTCCTGGGGACCCTCGAAGCAGAGCTTGCGAATCGGCATGCCTGTGATTTGCTCAGCACGTTCGAAGATTTCAGCCGCCGGGGCGAACGCTTCGCAGATATCCTGGCCCATACCAACTTTCTGGGCGCCTTGTCCGGGGAATAGATAAGCTGTTTTCATGGTGGTTGCGCTTCTCAGGTCAATGTACAAAAAATACGAAAAAGTACAAAAGGATGAATGTTTATTAGAGTTTAATAACGGCGCCCGCCCAGGTCAGCCCGGCGCCGAACGCCGCGAGGATAACCGTGGAGCCAGGCCCGATTGCACCCTCTCGCCATGCCTCAGACATAGCTAGCGGAACCGAACCGGCCGACGTATTTCCGTATTTATCGATATTGACAAATACCTTTTCCATCGGGAAATTAAACTTTCTGGTCGCCGAGGTAATGATTCTCAGGTTCACCTGGTGTGGGATAACCATATCGACATCGTCTACGGTGAGATTACATTTTTCCAGGCAGTCGCCAAGCAGCCATTGCATTTTTTCGACGGCGAACTTGTAGACATCGCGGCCGCGCATTTTGATAAAATGTTCACGGTTTGCGACAGTTTCCGCTGAAGTTACTTTCCTGGTTCCGCCGGCGGGCACGTGGATATAATTCCATCCGCTTCCTTCGGCGTGTAATACGGTGTGAATAATGCCTTTATCTTCGTCGTCGGTGGCTACGAGCACCGCGGCGCCCGCTCCGTCCCCGAACAGTATGCTTGTTCCGCGATCTTCATAGTCCGTCATCGAGCTGAGTACGTCCACGCCGATTACCAGCACGCGTTTGTACTTGCCCGTCATTATGAACTGGCTTCCAACGGTAAGCCCGTAGAGATATCCGCTGCAAGCGGCCACTACGTCGAACGCTGGTATTCCCTTAACGCCCAGTTCCGACTGAATAACGCAGGCGGTGGTTGGCAGGGGCATTTCCGGCGTGATGGTGGCGCAGACGATCAAATCGAGGTCGTCTGCGGTGATACCGGCTTGGGCGATCGCTTCTTTTGCGGCCTGGACTGCGAGGGTTACCGTGCTCTGACCGGGCGAAACGATCCGACGCTCTTTAATACCCGTGCGCTGAGTAATCCACTCGTCGTTGGTGTCGAGCATCTTCTCGAGATCGGCGTTTGAGAGGACCTTTTCAGGTATTCCCGAACCGAGTCCCGCGATGGCTGCACGTGGAAAATTGGCCATTAATTTCCCTCTGGTCCCTGCGACAGGACTTCCACAATTCGCTCGTTCATATGCCTTTTCGACAGTTCACGAACTACGTTTACAGCATTCATGATACCCCTGTTGCTGCTGGCTCCGTGGCAGATAATGCAGAGTCCATTAACACCCAGAAGCGGAGCGCCGCCGTATTCGTTGAAGTCGTATTTTGCGAAAGTTGAACTTCCAATCTTCTGCATCATGCTTGCCTGGTCGGGCAGTGCGTGAGCCAGTTCCTTGAACATCGACTTCATCAGGCCCTCGACAAGCCCTTCCATAAGTTTCAGAACTACATTGCCAACAAACCCTTCGCAGATCATAACGTCGCATCGGCCGCTGAATAAATCGCGACCCTCAACGTTGCCCACGAAAGATATGCGGGAATCATCCTGGAACAGTTCGCGAGTCTGCTTCACCAGTTCGTTACCCTTAGCCTCTTCTGTGCCAATGCTCAACAGACCAACCCGCGGGTCGGGCATATCACACATTGCACTGAGGTAAATCGAGGCCATCAGACCGTACTGGTACAGATGGAAGGGACGACAGCTCACATTGGCCCCTACGTCGCAAAGAGCGACCGGGCCTCTGGGCGTCGGGGTGACAATCGCGATACCTGGACGATGAACGCCCTCAAGACGCCGAAGCATCATCTGCCCGGCGGCTGCGAAGGCTCCGGTGTTTCCAGCCGAAATACACGCGTCGACCATGCCTTCCTTGTGCAGCTTAACCAGCACTGCGATCGAGGAATCGGGCTTGGAACGCAACGCCTCAACGGGCGATTCGTTCATCCCAATGGCCTGGGAGGCGTGATAAATCTCGATATGCTCTTCCCACCCGTCATTTCCCGCTAGGTGCTGAAGGATAACTTCTTTATCACCAACCAGAACGATCTTGTCGTCCTCGGCTAGCGAGGCGCATGCATCAAGAGCACCCTGGACCTCAGCCTTAGGCGCTCTGTCACCCCCCATAGCATCGATGCCTATTCGCATCGATTAACTCCCTTTTGCGATTTTCAAGCTAAGTCCAGGACGGACATAACCGCAGTTTTCGCAAGCTGCATGCGGCAACTTCGGCGAATTGCACTGTGGGCAATCGGCGATGTTGGGCATAACTTTAGCATGATGACTGCGACGCTTACGCGTGCGGGCCCGGGATATCTTCTGTTTGGGAAGCATCGATAAACTCCATACCTACAACATTATCTAATCAAAATTACACTACCGACAAGCACGTATGCACTACAAGCGCTCTCTGTCGGTAATTCGGAGAAGATAGAAGCCTGAGGCGGGTTTGTCAAGGAAAAATCTTTCCCACCGCTCGGCAATTATCTCAAAACTCAGCCAAGCTTTGCGCCAATCCACTGGCCAGCGGTCGTCAGGGCGTCGGAAAGCTTGGACGGATCCTTACCGCCAGCCTGCGCCAACGTGGGCTTTCCGCCTCCGCCTCCGCCTACTATCGGGGCGATCTCTTTGACCCAATCTCCGGCTTTTATACCGCTGGAATCGACTAGTTCCTGGTTAACCATAGCGATAAGAATGACCTTACCACCGTCGGCGCCGCCGACAAACACAGCATCGGCGCCCTTCTGACGCTGCTGATCGCAGAAGTTTCGCATCTGACCGGAATCGCCCCCGTCAGCCAACGCAACAACCGCCTTGCCCTGGGCGCCATTAATTTCAGAAACCACAGAAATCGCAGACCCTCCCCCACCGGCAGGACGCTTGCGGAGCTCCTTAATCTCTTTCTGCATCGCAGTTATCCGATCGACCAAAGCGTCGGCAGGGGCTCGCAAAACGCCCGAAACGCCCTTGATGACAACTTCCATTCGCTGGATATGTTCGACGGCTTTGTTACCGGTCAGAGCAGTGATCCGTCGCACGCCCTTAGCCACCGACTCTTCAGATACAATCTTAAACAGACCGATCCCGCCAGTGCTCCTCATATGCGTGCCGCCACACAATTCGATGGCGTAATTCGCGTCGGCGTCTTCTATCTCAGCGGCAGCACCAATAGAAACCACGCGAACTTCCTGACCGTATTTCTCGCCAAACACCGCTCGAACGCCGGGGATTTTCCTGGCGTCGTCCAGTGACATATTATTGATCGACACAGCCTCATCAGCCATCACGCGATCATTGACCAACCGCTCAACTTCCGCCAACTGCTCGGCGTCGACAGCCTTTCCGTGCGAGAAGTCAAACCGCAGATGATGCGGGCCAACTTCGCTACCGGCCTGGTTAACCTGATCGCCCACAACCTTCCGCAGCGCCCAGTTCAGCAGGTGCGTCGCAGTGTGATTCCGCATAGTCGCCAGGCGATCGGTGTTCACTTCGCACTGAACGGACTGACCGACCTGAAGCGAACCTTCGACCACCGCGCCCATATGCAAGATGCAGTCGCCGGCGACTTGAGTATCGCTTACCGCAAACCGCCCGCCGTCCCAAACCAACTGGCCCGAATCGCCCAACTGACCACCGGACTGGCCGTAAAAATTAGTCTTATCCAGCACCACCACCGACTCAGCCCCCGCGGCGAGCGAACCTTCAGTTACAAAATTCTCACCGTCAACCCAGCCGATAACACTAGCTCCCAACGCCTCGTCATGAGCGTATTTCCCGCTGTCGTCGCATGCGGGCAGACCGGCTACGGCGTCGACCTTGAATGTCGATCCGTCGCCCTTGCTCGCGTCGCGATGCTCGTCCATCTTGGCGCGGAAATCGTCCATGTCGACTTCCATCTCGATCTCTTCAGCCATCAACTGCGTCAGGTCGACCGGGAAACCGTAAGTTGCGTACAAATCAAATGCTACGTCGCCGCCGAGAGTGTTCTGCCCGGCCGCCTTGACCTTATCGGCCTGACGGTTAAACAGTTGAATCCCGCGATCCAGCGTCCTGCCGAACGATTCTTCTTCCTCGGTGACTGTGGCGATAACGTAATCTTTTCGCTCGACGATCTCGGGGAAAACGTCGCCCATGAGCTCGACAACCGTCTCGATGAGAGTCGCCAGGAACGTGCCTTCAATATTCAAATACTGCCTGCCGTAGCGGGCTGCTCGCCTCAGGATCCGACGCACGACATACCCGCGACCTTCGTTGGAGGGGATGATCCCGTCGGCGATGGCGAAGGTGAGCGTTCGGGCGTGGTCGGCGATAACTCTGCACGCCACGTTTCCGATATCGTCGGCGTCGGCTACGTCGAAGCGGTCTTCGATACCCGCCGATGCTCCATATCGATGCTCGGTCAGTGTTTCGATTTTCTCAATGATCGGAACGAACAGGTCAGTGGCGTAGTTGCTCTTCTTGCCCTGCATCGCCATACCAACGCGTTCGAGGCCCATACCGGTGTCCACGTGGCGGGCCGGAAGCGGGGTCAGCGACCCGTCGGCTCCGCGATTGAACTGGATGAACACCAGGTTCCAAATCTCGATAACGCGAGCGTCGTCGGCGTTTACCAGCGATTTGCCCGAACCGTCTGGCGTCAGGTCGATATGCACTTCGCTGCACGGGCCGCACGGGCCAGTATCGCCCATTTCCCAGAAGTTATCCTTCTTGTTGCCCATCAGGATGTGGGACGGATCGATATCGGTAAGCTCAGTCCAGAGCTTCCTGGCCTCGTCGTCGGCTTCGAGTCCGTCGGCTGCGTCGCCTTCGAACACGGTGGCGTAGAGTCGGTCCTTGGGCAGGCCCCAAACTTCTGTGAGAAGCTCCCAGGCCCATTTTATCGCGTCTTCCTTGAAGTAGTCGCCGAAGCTCCAGTTGCCCAGCATCTCGAAGAACGTGTGGTGGTACGTGTCGCGACCGACGTCTTCCAGATCGTTATGCTTACCACCGGCCCGGATACATTTCTGCGTGTTCGCCGCCCGCACGTAATCGCGAACTGCCGTGCCCAGGAACAGCTCCTTGTACTGGTTCATACCGGCGTTGGTGAACAGCAGCGTCGGGTCGTCGCCCGGGAGGAGCGAGCTTGACGGGACGAACGTGTGTCCGCGGTCTTCGAAGAACTTGATAAAGTCGGCTCGTATTTCTTTACATGTGCGGCTCATCATCACATCCTTAATAGGTGTTGGTTTCTCGTATCGTTTGGAATCAGGTGATTCTATCGCCCCGTAAAAACGCCTGCAAGTTTTTCCCGCCCATTTTTCACGTGGCGCCGGTCTACGCGCCCGCGACGGTTCTGGCTTCGCTTACTATCGCTTCGACGATTTCATCGGCCCGGACGGTCCGAATACGCTCACCGCGCCGGTAGAGAATCGCCTTGTCCTTGCCCGCGCAAATGGCGACGTCGGCGTGCTGGGCCTCACCCGGTCCGTTGACCACGCAGCCCATAATCGCAACGGTTATCGGCTCGGTCAGATCGCTCAACGCTTGGCGGACCTCCTCAACAATATCGTCAATATCAGTCTCAAGGCGCCCGCAGGTCGGGCAGGCGATAAGCTCTATCCCCACCCGCTTCCGCAAACGCAAGCTCGCCAGAAGTTCACGCGCCGCCTCGACTTCCGCCACCGGATCGCCTGCGTACGATATCCGAATCGTATCGCCAATCCCCTCGCACAGCAGCGTGCCCAACGCCGCCGCTGAACGTATCGCGCCGCTCTGGGCCGTACCAGCATGCGTAACGCCAAGATGCAACGGGAAATCCCAGCGATCAGCCAGCAAGCGATTCACCGCCACCGTAGTCACCGCGTCGTGACTCTTGGCTGACAGCACCAAACGCTCGAAACCCGCTACCGCGAACACCTCCAGATACTCAGCCATCTTCTCGACCATCAACGCGTCCAACCGAGCCGCCAGATCGCTGCTGCGCTGCTGGCCTTCTTTCCGCTCGACAACCGAACCTTCATTCACGCCAATCCGAATCGCTACACCGGCGGCGTCGGCGGCGTCGATAATCCGCATGACCTGCTGGCGATCACCGATATTGCCCGGGTTCAGGCGTATTTTCGCCACACCGGCGGCAATGGCCTCAAGGGCCCGGTCGAAGTGGAAGTGTACATCGGCGATAATCGGTACGGGCGCACCGGACACAATTTCGCCCAAGGCTGCGGTGTCGGCGGGCGTCGGAACCGCAACACGCACCAACTCAGCGCCAGCGCCCGCCAAACGCCTTATCTGCTCCAGCGTCGCCGCTGCGTCTCGGGTTGGCGTATTGGTCATGCTCTGGATACGAACCGGCGCGGAGCCGCCGATAACGACCCCACCAACATCCAGCGACCTGGTGACACGTCTTGTAATCTCGGGAATATTCACCCCGCCATTGTACCGAAACATCGCAAACGAGCAACAGTCATCGAAAACCAACACCATGCCCCAAACCGAAAATCCGCACACAGCACCCCCTACCTGGCCGCAGACCGAGGTTCACAATTGCTTCACACTTCTGGGCGTGTAAACCTTGACACGTAAAAGTAGTACTACTTATCCGAGCCATGAGTAACGCAGGCGCTTTGGAGACGCAACATACTGTAGCAAAACGAGTTAAGCACAGCCACGCCGCTGGACCCAGCCACCAATCGCCCCGCCGACCACCTGAAACGCATGTATACACATCACCGACCTGTAAACATACGCATTCAAACATCCCCGCCGGTCCTTACGCCTTATCTCACTTTATATTTCATCGCCTGGCCCATCACCGCACCGACGTTCCCCGGCTCGATTTTCAGGCGCCCGATTTCCCCCCCCTGTAGATTCGGCTGGGTTTTCAGATTCGTTCGGTATAATGTATAGAAGACTTAAACGCTGTACCGACGATAGTTTCATAGAATAAGTCGCCCTGGAATCCTGGTCCTGCAAGTAAGGAGAACGGCAAATGGCACATTCGACACGATTCACATTAATAGCCCTGACCGTACTGATGGGCTTTGCGGCGATGGGACTACTGACCGGGTGCAACAAGCATCACCGGGACTGTCGGTGCGACAAATGCTACGATCTGTCCTATCGTAACCGCGATTCGCGGCATCATCTTTACGACGATCAGTTTCGTCCACCCCCGCCTCGTCCGGTTCGATGGCGAGGCGAAGACCGCGACGACTTCGAAGACCGCCTGGAAGACTGGGAAGACGATTGCGAAGATTGGGAAGATGATTACGAAGACTGGCTGAAAGACCGGCGCAAAGCCAGACGCAAAGCCTACAATGATCGCTACGACCGCTAGCGGTTGACGATCTCCCGCCCTCCCACCTCCACCGACGCTACTGACAACTAGCTGGATAATGCATCCAAAGTTCGATTTTCCTCTTGCAGGAACAGGGCGAGCATGGTAGCATAAGTGTGGTTGTATGCGAGCGTTCACGGAGGAGGCATGGACCGCGTGTCTGTGTAGCGCCTAAGTCTAAATAAGCCTAAATGATCGAATGTCTCGATGGCGGAGATTTTCGGGCTTTGGATGGTGGTTGCAGACTTTGGTGTTCGGGAGTGTCCCGAACGTGAAAAGAACGGTCGATACGTTGGTTTCAAGGCAGTTTTTGCATTTTGCATTATGAGGATGACTACTATGTTCACATCATTCCGTACCGTTGTGGTTCTGACCGCTGTGGTTCTTGTGGCGGCTGTGGTTCCCGCCTCGGCTGCTCTGATCACGCCGACCAGCGCCACCTCATCGACATCCGGTTCGGACCTCTACAACGTCGCTCATCTGGTCGACAACAGCGGTCTGACCGACCCGTCGGACGCCGAGACAACACACGCGAACTCGAACAGCGGCAATTCGTGGGTCACCGCCGACAACATGCCCGATTACTACCCGGCCAGGCCCGCGCCGGTCCTGACGTTTGATCTGGGCGGGACGTACAATCTGAGCAGCGCCATTCTGTGGAACTACGCGATCGCGGGAAACGCGGCGAAAGACATTACAGTTGAGTTCTCCACCACCGGCGCCAGCGGGGTATTCGGAAACCCCGTCCCGATCGTCGTGCCTCAACAGGCCGGCGCCGCGCATATGATTTCTCTTGGCGGAACGCACCAGGCCAACGCAGTCCGCATGACTATCACGGACAACTACTACGGCCAGGGCGCTGGCGGAGACCGCGTGGGGCTTGGCGAGGTCAAGTTTGTCGATCCCAAGCCGATGGGCCATTGGAAGCTGGACGAAGCCCAGGGCAGCACCATGGTCGTCGATAGCATTTCAGGCATGAACGCCGCCCAGAGCGGTTCACCGGTGCTGGGCATTGCAGGCAAGGCAGCTACAGCAGGTAGTTTCCCATCAAGGACGAGTTATTTTCGCACCGAGCCCAACTCGGAGTTGAATCTCTCGGATTTC
>JABGPF010000427.1 GCA_018645065.1 Phycisphaerales bacterium
GTCGCATCTGTCGCCGGTGTCTTGCCTGCCGCGGTTGCGGCGACGGCAGCGGAGCGCGGTTTGATCTGTCCCGCAGCAACCGGTGTCAATCCCGGAGTAAATATACGCCATATCCCGGTGTAAAAAGGGACCACTTTGCAGTGATCGATAGCTCTGTTATGGCAACATGATCCTGGCCCCTGGAATTCCAGGGGCCAGGATCATGTTGGCGATTTTCTTGGTGTTTCAGGTGGCGGGTTTTTGCGCTGGTTTCTTTTTCGGGGCCATGCTCTGGCGGCTTTGTTTGAGGCGGAAGCTGTCGCCGTTCATTTCCAGGATGTGAATGTGGTGGGTCAGCCGATCCAGCAGGGCACCCGTCAGGCGTTCGGAACCGAAGGTTTGGGTCCACTCATCGAACGGCAGGTTTGAGGTAATGATCAGGGAACCACGTTCGTAACATTGGGAGATGACCTCGAACAGCAGTTCGGCTCCGGTTTTTGATAAGGGAACAAAACCCAATTCGTCGATGATCAGCAGGTGCTGGCTGGCAAGTTGCTTTTGCAGACGTAGCAACTGTTTTTCGTCTCTGGCTTCGATCAACTCGTGAACCAGACTTGCCGCCGTGATGAAGCGCACCTTTAGCCCTTTCTGGCACGCTGCCAGACCCAGCCCCAAAGCGATGTGGGTCTTGCCGGTGCCGCTGGGACCGAGAGCGATAACGTTCTCGAACCGGTCCAGATATTCGCAGCGAGCCAGTTCCATCACCATCGGTTTGTTCAGCGATGGCATGGCCTTAAAGTCAAAGCTGTCGAGGCTTTTGACCGCCGGGAACTTTGCCGCCTTGATCCGGCGCTCAACCATCCGACGTTCTCGCTCGATGAGTTCCAGTTCAGCCAGGCGAGACAGGTAGTGAACGTGATCCCTGTTTTCAGCAGCGCATTGGTGGGCTTGCTTTTGATATTCCGCCATGAAGGTAGGCAGGCGCAGCTTCTTCAAGTGATGCTGCAATAAAATTTGTGGTACTTCACTCATGATGCGGCCTCCAGCAAGGCCATATAGCTGTCCGGCCTGGTTTTACCCACCGTGGCTCTGGGCAGGAACGGGTACACATCAAGATCAAGCTTTGGCGGCAGCTTCTCTTTCTTGCACAACACCAGCATCCGGATAGCATCAAAGCTGACTGCCCCCATATCCAACGCCTGCCTGACCCCGGCATGGACATCACCCATATCGAAGTGTTCCAGCAAGCGTAATACCCGCACATACTCCCGCTTTCCCGGATGACCGAGGCGGGCTTCGAACAATCGGCGAAGACGAGAAAACTCCTTTGGCAGATCCCAGCCCTTGAGTGGTGCCGCTTGATCAAGGGCATTGATCTTTTGCTCGATCAAGGGCAGGTAATGCAACGGATCGAACACCATATCATCCTTATCGTATGATCGAATGTGGCGAGCGATAGTTTCAGTGCCGCAGGCGATTTCTACCCGGTCCACGTAGCCGCGTACCTGGACCTCAAAATGGGCATACGCCACCGGAACCGAATAATCGTTACAACGATAGCGCACCAGCGATAATGAACTGGCGCGGGTGCTGACGTGCTCGCAAGGATCAAACGCCACGGCAGGCAACTTCATCAGAGCTTCGAGATCACGGATCAACTTATCGCCAATAGTTTCCTTTTGCCCTGCCTGCGTATCGTCCTGGCGGTTCAGGCAATGTTCATCAAGATGGGCGTTGAACTCATCGAAGCTGGGAAAGTTTGGGATCGGCACCATAAAGTTACGCCGCGAAAAGCCAACGTCACCCTCCACATGGCCCTTCTCGTTACCCCTGGCCGGGCGGGCGAATTTGTCTTCGAACAGATAGTGCGACTGCAGCCGGGTGAACACCTGGCTGCGCACCCGTTCCCGGTTTTTCAGAATGCGGGCAACGGCGATCTTGGTGTTGTCATAAACGATCGACAGCGGCACACCGCCGAAGAAGGCAAAGGCCGCAACATGCCCGTCACAAAAAGCCTCGGTGGTCTCCGCCGGATACGCCTTGACGAAGACACTACCGCTGTGGGGCAGGCTCATCACGAAGCAATGGGCCTTCATGCGGACCCCGCCGATATCCACCAGTGATTCACCAAAATCAACTTGCGCATGGCCGGGATCGTGAAACAACGGTACGTAAACTTCCTTGCTCTTCAACTTTTGCAGACGGATATAATCTGTGACAATTGTTACTTTACCGGTGAATCCATATTCATCGCGAAGACGCTCAAAAATGCGTTTGGCACTGTGACGTTGCTTCTTGGGAACCGTTTTGTCAGCCTCAAGAATATGATTAATGATCTGCGTAAAACCATCCAGCTTCGGTCGCTGCACGGGCTTGATACGCCGATATCCAGGCGGTTCAGGGTGATCCAGCATCTTTCTGACCACCTTGCGATCAACACCAAACTGTCGCTCGGCCTCCCGCTGGCTCATCCCGTGACGAAGGCAAGCCAGACGAACCTGTTTATATTTTTCCACTCCATGCATCTCCCGGCCCCTCGTAAAACGAAAGGCTCAACAGTGGCGGATTTTTACTCCGCTGCAATCAGACAATTTGACCGCTACTGTGGGGGATTATTGCTCCGGGATTTACAATTGTTCGGTTCACGGAGACACTAGTCATACATAACAGCGCAGCGATTGCGCTCAGAGTGCTTGCCAGCGTCTATAACAGCGAGCAGGCACTTCATTTCTGTTTCGTTTATAACTTTCGCTTGTTTCATCAAAAAACTCATAAGTAGTTGTAATTGAACACTTATTATTATGTTTTACATATGGTTCAAAAAAATCAACTTCAGAAAGAAATCACAGAGAACTGAGGGTTACAGCAAGAACCTAATAAATTACAAGATTTGTTAGGTTTTTACCCCTCAGGTTAGCAAAGCTTCGGGCCTGTGCTAATTGTTAAATTTTAGAGCTTGTTTACTCTGGCGGTAAACATATACCCCGTACCACGCATGGTCTTGATCAAGGGAGGACTTCCAGCGGGTGGTTTTATCTTTCGACGTAATCGACTGACCAGCCCGTCAACGCCCCTGTCATATCCCGCCCACTCTCGTCCATGAATGCTATCAAGCAGATATTCTCGGGAAAGAACTTGGTTGGGGCTATCGGTGAACGATCTGAGCAATTCAAACTCTGCAGTCGTCAGTGGGACAGGTTCACTATCCGGATTGACGAGATGACAAGCGCCGATATCTAGTTTCCAGCTGTAAAACTCAACAATCATCTGACCGGCAGGTTCTTGTATCAAGCCGGGGTAAGAACTGCCTTTGGTCCGACGTAGTACGCTTCGCACACGGGCTAACAACTCCAAAGGACTAAAGGGCTTGGTTACATAATCGTCTGCACCCAATTCTAACCCGAGGACACGGTCCGTCTCACCGGACTTGCCTGTGACGATCACGATACCGACTTCCGACTTGCCTCGAAGTTCTTTGGCAATGCTGAGGCCACTTTCGCCATTTAGCATCAAATCAAGAATAAACAGATCGATTGGTTGTTTGTCAGCCGCCGCCCAGAGTTCAGCCCCGGTCTTCGCCGTAATCACACTA
>JABGPF010000428.1 GCA_018645065.1 Phycisphaerales bacterium
GGAACTATCGCTTTGTATTTCCAGACTCCTACACGCTTGAAGATATCGAGTGGATCAGAAAGGTGATGCGCAACTACCGTCCCGACCATATGCGTTTACCTTACAGATGGCGCTACTGCCGTATTGTGAGAAGCGACGTCCCCTACTGTTCGCGCATTATGCCGGCACGCCCCGATTTGAACCTGTCGAGAATTCAGGATTTCTTTCTCGAAGGCGGTGTCTGCGGCCCCCGTGCTTTTACCGGGCAGATATCGGAATATGCTTTCGGGATGCCTGCTCGTCGTGCACCTTCCCCGGGTCATGGCGCCATGGCGCACTGGACGCCGGACGGCTGGACGACCGTCCTGGGACCGCACTTCTATTTCTGCTCGCACATCAATGGAATGAAGCCCATGGAGTTCCTATTGCTCTCACAGGCGCAAGAAGATCCCGAGGGGTTCAAACAGGTGCTGATGTGTGAGTGGTTAGGGAAAGCACTGGGTGAAGCTGCCCCGCGTGACCACGGATCAAGCGGTGGTTTCTGGCAATTGCTTGGTTTTTACAAAAAACATGCCATCGTCGAAGATGAGAAAATAAAAGACATAGGGACCACGGGTGAAGAACTCGCGGAATCCGATGTGAGTAGCGAGACCGAAGAGATCAAAGAGATAAAGATCCCTGAGAAGTTCCGCAAGATCACCGTGGCCAAGGATGGCACAATAACCATTCCCGTAGCGGCATGCAAATCACCGGAAAACGGTGAGAAGCTAAAATTCATGAAAAGCGTAGATGGCGGAATGCAAGTGCACTACGCCTTGAAAGGTAGCCGCCCGGAATTGCTCAGTTACAGTATACATATCCCCAAAGCCGGCAAGTACGAATTCACTGCACGTGTATGTACCGTGACCGTGGACCGGCAATGCCTGCTTCGCGTCAACAGGAGAACGCTCCTGAATGTCGACATTCCATACACCAAAGCCGACTGGATGGATACCGAACCGGTTGAACTCGACTTAAAAGAGGGACGAAACCGAATCGGATATACCCATTACACCCCGAATAAGGGTGTGAGCATCAAGCATTTCAACCTGAAGCCGGTGGTTGGAACGCCCGGTCTGTCCACCAGTTCTAGTGGCGCGGGGCAGAAAATGATCGCCAACACGATCGGAGTCAAGATGGCGCTGATCGGCCCGGGGTCATTTGTGATGGGTTCGACAAAGGGGCCAGGCGACGAACGCCCGGCGCACCGCGTGAAGTTGACCAAAGGTTTCTACATGGGGGTGACCGAGGTCACACAGAAGCAGTGGGAGTCGGTGATGCCCGATAATCCAAGCAGATTCAAGGGGGGCGATCGGCCCGTTGAGAAGGTGTCGTTGGAAGACTGCGTCAAGTTCTGCAAGCTGCTGACACAGAAAGAGATCGCCCAGGGCAAGCTGCCGAAAGGCGCCAAGTACCGCTTGCCCACCGAAGCGGAGTGGGAATACGCCTGTCGGGCCGGGTCGAAAACCAAGTACTGCTTCGGAGACTCAGAAACGAAGCTGGGTGAATACGCCTGGTACCGCGAGAACAGCGGGCGTCCGCATCCGGTTGGAACGAAGAAGGCCAACGCGTGGGGCCTTTTCGATATGCACGGGAACGTCTGGGAAAGGTGTGGGGATGCGTACGGGAGCTACAGTGCAGGTGAAGCGAAGGATCCGACGGGGGGCGTACCGCACACCGAGTGGGGACCGGGCAGGATCCGCATCTTCCGCGGCGGCAGCTGGGGAAGCACTGCCGCCAACTGCCGGTCGGCGGTTCGCAACAACTGCGGACCTCGCGTCCGCCAGTTCAGCGGCGTGGGCTTTCGCCTCGTGAGGACGTTACCCGGTAAGTAGTCGTGCGGCGGCACGCTGTGGGCGTTTCAGCGGGATTGTAGGGAACATACTCTTTATACCGAATTAGGGAGAGATGATGATAATGCAGAGGAAGAAGGAGATAGGAATGAATATGAGACGAAAGATGAAAACAATGCGCGTATTAACTTTGGCCCTGGCGGGGCTCGTGTTCTGTATGGCCGGTCAGTTGACAGCTGCGTCTGCTGCCGATGCGCCCGGGAAATTGGTTGCGCGATACACCGGCATGCTCAATCAACTGCGTACCGAACTGACAGCCGAAGTGACAAAGATTGACCTGGAGAAAGCAAAGACACCCGGGAGCCCGGAAGCACAACAGCTCAAGAAGTTCCTGGCCAGCGACAAGCTGGACGCAAAGCTCGTGAAATACGTTGTCCTGCACGAGGCTACGCCGACAGGCCTGGCCCAGTTCGCAGGGCAGGGCAAGGCCCAGGCGGCGCTGATCGAACGGTTGCTGGCGGACGATAAGATCATGAAGCAGATGGTGATGGCCGACGGCGCCAAAAGCTACGGAAGAGGCCAGCCTGCAGCGTACGGCGAGGCGATGCTTATTTACACGAAAATTCAGAAGGCGAGCGAGAAGGCCAAGGACGGCGTGCTGCAGCGGCTGGCGATGGCTGCTAGCGTGAACCAGGCGGGGGGGCGTGCGGGCGCAATCGCGGGATTAAAGAGGCAAGCACAGAATAAGGCAAAGAAGGAGGAAAATGAGAAAGCAAAGAAGGAAGGGCGCAAAGTAGGAAAGATACCCGAGGTAGTGGTACCCGAAGCAGCGTTGACGGAAGCTGTGGAGAAACACTATCAGCGAGTGGTGCAATTCTACCTGCAATTCGAAAAAGCGTACCTGGGCGGCGAGCTGGACCCGGCGTTCGGGACGTTCACGACATGGGAACTTACATTCTTGTTTGGCCATGGCGATCCGCCCGGGCACCTGGCCTGGGGTCGCGAAATGATACGGAACCTCCGGCCGGACCACATCTACAATGCGCCCGATGGGGTGCGTTACTCGGTGATCGTCAATACCTGCGTGAAGTATGGTTCGGGGCATGTCTGCTTTGACAGGCCCGAGCAGTATGCCGGTCAGAACATCATCCAGAACGGCGGGGTCTGCGGCCGTCGCGCGGGCATGGGCCGTTACGCTGTGCGCTGCTTCGGCATCCCGGCCACGCACCGTCCCAGCCCCAGGCATGGTGCACTGGTCCGCTGGTCGCCGGACGGATGGTGGCCGAACCTGGGCCCGGGCTGGGGTAGCGGTTATGTGTGGGGAAGCAAGGACCTCTGGTTCCGCGACTATACGCAGGCTCGCGAGAGCACAGAGTTCGTGCAGGTCCAGCGGGCCTACTGGATCGGCGACGTCCTGGGAGAGAAACGGACCTACCGGACCTACCACAAGGATCCTCCCGAAGGCTGGAATGGCGCAGCTCTCGGTCGCCTGAGGGCGATCGTAGAGGAGGCCAAGGCCGCCAAAGCCGCGGCGCCCGAAAAAACGCCCGGCGAATACATTGACAAAGTCATAGGACCCACATTAGCGCAGAAGGTCGCGGACAGGAAGATCACGCCCGCGGATAAGGAAATCACCTACGGCCAGGACGGCACCATAACCATACCGTCGGCCGCATGCACCCCGCGCGACGCCACACCATGCATCCTTCCGATGAAGAGCTTTGCCGGTGGTCTGCAGATCTTTATGGGGCGTTTTTC
>JABGPF010000429.1 GCA_018645065.1 Phycisphaerales bacterium
TCGTGCAAGAAAATGTCCTGGGCGATGTCATGCAGTCATGCGGACCTCCAGGATATTGCCTAACCTGCGGATTCGCAGACACAGCGTTTCTTCTTGCTCATATCCATATTCTGTGGTACCATAAACTGCTTGAAACAGGATACCATAAAAGGATTCATCCATATTATTAAATTGGGTCGAGATAGCCTGCATGGACTACAAGAATCGGCGCGGTGAAGATAAAATCCCACCGGATGTACGTCGATACGGCTGGACTTACAGGAAATCGACTGCTTCACTCCGGCGGCGGAGGTAACAGCCCGCTGACCGGCGTATTATTGTCCAACCGCCAATCCGGCAGACACTTTCCGGCTACCGTAGCCTGTAGGGCTGCAACAAGAACTATCGCCACACACACAAGACAAATTACCTCCAGGGCCATCGGACCAGGTTTCCCAGTTTTCGAGGCCTTGGCATGTGGCCGCTACCCCCTCTCGGCTTCATATCCATCAAGGATGGCAACTTTAACCGCCTGACCGTCGACCTGACCGAAGCGGCCGTCGTAAGGGAGGTTTTCACTCGATACGCCGAGGAGAGCATCGGCCTGCGCCTCCTGGCGAAAATGTTGAACGAACGGGGTCTGCGTACGCGTAAAGGGACGCTGTTTTCCCAAACCAGCACATCTAAGATTCTCCGCAACGAACTTTATCTCGGGCGTCGGACCTGGGGTAAGCGGCACCACAAACTCAATCGACAGACGGGGAAGCACAAAACCATCGCAACGCCCGACGCCACCTTAGTCGACGACTGCCCCGAACTGGCAATCATCGACAACGATCTTTGGGACCGCGTGCAGAAACGCCTCGGCCAGCGGGGCCATTTGGGATTCTCCCACTTTCGTGGGAAAGTCTCGCCGCTGACGGGCTTGATTCATTGCGGAGTTTGTGGAAACGTTTGCTTTAGCAAACGTCTGGGCTTTGGCGGTTTATCCGCTTGCGACGGAGTAATAGATAGCGGAATTTAACTGCAATGCGATTTTTTGGGACTTCGTCTGTGGGCGGCCACTTGAGGCGAAGTGGGTTATATTCAATGCCGGACGCCACAACTCGTGGCGAAGGTGGTTAATCAGTGTTTGTGTCGAGGCACGCAAAGGCGAACTGTCTCGCCATTTTGGGCTCGGTAGAGACTCCTGGGCAACCGTTCGGCCAACGACCTGGCCAGCGGCGGTCAGAAGCATCGAGTAGGATGCAGCGGCCATGACCGGAACAGCTTGGGTTGAGACTGGATGTCGAACCTGGGCTTGGCCGACGCCGATCAGCGATTTTTCTTCGCGGAAGTTCACTTCGATTTCCCATCGGGCGATATAGGTTCGCAGGATCTGATCCACCGAGGCCTCCGGGTCGGTGCATATCAGGTACGTTGGTTTTCGATAGAGTAGTTTGCTGTTGCGGTTTTTTCGGTATCGAAGCGGCGCGATAATGAGTAATTGAAGGGTGTGTTTACCGCCTGCAGCCCGCCAGCGGACAGGGCGTATTACTTTTATCCGAAAGGTGTGTTTGCGTCCGGCGGCGAAGGCCTTGACCTCGCGCCAGGGAATATTGAGGTCTTGACGCATGGCCTCGGGCGTTGGAAGCTCCCGGCCGTAGACGCGTCGTCGTCCGCGTCCATGGGTAGGTTCCGGAAGTTCGTAAAGTTTGGCGTCGTTTCGGATCCGACCCACCACCGTGGTTCTCTCGGGCAGATGTTTTAGAACTCGCCCATTTGTGTAGGATCCGTCAACGCTGATCCACAGGCCCCGATCGTGTTGGCCGTCGGCGTCCAACTGCTCTCGCAGGATGCGTAGTCTTTCCAGACCCACCGTAGCCAGCCGGCAGGCTTTTACGACCTCTTTGTATTCCTCCCATTGTTCTTCGTCGGCGTTCTTGCGAGGCTTCTGCGGTGTTGGCGCATGGGTGAAGTCTACGGGAACCATTCTGGCCTGTCCGCCAAGAGCATCTCTGGCCAGGGATATCTGAATGAACCTCTGGGCCAGTACGAAGTTTACCCGGAACGCCGGCCCGAGCGGATCGCGGCGGTACTTGACGCCCGGTATTTTACGTCCCACGTGACGAATCAGCGTGTCGTCCATTGCCGCCACCACCGGTTCTCCCTGAGGCAGCGAGTCCACCAGAGTCCGTCGTACTGAGGCAAATAGCTCCACCGGATTAATCCTTTCTTTGGCGTACAAGCGATAGTCCGCGCTCCAGTCGCTGGCCTGACGGCCTGACGTGGTTAACAGACCGGTGATGGTCTTCTGTCCGAAGCCGACCAACTGGCTGATAACGTGACGCCGCAATCTATTGCGATGCCGATCGGGAATATTGCCGCCAGCCAGCAGCCGATCAATGGCATCTATAATCGGCGTTTCGTTTTTTTTTGCTTCACCGGCGAAGGCGGGACAGCCGTTCGATGCAGGGTGAGGTTGGCTTTATCCTCGATGACCCACTCAACGACCTCGGCCTTTCGGAACTCCATTGCTTGTGCAATAGCCGAAGGGAAGTTGATGTACCACTGTTCGCTGTCCTTGCGTTGGATGAGTTGGACCTTTGTTGGATAACCCATGCTGCATCTCCTTATGCTGGGGCTATACTCTAGTTACCTAACTAGATTATATACCACAGGAAATAAAGAGTCAACGTGCAAATTGGAAGAAAAAATCTAGTTAAAAGCCAAAGCCCAGTCCCGTGACCTACGGTCAAGGGTCGCAAAAACCCAGGGGCGAATCCAATACAGGCCAAATGTAAGGTTCCATGCGACTCTCCGGCGGCTGGTGGCTTCATCAAAGTTATTGATGAACGCGGTTCGAGCATCAGGATCATCTGACTCTGCCAATCGAAGGGAAGCTGCAAAGATGTTCCATAAGGTATCGATATCATCTTGCTGTCGATCTTTCTCGTAACCAAAGTACCATGAATTCTGGTTGTTTAGGACAGGTATCCCCTCAAATGTTTTGGGCACGGCCTCCTGTACACCGAGGAATGTCGCCAACTCTTTGGCAATTGCTTTACGGTTGTCCTCGGTAATCCCACGATTGAAGATGCCGAAAACTGTAAATGGGCAAATATCCTTCAGAGGGCCGGCCGTACCATCGGTAAACTGGTCTTGAAGGTTGGAGATCGCGTCTATTCGTCCGATAATTGCATCGATGGCGTCGACCAATGGGGTCCTGTCATGCTGAAAAGCAAGAAGCTTGTCAGCGATTGCTTCATAAAATCGCGTCCATTGGAATCGATGCTTGCCTACCGCAGCGTCACCGAAACGCTCTCGCCAATAAGGAGCGTTTTGAAAGCGGTGAAAATCCTGGGGTTTGTCATCGAAGGCGAACGCGATCAACGCATCCGGCATCCACTCACCGGGCAATACGCGCCAGATAGTCTTCATGTAAGTGAAGAAGTACCATTCGCGTGGAGAGTCGAGCGGACTCCAATCGACTCGCAGCCTGCGACCGTCCCCCATGTTTTCAGTGACGACACCTGTGGCCTTGATCGCCATGACAGAAACGTTTTGCTCGCGATTATCGAAAGGAAGATCATGTTTGCGAACATAGG
>JABGPF010000052.1 GCA_018645065.1 Phycisphaerales bacterium
CGGCCTCCACGGGCTCGGGCCTGGAGAGCGCACCCCGCCGGTCGCCGCGGCAGACTACCGCTTCCATTATGCTCAGTTCGATCCAGTGATATTTGAAGTTCACCGCCGAGCGTCGCGAGATGTCGTTCAGGTGATGTTTAACGCTGAGGAAGTAGTCGAAGTCCCGCATTGGCGCCCATTGCATCGGCGTGTGGGGTTTGGGTACGAGCCAGGAGACGCTGGCTGCGATCGAGCCGGGGTGTCCGATAATGCTCTTGCCCGTCATTGAGAGTTTGCGGCAGAGATGTTGGATCCCGTCGATATCGGCTTGGGTTTCACCGGGCATGCCTGCCATGAAGTATGTTTTTACTTTCTTCCACCCTGCGGTGTATGCGGCCTGGACTCCGGCGAGCATGTCTTCGTCGGTGATATTTTTGTTGATGGCTTTCCGCATTCGCGGCAGTGCGGCTTCTGGTGCGATGGTGAGCCCGCCTTTGCGTACGCCTGATGTAAGTGCGGGCAGTTCCTTTAGTTGGCTGTTGACTCGGAGGCTTGGTAGCGAGACCGAGACGTTTTGCGGCGTGAATTCGGCGTTTAATCGTGCGATCAGTTCGCTCAGGTGGGGGTAGTCGCTGGTCGACAGGCTCAGGAGCGATATTTCGCGGTAGCCTGTGGCGTCGATTGCTGCTCGTGCAGCGTTTACTATTTCATCGACGCTGCGGAATCGTACTGGTAGTCGTGCGAAACCGGCTTGGCAGAATCGGCATCCGTTTGGGCATCCTCGCATGATTTCGAGGGTTACGCGGTCGTGTATCGCCTCAGCCACGGGTACCAGCGGGGCGGTCACCATTGGCGAGTCGCTCATGTCGGGCAGGTAGGCCCGCTTGATCGTTTTTGGGATATCGTCTCGCAGCGGTTTGATCTCCGCCAGTGTCCCGTCGTCGTTGTATCGCGGTTGGTAGAGGCTTGGTGCGTATACGCTTTCGATGGTCTGAGCGGCTTGGAGGATCATTTCGGCACGCGAGGCGCCCGACTTTTTGCCCTCTCGCACGAGCTCTACGATTTTCGTCAGCGGGATTTCACCGTCACCGGATACGAACAGGTCGACGAAATCCGCCAGCGGTTCGGGCGTGTCAGCCATCGAGTCTCCGCCGACTATCAGCGGGTGCTGGTCTGTCCGATCCTCGGCCAGCAGGGGCACGCCGGCCAGGTCGAGCATTGTCAGCATGTTCGTCGAGCACATTTCGTAGGCCAATGTGAAACCGACGATATCGAAATCCCCGATCGCCCCTCGCGACTCCCATCCGAACAGCGGGATATTCGCCTCTCGCAACACAGCTTCAGCCGGTGGGTCAGGGCAGTATGTCCTGTCGCACGCCACGTACGGCATGTCGTTCAGCATGTTGTAAAGCACCTGGCTACCGAGATGCGATATTCCGATTGTGTAGGCGTCCGGGAACGCCATGGCGACGGTTACTTCCGCTGCGTTGACGTCTGCATTACGCGCGTTTACCTCCAGGCCGATGTACAGGCTCGGTTGGCGGATGAACGGCAGGAAGCTGCCTGACAGTATTTCTTTTAGATTTCTAATGGCCATGAACTCGGTATAGTATTGCGGATGGTTGTAGAATTCCAGTGCTGTTGTATGATAGTCTTGTATATGTTCGGCGGGCAAGCGGTCCGCCGCCAACGGATAGCTAGTTAATGAAATACCGTATACCGTCAATAAACATACTTCTGGTCGGCATGTTGGTAATGATGCTCGGGTTCTCGACGTGCATGTTCAAGATGAAGATGCTTGTCGCCAACAGAGTCGGTCTGTTCCTGGTTGTCGGTCTGATCATAGCGATAGGCGCCCTGGCGCGAATGGGCGGGGACCACAGGGCCAAGCGCCTGGCTGAAGAGAAACGCCAAAAGGAACTGGCCGCCAAACGCAAGCCTACCAGGCAGATCGGAAGGAAAGAGAAATGAAATCACAAACCGAATACCTGATGTTTAACGTTCCTGATCGCATGGGCTTCCTGAACATCACTGGCGATGTGGCTCGTGTTGTCAGCGATTCGGGCGTGCGTGAGGGGTTGGTGCTGGTCAACGCGATGCACATTACCGCCAGCGTGTTCATTAACGACGACGAGCCCGGTTTGCACGAAGATTACAAGCGTTGGCTGGAGCAGCTTGCCCCGTTCGACGCCTCTCCGCAGCGGTATCATCACAATCGCACGGGCGAGGACAACGGTGACGCTCACCACAAGCGTCAGATAATGGGTCGCGAAGTTGTTGTAGCAATTACTGAAGGGTGTCTTGACTTCGGTCCGTGGGAGCAGATATTCTACGGGGAGTTTGACGGACGTCGTTCCAAACGAGTGTTGGTGAAGGTGATTGGAGAATAAAAATGGCGCTCACATTTAAATGCGAACATTGTCATAAACAGATCAGTGCTCCAGATTCCGTAGGCGGTAAGCGGGGCAAGTGCCCGTTTTGCAAACAGAGTACGTATATTCCAATGCCGGTCAGCGAAGACGAGATACTGGACATGGCCCCGCTCGACGAAGAAGATGAACGCCAACACCAGAAACTGGTCGACGAATTGCGAGCGAAGGAACACGACCTGATAGCCAACACCGGCGCGACGGAATCTGTCCCGCTGAGCGAGCGTGACGACCTTTCGTCCGAGGATCTGCATCACTTCGTGATCAACTACTGCCTGGATATGGCTGAGGGCAATCTCGAACGGGCTCATAAGCACGCTTCGGAGCTCAAGCCGTACAACAAACTGGCGGCCGAAGCGATCAAATACTTCCAGATTGTCCAGGGCGACGAACCGGCGCTGGCGAATATCCCGCAACCGGTTGTGCAGGGATTTCTCAAGGACCTGATCGAACGAATCAAGTAACTCTCCACGGTAGTGTTCTGTCCGAAGGTTTTTACGTGCGCAGAAGGTTTATGACAGATTAGTGCGTCACAGAGGCACCGCGGCGACACGCCGCGGCTCCGTCCCGGAGTTGCTGGTCGCAATAGTTGCTTTACGAATCGTGGTGTTTTTGATTTCAATTTCAACAATAAACTTAATCGTTACTGAGCGTCTGGACAGAGCCGAGGCGTGTCGCCTCGGTGCCGTTGTGGCGCATAAAAAACGGGGCGGCCGCTTTTCAAGCAACCGCCCCGAGTGGGTTTTCGCATTTGAACTTAGCTGTTCGTTCTGCTTAGAAGTCGCCAGCCGGTTCTGCGGGCTGCACAGGCTGTCCGCCGCCCATTGCGCCCATCATGAACATCATCATCGCCTGCTGGATCTTCGGAACGATTTCCTTGATCAGCGGGGTCGGAATGAACATTACCGAGTGTGCGGTGTTGTCCTTCATCTTGGCGCCCATGGCGATCGGGGTTTTGCACTGAAGCTGCGGGATCATCGCGGTCATCATTTGGCGTTGGTCCGGGTCGTCGATCATCGACGCTGCGCCGGTTCGGATAACGTCCAGCAGATTGGCGATGTTCAGGAACATCAGTACGTTTGCGTCTTTAGGCATAATCGCCATTGCCGCTGTTGTGCCCGCCGCGGTGGGGATTGATCCCTTGCCTCCTGCCGCTGCGATGGCTTTGCTGGTCATTGCGGTGCTTCCGCCGAAGGTTACCACAACTGTTGTCTTGTCAGGCGCGGAGACCATGAATCGGATTTTGTCTTCTCCGAGCACCTTGGCCATTTCGGTGCGTTCCCGCTGGCTCATTTTGAGCATTTCCGGATGCGAGATTTCCACCGTGTCGACTGCTACACTGCCTGATTTCTCGACGCCCTTGCTGTATGTGATTTTGAGGGCCTTTACGTCTTGGTCGTCGATCAGTGAGGTGAGGTAGGTTTGGGCCAGTTCAGCCTTGTCGGCTATGAGCGATTTCAGGACGGCTGAATCTTTGCACTTGATGGACCACGCCAGTCCGAACATGCCGTTGCCCGCGGGTGCTCCGCCTGCGACGATCTGGACTTCACCGATTTGCTCCATCAGGCCCAAGATTGTCTTTTTGGTCTTCGCTTTGGTTTCTTTTGAGAGCTTCGTCGCCAGCGGTTCGAGTTTCAGGACATCGTCAACCATTTTCGTTACGAATTCGGCGTCTGTGGTTGCCCCTGGTTCACCGGCTGCTCCCAGTGCGATAACGTACGGAAGCGAGGGCAGCGAACCCAGTAGGCCTGTGCTGCTGGGCTTGATCTTGCCAACGGCGGTCCATGCTTTGGCGATGTTTCCGCTGACTTTCGCCAGGTCAATTGATTCGGCGATGATTCCGGCCTTTTCAATTCGGATCCCGCCTGATTCGGCTTCGAGTTCCGTGAAGAGGTGCTTGATTAGCGAGAAGTACAGTTTGATTATCCCAGCCAGTTCGGGTTCATCCCGGGCTGCTTCTTTACCGGCTGCGTCCATTACGCCGTCAACTATCGGTTTGAGCAGCTTGAGGTCGACGTGATACGAGATGTTGTTTCGCTTGATGATCGTCAGTTGTTTGGCTGCCAGTTCTGCGGAGGTTTTCTTCACAGCGTTTTTAACGGCCTTGATCGCGGCCTTGTTCGGACTCAGGAGAACGTATCCGCCGAGTTGGCTGGAGAACATCGGGCCCATTCTGAGCTTTACAACGTCCAGATCGCCGTCTTTTTCGATCTTGTAGTTGCTGAACACAGTCGCTGCGCTGGCGCCTGGTACGTAGATAACCACCGGCAGGCCTGCTTCGATTGCGGCTTTGTTCTTTGCGTCGAGTTCCTTGCCCGTAGTGCCGCTCTCGATGAGGGCCGGTACGTTGAATCCGAACTGGTTGATGTCCAGCATGACTACCGCGGCGTCACCGTTGGGATTGAACCCGTCGCCGAGTTTAATTTCCTGGATAAGCATTTGCAGGAACATGCTTGTCTTCGGTGCGCCTTCGGGCTTGGGGGGCATCACGCCGAGATCGTTTACGAACGCCTCCACAGTTTCGGTCGTCTTCTTGATGTTGTTTACAATCGCATAACCCATCGCCCCAGCCGGGATATGCGTAATCACCGGTTCCACCGGCGCCTGGGCGGTTTTGTTTTGGGCCTGGAGTGCGGTGGTCAAAGAGGCCAGCAGCGCCAGAGTTATTACAATGTGGGATTTTCGCATGGTACGTTCCTTTCAAGTTTATGCGATCGAGCCGTATTGGCAAATGTATCTTGCACAGCAACAACATATCCGCTGCCGCCGCAATTTTAAAGTCATTTTATGCAAGATACTGTTTATAGTACGCATCTGGGAGGCAATTAGTTACAAAAGGGTGTTTTTGTTGATGTTGAATTTGTTGGTGCGTGCGGTTACGATTCGCTCGATGGGCAATTTAAATGATACAGATTGTCGGGGTAGGTCAGACTCCGGTCTGAAGGTGCTGGTCTCTCGCGAGGAAATCGCCGCTCGCGTCGAGCAACTCGCCGCTGAGATTACCGACCACTACGGAACTGGTGAAATTACGATAGTGGGCGTGATGACAGGCGTGTTTGTGTTTCTTGCCGATCTCATGCGGAACCTGTCGATGCCCATCCGCCTGGACGTTGTGTCGGTGCGTTCCTATCCGGGCACGTCGACCAGCAGCCAGGGACCGCAACTGACCCTCCCCCCCAAAGCCGACCTCAACGGGCGAGACGTGCTGCTGATGGACGATATCCTCGACAGCGGGCACACGATGAAGTTCCTTTTGGATATGTTCTCCGCCTCAAACCCCAGGAGCCTGAAAACCTGTGTGCTTCTCAGGAAAACTCTGAGCCAGCCGGTTGATCGTCCAGACGTCGATTTTTTCGGATTCGACATACCTGATGAGTTTGTAGTAGGTTACGGGCTGGACTACGACGACTTGTACCGCGGACTTCCAGACCTGTGCGTGCTCGACCCTGTGGAGGACGCCGGATGACTCCTGCTGCCTCGCAATCGGTGTCGTTGGCGAGAGAAGAAGTCCTGCAGCATTTGCTTGGTGAGGGCGAAATTGTCATTCTAACCGTTAAGCCAAGCCCATGGTTCGTGCTGCTGACGTCAGTAAGAATGCTGGCGGTGCTGGCGCTGCTGGCGGTCAGCGGGAACTATCTCGGGCGGATCTGGCCGACGGTCCACGGGCTGAAGACAATAGAACTGCTATGCGGACTGTTCGCGCTGGTTCGCCTTGCTGCTGCGTGTTGCCAATGGGCCGGAACGCTATACGTACTCACAAGCCGCAGAGTCCTGAGGATCAGAGGGGGGATTAAAGTCGATATCGTAGGCTGCCCGCTTGTCGATATCCGGCAGACCGCGATGCTAACCACAGGCCTGCTTGAGCGGTTCGGGCGGATCGGAACGTTGTTCTTTCAAACCGAGAAGGGGAATCTCACCGGTGGTGAATGGGTGCATATATCCCGCCCGGGCGAAGTGCTGAAAATGATCGACAAAGCCAGAACCCAAGCGCTCTAAACGCCCAGAGCCCCCGAGGAAACCAACAGATTACTTGCAAATCTCCCCGTTATCGGCATGATTATTGCTCTTGTATGGAGAGTGTTTATGAGAATTGCTTTGGTAAATCCGATTGCTCGACGCTGCCAGGGGTATCACAGTGCCGGTAAGTTCATCCCGCCGCTGGGTCTGCAGGTTCTTGCACGCCTCGTTGGCGACGAGCACCAGGTCGATATTATCGATGAGGCGTTCGGAACTGAAGAAACCGCTGATATGCTTACGCCTGATCGCTACGACCTGGTCGGCATGACAGCCTACACCAGCGGCGCCACACGGGCGTACGAACTGGCTGGGGTCTGCCGCGAACGAAACATTCCCTGCATTATGGGCGGACCGCACGTATGGGCTGTGCCCGACGAGGCGGCGCAGTATTTCGACTCGGTCGCCATTGGCGAATGCGACGAGATCTGGCCCCAAATTATCAAAGACGCCGCCGCCGGTGAACTAAAACCCCGATACGATGGTTCGCTACCGCCTCTGACAGGCGGGATCGGGCGAGCACAGCAGGGGCTCGATCCGATCAACGGTAAGTATAACATGGGCTGCATCCAAACCTCGCGAGGCTGCCCGATCGGATGCGATTTTTGCAGCGTAACGCTCTTCAACGGGCGAGAGATCAGGCGTCGGCCTATCGATGAAATTATCGAAGAGTGGAACAGTTCGGATCAGCCTTTCATGTTTGTGGTCGATGATAATTTCTTCGGTACGAGCAAGGCTCACGCCGAATGGGCCAAAGAACTGTTGAGAGCGATAATCAAACGCGGAAAGAAACGCCACTGGTTCAGCCAAACCAGCGTCAACATGGGCAACGACCCCGAAGGCGTAAAACTCGCCCAAAAAGCAGGCTGCTGCGGTATGCTCGTGGGGCTCGAAACGTTTAACGAAGCCAACCTCAAAACCTACAGCAAAGGCCTGAACACCAAGGTCCTCGATAAATACCGCACGCTGATCGATGGTTTCCACAAGGGCGGTTTGGCGGTGTTCGGATGCTTTATAATGGGCGCCGACGAAGACACTGAAGACGTAGTGGCCGACACAATGCTCAAGAGCGTTCAGATCGGCGTGGACATCCTGCAGATCACCAACTTAACCCCGCTTCCGGGCACCAAACTGTATGATCGCTGGATGGAAGAGGGGAAAATACACGCGACGAACTATCCCGAGGACTGGGAGCGATACACCTTCGTTGAGACTGTGTACAACCCGGCGAAAATGACGTCGGATCGGCTTGACGAAGTGATATACGAAATGTATCACGCAGCGGCGACCGAGCCCTGGGTCTGGAAACGCACGATAAAAACGCTACTGAGAACACGTTCGCTGGCGACCGCGATTTTCGTACACCAGACAAACGCCGGATTCAAGAAGCTCGCCATAAGCCAAGCCGCCCGCGCAAAAGAACAACTCGGATTCACCCCCGACGACAACGAACGAACCAGAAAGCTGCACAAAGCCTGCTCGTTTAATTGCGGAAAAGCCGAGTAGTTCTCGGGCCAGAGGGATGCTTCTTCTTCCACTCGGCGTAGGGTTTGTTCAGGCTCGCCGGCCATGTGCCGTACCAGGCGTATCCGGTGCGGCGTTCTTGTTCGATTTGGGCCAGGGCGGATTTTATCACCCCGTTGCGTCCTGAAAATATCGGGCGGTTGGTTTTAATGTCGTAAAATCTCGCCCATAGCGGTGGGGCGTTTGAGTCTTTTACGATCACCTTGTCACCGTTGCGCGACACCTGTTTGATCCCCGTTATTTTGGCTGATTCGAACCAGGCCATCGCGCCGTTAACCGCAGCGATGACCTCCGTGCCGGGCTTATCGATGCTCATCAACAGGCGAACTATCCCCACCGACTCGCAACCGCTGATGGAAATATGCTCGTAACTTCTCGCCGGACGCGGTTTGTAGTTTTTCTCATCGTGCTGGGCGCACCAGGCCGTTAGCTTGCCCTTGACGCGGATCTGACATTTCAGGATGCACCGCAGTCCTCGAGTGAAGGCGAGCTTGGCTTTGGTGCGGCGATCAGGTTTGACGAACTTGTAATCGTCGGAGTCGGCCAGGTCGCGAAGGAACTCCATTAACCGCACCATTGCGTTGTCGTTGAACGTGATGTGCCTGTGGTAACCTCTGCCCGGCGGGCTTGATTGGGGCCAACCCCCGGTGGGGTATTGTGCGGCCAGGATGTGATCGAGCCCCTTGATGAACGCCTTTCCGCAGGCTGCGTTTTTCGTCACGACGTAAGCTTTCGCCAGGAAACGCAACTCGTCGGTCGTCGCGCCATTGTCGAACGTTCCGCGAAGCTGTTTGCGGTTACCGGTGAACGGTTTTGTCATGGTGTCGGTATTCTTGGGCCAATCGCCCCGAAGCGTCTGCCACGACAAAATGTTCCTCGTTATCTGAACCCCTTCCTTGCTGGCGAACCATTTGTCAGGTTTTTTGCGATAGTCGCGCCACGAGGCCGCGAGGGCTGCATTCGACCAGCAGCTTAGAATCACCATCGCCCAGAGCATTACCGATACTTGCTTCTCAAATTTCATGATCACCTCATTCTTCGCTCAATATTATACGAGGCGTAACGAAAATGAGGAGGTTCCTTTTTATGCTTTTATCGCTACGGGATTTGAACAGTCTGCCCAGCATTGGAATATCACCCAGGATGGGCGTTTTTTGTTTGATCTCGGCTTCTGTTTCGTTGATCAGGCCACCGAGGAGGATAGTTTGATCATCGCGGATCAGTACGGTGGTGGGGGGCTGTTGTTTAATCGGCGTCGGTGGATCGGTTTTCGGTGCGGTTGTTATCGGCAGGAGCAGCGGCTGGACGGTTAGCGTGCCGTCGATATTTTTCTGGAGCAGGATTTCAATCGCCAGATAGCTTTGCTCTATATTGATTGACATGTCCAGGTCGAAAGTAACGTTCAGCGATGTGACGTTTTCGTTTGTTTCGGCTCCCTTGCCTATGATCACAGGGAAGTTGATCCCTCCCCCTACGCCTCCGCCCGACGATCCGCAATCCTTGCAGCCAGGCCCGTGCGGGCAACCGCCTCTCCGGTCTCCGCCGCCGATACCGACATTCACCAGCCCACCCAAGGCCATCGGCGAACTCTTTTCAGGGGTAGTGTTTTGAATATCGCTCGCTGCGATCAGCGGAAACGAGCCGCTGCACCAGTTCACGCCGAGAATTGACATGTTGCGACGGTCGGTTTCCAGTAATTTCACTTCGATCAGCACTTGTTGGGTTTGCGTGTCCAGGCTGTAGTATATCCCTGGCTTGTAGTCCGCTTTCGTGAGTGCTGGGCTGCGGACGATCCGTCCGCCGGCTTCCAGGCGGATGTCACCGTGCTCGAATTGCGTCATGCGAGTCTGATTGCATCCGGCGGCGAGGAACATTGTCAACAGGATAGTTGGAATCGCGTGTTTCATGATATGTGCTCCTTCATTGTTAGGGCATATCTAATTCTAGTGTGGGGTGTGTTCGATTTACCAGCATAAAGATTGTACCCTTTTTCGACTGTATACAGGCTGGTGCGATGATTGTGTACTTGACCTGAGAGGCTCGGGGGCGTACATAATGTCTCTGCCCGCATTGTTGCGGGCGTTGTGATTTAACCCAAACATACAGGAGCGTGCAGGATGAGTACGCAGGCGGCAATAGTAGAAGGTACGAGCAAATACATTATCGAAAACTACGGGCGACTGCCAATGGCCGCCGGTCGCGGGCAAGGCTCGCTGCTCTGGGACGCAGATGGTAAGGAGTATATCGACCTGTTCCCGGGCTTTGGATCGGGCGGGGTCTGCGGGCACTGTCATCCCAAGGTCTCCGAAGCGGTAAAGGCCCAGGCCGATACGCTGCTGTCGCACGGGAATCTGTTCACTAATGAGCCGCAAGTCGATCTGGCAAAACGGATTACAGAAAATGCGTTCGGCGGGAAGGTGTTCTATTGTCACAGCGGCGCCGAAGCCAACGAAGCTGCTCTGAAGCTCGTTCGCCTGGCCGCCGGCGAGGGGCGATATAAAATTATCAGCTTCAATAACTGCTTCCACGGCCGGACTATGGGTGGCCTGTCACTGACTCCCGAAGGCTTCCAAAAAGGCTTCGAGCCGATGCTGCCCGGAAACGTAAAAGTGGATATGGGCGATCTCGATGCGGTCGCGGCAGCTATAGATGACGAGACCGCTGGCGTGATAATCGAACCGATCCAAGCCGAGGGCGGAGTCAACGTTCCGAGCGTAGAATTTATGCAGGGACTAAGAAAACTTTGCGACGATAACAATTTACTTTTGATCTGCGACGAAGTATGGACATCGCCCGGTCGGACTGGGAAATGGTTCGCATATCAGCATTTTGGTATCGAGCCTGATGTGATGACGCTGGCCAAAGCTATTGGCGGCGGATTGCCCGTTGGCGTATGCGTGGCTGGGCCCAAGTGTGCTGACGTACTTGTCCCCGGAACCCACGGATGCACCATGGGCGGGAATCCGCTGTGTGCTGCAGCAGGCGCCGCTGCGATGAAACTTATCGAAGATGAGAACCTGCTTGACCGCGCCGTTGCGATCGGTCAGCGAGTTGCCGACGCGATCAACGCTGCTGGATTCGACTGCGTTACGGAGATACGGGGCAAGGGCGCTCTTGTCGGTATCCAACTCGATGATTCGATCCAGGCCAAAGACATCATGATGAAGTGCATGGAAAACGGTTTGATAATCTGCATCGCCAAGAACAACGTTCTGCGAGTCGCCCCCGCGCTTACTGTCGAATACAGCGTGCTGGACAAGGGCATGGGTATCCTGATCGACGCGATGAAAGGATAGTTCGCAAAAGATGAACCGTATCTACATGGACAATTCGGCTACCAGTTTCCCCAAACCGCCTGGCGTCATCGAGGCGATGACGAGTTTCGCCAACGATTGCGGAGCTTCAGCGGGGCGAGGAGCCTACGCCGAGGCCAGGGCTTGCGAGAAGATGATAGCAACCTGCCGATCGCGTATCGCCGAACTGATAAACGCCGAATCGCCCGATCGCATCGTGCTGGCGATGAACTGTTCTGAGGGCCTGTCGATCGCCATTCGCGGACTGCTTAACACCGCACCGCAAGGGACGCACGCAATTGCCACCGCGCTGGAGCACAACTCGGTGCTCCGCCCGCTGAACGCGCTGAAAGCGCAGATCGGCCTGGACCCGGAGTTTATACCGTGCGATTCGAGCAGCGGGTTGGTTGACCCTGAAGATATCGCCCGGGCGATTCGTCCTGAGACCAAGCTGATCGCCTGTGTGCACGTTTCAAACGTTACCGGGACGCTCCAGCCGATCGCCGAAGTCGCGAAAATCGCCCGCGCACACGATATTCCGTATCTGGTTGACGCCGCCCAGTCGGCAGGGCACGTCGAGATTGACGTCCAGGCGATGGGTATTGACCTGCTGGCGTTCCCGGGGCATAAGGGCTTGCTTGGCCCGCTGGGCACGGGCGTTTTGTACGTCCGCCCGGGCATGGAGCAACGTTTGGCGACGATGAAAGAGGGCGGTACGGGCACGATAAGCGAACAGGCTGTCCAGCCGGACACTATGCCCGATAAATATGAAATCGGCTCGCATAACGCCATCGGGCTTGCTGGTTTGAACGAATCGCTGGCCTGGGTGCTCGATCACGGTGTGGCTGAGATTCGCGCCCACGACGTGCAGTTGAGTCGAATGTTCATGGAGTTGACCGACGGTGTGAGCGGCTTGACGGTTTACGGACCTCGCGACCTTGAGCATCGCAGCGGTGTGTTCAGCGTGAACGTCGAAGGGATTGCTCCGGGCGTATTGGCTGATCGGCTCGAGAGCGAATACGGATTGCTGACTCGCCCGGGCGTGCACTGCGCCCCGCTTGCTCACGAGACAATCGGAACGCACCCGACAGGCACCTGCCGCCTGAGCTTCGGACCGACAACATCAGAGTCCGACGTAAAAACCGCCGCCGCCGCGTTGCGAGAAATCGCCATTCAACCCAACGCCTGAAGCAAACGTTGGCTCCGGTCGGTATCAGCGCAAAATAACGCCCGCGTTTTCAAACGCGGGCGTCGTGTTGCTTCTTGATAACGAACCGGCGCTTCTCACCATTCTTTTGGAAGTAGAACTGGTTTTCCGGTTCGTTTTGCGCTGCGGGCCATTTCGTAGGCTTCGTTGTACTGTTGGGCTACTACGTCCCAGCTTACTACGGTTTCCAGATAGTGTTTTAATCGCTCACCGTACTCCAGGCGGAGGCTTTCGTTGCACGCCAGTTCTATTACTTGTCGCTTCAGCAGGTCTTTGTTGGTGAAGAGCATCCCGCCGCCGCATTCGATTGTCTGTGCGGTCAGGCCTTCCATTGGGGCGGTGGTTATGTACGGCTTGTTCAACGCGATGATCCGGGCCAGCGTGCCTGATTGGGTCTCGTCGGTGCTTGGCAGGACGATGAAGTCGCACAACGCCATCATCTTGTAGTAAATGTCGCCGCGCGGTACAAACTCGTGGTAATGCGCCAGGCCCTTGCTGGCCAGGAATTGGATCTCTTCCTTGTACTTCTCGTAATCGTCTTTGTGGTGGGGGTCGCGCATGGCTCCGGCGGCCAGCAGATCCCATTGCTCGCCTGTGCGTTGTTCGATCTCTGCGGCGATCTCCTCCCACATCCCGGTCAGGATGTCCCATCGCTTGTTCGATTGGATCCAACCGATGAGTCCCACCAGGTGGGTCGCCATCTTTGGCGCCTCGGCCATACCGAGTTCTTTTCGCAGTTCGACAACTTCAGCCAGCGAGTATCGTTTATCCGGGCGGGCGCCGTGGGGGACCACCATGATGTTTTGGGGCGTATCCCAACCGCGTCCGGCGAAGTTCCAGTCCAGACGCCATTTCTGGTAGTGGCATTTGAAGAGCACTACGTCGATCCGGCGCGACATCTTGAAGATGAAGTCGGCTTCGTGTTCGGTGAGTCGTCCGTGTATGGTGTGCGGTTCGATTACCGTTGGGACGTCGTTTATCGCGTCCATCAGGCTTAGCAGTCCGTCCTGCCCGTCGCCATGTCCACGCTCGTCGCAGTATTCATACAGCCCGTATTCGTGTTGAATATGCACCGCGTGGGGTTTCAGCTTGCGGACTTCTTCAGCCACCGGTTTCCACCAGTTGCGTTTGGTGTTGTCCATTATCGGGATGACACCCTCACCGCCGCCGTCTGTGTGAGAAATCACCAGCACTTCCCGGTCAGGGTTGTGCTTCTGGATGAATTCGCGAGCCTCCTCGCAAAAGGTGGCGATCCCGCACAGGCGCGGAGGGTAACTGCTGATCATTACGATTGGACTGGCCATATCGTTCACCTGCTACTTTGACTTTCTGGATTGCTTTGGGTCTTGTGCTTTTTCGGGTTTTTCTTCGGGTTTTTTTTCAGGTTTGGCTTCGTGTTTCGCCGAGCCCACCGGTCCTGCCGGTCGTATCGCCTTTGCCACCGGTCGGGCTTCACTTACGTTTTCAGCGATTTTCTTCGAAGGCGCTTCCAGTGTCTGTTCGTTTTCCAGATCGTGCATCATCAGCAGGCTCAGCAGCCATGCCAATGTGCTCTCGGCGCCCTGGTTTTCGTTTACGCGATCAGGGTGCAGCCCGTCGCGGCATCCCGAGGTGGTGAAGTCGTATACTGGTGTTCGGAGATCATTATCGCCCAGGAACCAGTTGAACGCTTTTTTAGCTCCAACCAGCCAGTGGGGTTCTCTGGTTATGTGGTACGCTTCAATGCATGCGTCGACCAGTGCGTGGGCCTCAATGGCCTGCTGATCGAAACGGGCTTTCTGTTCGCCCCGAACATACCATCCGTCCGAACCGATTACCGAAAGCATACCGTTTTCGTTTGTCTGGATATCGAGCAGCCATTGCAGTGCTCGCTTGGCTGTGTCGATCCAGTCGTTGCGGCCCATCCATTTTCCGCACATCATAAGTGCGTGCGGGAGTTTTGCGTTGGCGTACGTCACAACATTTTCGCACCAGGGCCAATCTTCGTCGGCGTTTGCCTCGAACAGCCCGTAGATTTTTTCGGCTAGTGTTGCTCGGTATCGCCTTACTTCGCTGTCTCCACCGTAGCGACGCAGATACGCCTGGATGCCCACAATCGTAAAGGCCCAGGCTCTTGGCGAGCAGAAGCTTTCCGTTACGCTGAGGCCTTGTATGAACAGTTTTGTCGCCAGTGAGATCATCGACTCGTGCGGGCAGTAGGCAACGGCCATTCCCAGGCCCCATAGTGCTCGTGCGTGTGAATCTTCGCTTCCGCACTCCTCAGCCCATGAGCGATCGTAGTTCATGAAGTTGCGGAACCTGTTGGTTTCGTCGTTCATTGCGTAGGCGAGGAATCCCAGGTATCGCTGGATAAGTTCGATCGACGACTCGTTGTGGCGAAGGTCCCAGTGCATGCTTGCTGCGATGAGTGCTCTGGCGTTGTCGTCTGTGCAGTATCCGTGATGTCGATCCGGCGTGGAGTAGCGGCAGTGCTGGAGTATGCCCGTATCGTCGGTCATTATTCGCAGGTGGCGCATGTCTATTTCGGGCAGTTCGTCTTGCCTGGACTTCTGCGGAGCCACAGCCGCTGCGTGAGTTTTATGCCGATGCGCCACGAACGCCTCACCTGCTTCTTTGAACAGATCGAGGTACGCCTGCGATGTTTTGGACCAGACCATGTCGCGGCAGTGCGTGTAGGCTCGTTTTCGCATCGCGTGGCGTTCGGTCTCGTTGGCCAGCAGATGGTTAACGTCCTTGGCGATGGCGTCTGAGTCTTTGAACGGTACGAGTCGTCCTCTACCGTCAGCCAGTAGTTCCTTTGCGTGCCAATATGGTGTTGAAACTGTGGCTTTGCCCGCGCCCAGAGCGTACGCCAGCGTGCCGGAGGTTATCTGTGCTTCGTTCAGGTAGGGCGTTACGTAGATGTCGGCGCTGCCGAGATATTCGCAGAGTTCTTCGAGCTCCACGAAGCGGTTGACCATTATCAGGTTGTCTTTAACGCCCAATTCGCTTGCCCGCCGCAGCAGACCGTTTCTGTACTCCTCACCGCTTTCCTTCTTGATGTGCGGGTGAGTAGCGCCCAAAACGATGTACGCCAGATCAGGGTTCTCCGCCACGATTTTCGGAAGCGCTTCTATGGCGTACTCGAGCCCTTTACCCGGGCTGAGCAGGCCGAATGTGAGCATTACGGTTCGCCCTTCAACACCAAACTTGTCCTTGTAGAAGCTCGGGTCGATGAACGGTACGTCGTGAATACCGTGCGGGATAGTGACGATCTTTTCCTTGGGCACTTTGTATATATCGTGCAGGAATTCGTGAGCAAGTTCGCTCATGACCACCATGCGGTCGGCCAGTTTTCCGATCTCCTGCATGATCAGGAGCTGCTGCTCGTCGGGGTCTTTCAGGATCGTGTGGTGCGTGGTTACCAGCGGGCGACGCAAACGCCTGAGCAACGCCAGGATGTGCGAACCGTATTTTCCGCCGAAAATACCGTATTCATGTTGCAGGCAGACCGCTGATACCTGGTGAACGTTCAGGAAATCGGCGGCGAGGCGGTAGTCGGCTTGGACCGCTTCGCGGATCTCGAAGCGGACGCGATCGGAGTAGGGGTATCCCTCCGGAACGTCGTTAACCGCAACGGTGAAGATATCGTAATCGTCACCGCCGACTTTGGCCATTGATTCAGCCAGGTCGTAAGTGAACGTCGCGATACCGCAACGTCTTGGGAGATAGTCACTAACGAATGCGACTGGTGTTTTGCCTGACGATGCTTCTGGGGCCATATGCAGCTTCCTTACAATTAATGCGGATAATCAGAGTGCTAATATGATGTATGATCGGCAGATACCGCAGAAACCGTCCAGCCGAATCTGAAACAACATCATTATATGCGTGAGGTCTTATTTGATCTGGAATTTAATGGATTTGAACTTAGTGCGACCTGGTCATCCGTAGGTGTGGATGTGAGAGGTTATTTCGCGGTCTGCTTCCGTAATTTTTTCGCCTTTTTAGATTGCCCCGACCCGCCAACCTTCCGCTGGGGGCGTGACAGCTCAGGATTCTCGGAGATTTCAGTACCCCTGCGATTACCGGCCAGCGTGTCGGCGATTCGCTGTGTTGAATGTTTTACGTAGTTCTTGGACAGGTCGATTCCGAAGTAATTTCGTTCGAGTTGAGCGGCCACCGCGCACGTTGTCCCCGAACCGCTGAACGGGTCCATCACCAGGTCGCCCGGGTTTGAGGATACTTTTATGATCCGTTCGAGCACTTTTTCGGGCATCTGGCACGGATGCCACTTCACCCGCTCGTGGAACGTTCCGCATACGCGTGAAAAGCTCCAGACGTCGTCGGGCAGCTTGCCCTTGGGGTTGGCCCGCGCGTCGCCGTAGGTTGTCTGCCGGGCCGACGGTATGCGAACGTCCATATCGTTGAACGTGATCGCCTTGTGGTCGGTGGTCTTGGTCCAGTAGAACAGATGTGCGTGGCTGCGTGCGAATTTTGTTTGAGCGGCCTGTCCGAACGTGTAATGCCAAATCACCCAGTTGCGCAAATTCAGGCCCAGTTTTCGTCCGATTACTCGTATTTCAGCGGCGTATTCGTCGCCGATGGCGATCCACATGCTCCCGTTGTCTTTCAGTGCTCCGGCGCAGGCGGCCATCCATTTCTCGGTCCAGGCGTAGTAGTCGTCGTAGGCTTTGCGGTCTTCGTAGACATCGTACTTAAAGCCGATGTTGAACGGAGGGTCTGCGAAGATCAGGTCGGCTTGTGTTTTCTGCGGTTTGCTGAGAACTTTGATGCAGTCACCGGTGATGATTTTATTGGGCTCTATCATAATATCGAGATGATATAACAAGCCGCGCCATGGCGCAAGAAAAAACGCGAATTTTCCTGATCTCGCCGCGTTAGTTCTCCTGACCAGCCCTCGTGTTTGATTTGTCCCATACGCCTGATCGTATACAATGGGGCGCAAATGGAATGGAATGATATGAAATACGCAATATCGTTTATGCTTGTCTGTGTTGCGATAGCGAGCAGGTGCTCAGGGCAGACCGCTTCGGCGATAACCATACCGAGCGACGCATGGAAAAAGGCGCCGGTCAAATCGCTGGTTTATCCTGTGTCTGGCGATCCGCATAAACTGGATCCCGTTGTGGAGCGGGAGCTTAAGGGGTGTTTTGAGTTTTTCTGGAACGAAGCGGTTATGGACCCCACGCTGCCGACCTACGGTATGGTCAATGGAAACGGTGTCGGGACTAATGCTTTGCATCCAATTAGCATCGAAGGGCAGGGGTTCCACTTCGCGATGATCGTTATTGGCGTCGATCGCGGTTGGATTAGCTTCGATCAGGGGTATAAGCGGGCGGTCTCTGCGATGAAGTCCATTAAGGGGCTGAAAAACTTTCGCGGACACCACTACCATTTTATCGACCGCAAAACGGGCCTGCGAGGATGGAACGACGCAAAGGGCGTAGAAGTCACCAATGCCGGAACCGCCACGATGGTCGCCGGAGCCCTGGTCGCCGGGGAGTATTTTGGCGGGGATGTTAAAAAATTGGCCGGTGAACTCTACCACCGCATCGACTGGAAATGGTTCTCAGACCCCAAAGCCAAGCATTTCTATCTGGCGTGCTTTCCCGTGGATGTGCCCAAGGGAACTAAAGTGAACGCTGAGGGGTTCTTCGGCCATTGGGCTGCGTATTCCGAACACATGATAATGTACGTTTTGGGCGCCGGGGCGCCGAACCCGAAATTTGCCATCACCGCCGAACCGTACTACAAGATGATCACGTACAAGGGAAGCTACAAAAAGGGCGAGAAGTTTATCTACTGCACTACGGGGGCGGCGTTTACGTATCAGTGGACGCACTGTTTCGTCGATTATCGCAAGAAAGTCGACCGCCAGGGACGCAACTGGTTTCAAAATTCCCGCCACGCCGCGGTCGCTGCTCGTCAGTTCGCTATCGATATGTCCGGTAAGATCAAGGGCCTGGGCGCCAACTCGTGGGGGATGTCGGCGTGCATAAGCCCGACCACGTTTTACAGCGGTAAATACGGTTCGCTACCTGCTGGCAGCGGGGCGGATATGAGCGGGCTCCTGATGGACGGGACGGTCGCGCCGTATGGTTCTACGGGGTTCATCGTGTTCACGCCGAGGGAGTCGATTGCGGCGTTGAAGCATATGTACACGATCCCGGGGCTCGTGGGCAAGTACGGCCTGTACGATGCCTACAGTTTTCATACGAAAGCAAATGGCGACAAGCCATGGATCGCCCGAACGTATCTGGACATAGATAAGGGAATAGTCGCCCTGATGATCGAAAACTACTCATCCCAACTGATCTGGAAACTCTTTCACCAGAACAAATCCGTCCAGAATGGGCTGGCGAGGCTGGGGTTCACCAACGTTAAATAGCGGGCTCCTTGACGGCAGGGCTTACGCATCTTAATTTGAACGCGAAAATGGGGCGTATTTGTGGGTGTGTATTGTGTTTTCGGGAAAAAAGTCGTCGAGCCGTGCAGCCTGAAGGGCTGCGATTCGACAGCCCAGGGCATAGCGCAGGCCGATAGGCCGGAGCGTCGCCCTGGGTTTTGAACCCATATTGACCAAAGCCCTGTAGGGGCG
The DNA here is from genome assembly GCA_018645065.1 of Phycisphaerales bacterium. GTDB lineage: Bacteria > Planctomycetota > Phycisphaerae > SM23-33 > SM23-33 > BS750m-G57. The sequence goes on from JABGPF010000052.1 coordinate 19,048, forward strand.
CAACTTTTGTACATGTAGCATGTTGCGCCCTTACAGGGCTTTGATGTTATTTAATCATCATACCCAGGGCGACACTTTGGGCCTACGGCCCGACGTTTTGCCCTGGGCTATCGAATCTCAGCCTTTCAGGCTGAACAGCCAGGCAAAAACACCCTTTTCGGGACTCAATTTTGATCAATAGACCTATATAACGCCAAAATAAATTTTAGATGCGTAAGCCCTGTCCTTGACGGTATTGCTGATTGTGCGGTGATGTTTGTCACGCTATATTGTGCGGTGTAGCTTAGAGCACAAATAAGCCCGTCAAGAAAGGATCCGACATGAAAATTGGTATCGATAGTTATTGCTTCCATCGTTACTTCGGTGAGGTTTACGATAATCAGGAAGACCCCGGGCAGCGGATTAACTGTGAAGAGTTTTTGGGCAGGGCGATTAAGCTTGGGGCCGCCGGGGTCTCGTGGGAGACCTGCTTCTTCGATAGCTGCGACGAGGATTACCTTAAAGGCCTTCGCGATATTATGGATACCGGTGATCTGGAATGCATCGTGGCCTGGGGGCATCCTGACGGACTCGAAGGCGGGGAGAATGTCGCCGCCCTTACCGACATGGAAGCCCACTACAAAACCTGTGATATCATGGGCACAGACGTTCTTCGAATGGTTGGTTCGCACTACGGTTTGCGTAACACGCCTCACCGTCCGCAGATGGAGCGGCTTGTCTCGATCCTGGCCGATCCGGTGAAACGGGCTGAGGACCGCGGGATCAAACTGGCGATGGAGAACCATTACGATTTCACGTGCGACGAGATGCTCGAAATGTTCGAGACTATTGACTCACCGTTTTTCGGCATGACGTTCGATACGGGCAACGCGTTGCGATATGGTGACGACCCGGTGGCTGCTGCTGCAAAGCTGGCGAAATACATCTACGCGATACACTTCAAAGATGTTGCTCCTCTGGACGGCGGCAACCCCGACGACTGGTTCTATAACGCCTGCGTTCCGGTGGGCTCGGGCCTGATCGACGTTCCGGCGTTGGTGAAAACGCTTGACGATGCGGGCTATGACGGGCTCTGGGCGATCGAGTTTGATTACCTCGACCCGAAATACGGACACGAACAAGCCGCACTGGCCCAAAGTTTCGAGTACCTAAACGCCCTGGAACTCTAAGGAGCTCGCACGCCATGAAAGAAATCAATGTAGCGCTGATCGGATGCAAGTTCATGGGCAAGGCCCATAGCAACGCGTGGAAAAACGCACCGCACTTTTTCGACATGAACCTCAAGCCCGTGCTGAAGGTTGTCTGCGACACTAACGAGCAGGTGCTCGGTGAGTTTGCTCAGCGGTGGGGTTGGCGGGAGACTGAGACTGACTGGCGGAAGATTATCGCTCGCGATGATATTGATATCATCGACATCGCAACCCCGCCGGGCATCCATTGTGATATTGCGGTGGCGGCGGCTGAGGCGGGAAAGCACGTGTTCTGCGAGAAGCCGATTGCGCTTAATGCTGAAGAAGCGGCTCGCATGAACGATGCGGCAGAGAAGGCTGGAATCGTGCACTATCTGAACCACGAATACCGCCGATGCCCGGCGATAGCACTGGCAAGGCAGCTTATAGACGAAGGTCGGATCGGGCGGATATTCCACTGGCGCGGGACGTATTTGCAGTCGTGGTTGGTCGATCCTGACTTCCCGCTCACGTGGCACTTGCGGGAGGAAACCGCCGGTAGCGGGGCGCAAAACGGTATTAACTCACACAGCGTCGACTTGGCGCGATATCTGGTCGGTGAGATTAGCAGCGTCGTGGCGATGAAGACTACGTTTGTGGCGGAACGCCCGCTGCCGACCGAGGCGGCCGGTACGTTCAACGGCGCCCACGCCGCAGGCGGGCCCAAGGGCAAAGTTACAGTCGAAGACGCAATCTCGATGATCGTTGAATTCGAGAACGGGGCGTTGGGGTCCTTCGAAGCCAGCACGTTTGCGCCTGGGCGGAAAAATTACAACTACTTCGAAATCTACGGCGACAAGGGCTCGCTGATATTCGATCTGGAGCGAATGAACGAACTGCAGTTCTTCTCGGCTGACGACCCAGAACACGCACAAGGATTCAGGACGATCCACGCTACGGAAGCCTGTCACAAATACATGGCCAACTGGTGGCCGCCCGGACACAGCATCGGGTTCGAACATGAATTCCATCACGGCGTGGTGGATTTCCTCGACGCGATTGACAAGGGAACCAGCGTTACCCCCAACTTCCTCGACGGGCTGAAGGGCATGGAAATTCTGGAAGCCGGATTGGAGGCAGCACGCACCGGGACGAAAGTAATACTTGGAGCCTAACCGAGACCAAACGGAGAATGATGACGATGACTGGCTTAGAACGAATATTGGCCGCCCTGAAAGGCGAACCGACCGACACCGTGCCGATCATGCTGCATAATTTCATGATGGCAGCCCGACAGGCCGGACTCACCCAAGCAGAATACCGCAGCGATCCGAACAATATCGCGCGTGCGTTTATCGAATCGATGGAGCGATACCAGTTCGACGGGATTCTCGTCGATGTCGACACAGCCACGCTGGCAGGAGCGGTGGGGGCGCCAGTGGAGTATCTCCCCGACGACCCGGCGGTCTGCCATGTCGGATGCCTCGACGACCTGGACGCGGTGGCGTCACTGCCCGCCCCGAACGTAGCGGCTAACGAGCGCATTCAAATCTGGCTCGAATCGGTGCGTTTGCTAAGGCGGCACTTCGGCGACGAGATATGCATTCGGGGTAATTGCGACCAGGCCCCGTTCGCCCTTGCCTGCATGATGCGAGGGATGCAAAACTGGATGATGGACCTGATGGACCCCGGCGCACAGGACAACATCGCAGCGTTGCTGGAATACTGCACCCGGGCGACGTCACAGTTTGTCGCCCTGATGGCGAGAGCGGGCGCACACGTGATATCCAACGGCGACAGTCCGGCCGGTCCGTCGATGATCTCGCCTGAGATGTACCGCCAATACGGGCTTCCGTATGAGCGGAAAATAGCGGCAGCCTCTCACGCAGCAGGCCTGCCTTACATTCTGCACATCTGTGGTGATACGACTATCATACTCGACGATATCCTCGAAACCGGCGCCGACGCAATGGAGCTTGACTACAAGACAGACGTCACCGCTGCGTGCGAAAAGATGGCCGGTAAAATGTGTTTTGTCGGTAATATCGATCCGAGCGGAGTGCTGGGGATGGGGACCGTTGCAGATGTGGAACGCGAAACAACGCGTCTGCTCGATGTATTTGCCGATAATCCGAGGTTCATCCTGAATGCCGGATGTGCTCTACCGCCAGCAACGCCGAGCGAAAACATCGAAGCGATGATCAGAGTCGCCCGTTTGCGATAATCATCGCCAGATCGATCTTGATATGGTGGCCGCTGAGTAGTGAAACTGTGCGACACGGGGCGTCCCTGGGCAAGGGACGCCCCAGTGTCTTACAGCGAGAAAGAGCATCAACCATGGGAATAATTGATGCAGGGAGTCAATCAATTAGAAACTTGAGAGTTCAATTTCTTGGCCAAACGGGATCATCTCTTCAGAGTTTTCGATCGGGCGAGCGGCTGTGGTTTTGGTTCTGGGGATCTGCCGCATATTCATGTGCGACTCATCGGCCTGGAAACTTGCGGGCTTGCTGGTGGAGTGTCGGCCGGTTGAACCTTTGGTTGTCACCATGGACTGCAGTTGCGAGACCATACCGGTGAGCTGCTCTGCCTGGGCGGACAGTTCCTCTGACGCTGAGGCAGATTCTTCGGCGTTGGCGGCGTTGGACTGGGTTACCTGGTCCATCTGTCCGACAGCGGTGTTGATCTGGTCGATGCCTTGTGCCTGTTCGTTGCTGGCTGCGGCGATTTCGCCTACCAGATCGTCTACCTTGCGATTGTTTCCGGCGATTTCATCCAGCATTTCAGCCACTTCCGTGCTGATCGCCACACCGTTGTCAGCGTTTTTGACCGAACCTTCGATCATGTCGGCGGTGTCTTTTGCCGCTTGTGCGGACCGCTGAGCGAGGTTGCGAACTTCTTCGGCGACCACTGCGAATCCCTTACCAGCTTCACCTGCTCGTGCTGCTTCGACGGCTGCGTTGAGTGCCAACAGGTTGGTCTGGAAAGCGATCTCGTCGATAGTCTTGATGATCTTTGCGGTTTCATCGGACGACTTCTTGATGTCTTCGATCGCCGTCGACATGCGTCCCATCGCTGCGGTGCCTTTGTCGGCTCCGTCGGTTGCGTTGGCTGCCAGCGATTTTGCTTCGTCTGCGTTTGTAGCGTTCTGTTTGGTCATCGACGCCATTTCTTCAATGCTGGAGGTTACTTCTTCGACGGCGGCGGCTTGTTCCGAGGCGCCTTGCGCCAGCGACTGGCTGGCCGAAGAAACTTGCCCGCTTGCCGATGAAGTCTGTTCGGCTCCCGAGGTCAGCGAGGAGATAACCTGTTGGATCGGTTTTACGATACCGCGAGTGATAACAAACGCCATTGCAGATCCGATTGCGATCGCCAGTGCGATTCCGATCATGAGCACCGTGTTGCTGGCTGCGACGCTGTCCATCGTGTTCTTTGAAGTATCTTTAATGTTGGTGTTCGCCGCATCGAGTTGTGCAGTGGCGGTCTCTAAAATCTGTGTGTAAACCGGTGTGCGTTCCTTGGCGTTAGTTGCCATTTTTGCAACGATGCCCTGTAGCTTGATTACGCCATTATTGTATTTTTCAACCGCTTGGCGGACCAGTGCGAGGTTTTGTTTGCTGGCTTGGTTGTGGGTCAGGGCGTCTGCGGATTTGACGGTGTCGAGGATAGCAGCCAGCTTTTCCAGTGCGGTCACTGCGTAGCTGTCCTGTTTCTTCATTATGTAATAGATGGTGTTGATTCGTACTGCGGCGAGGTTTTCGTTCATCTTCGAAGCGAGCATACCCATCTGTGCTTCCTGGGTGGTCTTCGAAGCATCGCCTGCTTTGATCGCCGCCTTAAGTGCCGACTCCTGGGTTTTTGCGTATCCGGCGATTGCGGCGCTCATGTCCCGCCCGTAACCGCCCATGGTCTTGAAGTCAGCGTCGAACTGCCTTAGCAGATCAAACAGCTCGGTAAGGTATTCCGAGTAGCGGGCGGTGAGCTGCTTTGTGTTCGCTGCGGTGGCCTGTAGTTCCGTGAGTCCTCGTTCCTGTGCGGTTTTCTCCAGCGACTCAAGGGCGTGTTCGGCGTGACTAAGGCTTTCCAGTGCGGCGGTGGAGTACTTGTCGTCTGGTTTGATGAGGAATCC
>JABGPF010000053.1:0-9198 GCA_018645065.1 Phycisphaerales bacterium
ACCGATCATCTGAGCGATCGGGAGTTGTACGAGTATCTCTGGTATGAGGGGCTCCACGAACGACGGAAGAAAATGCCATCGTCCTATGTGGACGGGCAGTTCATGGGCGGGACCTTCGTGGATATGGTCGGCAGCGGATCCGACGAGGACACGCTCCTATGGCTCAAATATTACGCCACCGACCAGGAACGCGCCGAGGAATGCGAGTATTACCCTGACTCGATCCCGGCCCGCGAGGCCCCGCCATACCCGCGGGATCATCTGCTTCCCCATCCGCCCGACGGGCCCGGTGGGGTAAAGTGGTATTGAGCAAATCGCCCCGGCTGGCGGATTTGCACATGTTTACACCACCGTGAAGTCTAAACCTCCAATCCGAACCATTGATGAGTCCATAGGCGGCGGGGCGAACTGGGCGCATGTCTGCGTGCTAGATGTAACTGCCGCTATCACCGCATGTTACATCATTTTACAGCGAGCGTGTTTTCGTGCGACCCATGGCCCGGAAAAGAAGTACCACTTATCTGTGTTATGGTTAACAGCGCATATTTGTAAACCTATTGTAAACATGGCCCCCTGCGGATTCGGAGATGAGCCCGCTTCATAGCTTCAAGACCATCGGTTGGATTCAGGCGCCTGCGCCTTTGGCGGTGGGGCAGGCGAGTGTGCTTTACGCACCTAATTTTATGCTTTTGTAAATAGAACTTGACACGATTAAATCGGTTAGGTAAAGTAGTGTCTCGATGGCCATTGTAACCGTCCCTGAAACGGTTGTAATTGGGGGCGGGCTGTCGAATCCGCAGTGATAGGGAGTACGGATATCCCTTTGATTGGAACAAACATAGAAAAAGGCTCGACCTCCATGATTACAAAACTAAGACCTAAGGACAGGCACAAAGCAATCGTTCAAGCTGTTAAAGAAGACAATCTGACCGCGAAGGAAACGGCCTCCCGATTTGGCCTGACCCTGGCTGGCATTTACTATATCTGCCGCAAACACAACATCAAACCCCGCAAACGCCGCAAGGATTACCTTCCCAGCAAGTACCCTGAAATTGCGGACAAGGAATGGCTGAGGACGAAGTTTGTAGATGAGTATCTGACTTACCAGTCGATCGCCGATCTGGTCGGTTGCTCTCGTCAGCGGGTGCATCAGCGCGTGCTGGAATTCGGGTTGACGCGTCCTAAGATATCCCGCGCCAAGCCCAAAAAGCCCAAACGTGTGATTCCGCTTAAGGGATTGCTGAAAGATAAGCGAATCCGCGCCATGTATAAGGGCAAACGCTACATCGCACACGTGATGCCTTCGGGCGCTATCAAGCGTCGCGATACGGGCGAAGTGTTCGACTCACCGTGCGAGGCTGCGATGTCTATCTCCGGACGTAAAACCGTAGACGGATGGAACTTCTGGAGCTACCGCGTAGCCAAAGGCTGCTGGGAACCGCTTGCCGAACTGAAACAAGCCTGATCCAAGCAGGACTGGCGAAATGCTTGCATATATTCTGACTTTAGGACGCCTCGTGCTGGCGGCGATATTCGCCTGTTGCGTGGCGTCCTTTGTTAATCAGGGGCAAATATCCAACACGCTGGCCGTTGCGCTGATCGTGCTGGCGATTATCGAAGAGCTCACCGATATCTTCGACGGCTGGGCGGCAAGGCGATTCGGAACGGTGAGTCAACTCGGCGGGATTCTCGATCCGCTGGTGGACTCCCTGGCCAGGGCGACGATCTATTTCGCAATGGCGCACGTCGGATGGATACCGCATGCGGTCCCGCTGGTGATGATCGCCCGCGATATCATCGTCGCATATACGCGAATCGCCAACGCAACTGTCGGGGCGTCTACCTCGGCGCGGATCAGCGGGAAAATCAAGGCGATTATCCAGGGCGGGGGGATACCTGTAGTTATAGCTCTGGCGGCTCCTGTGGTAACCGGGGCGCTCGGGCCTGACACAGTGCACATTTTCCGTTTGACTGCCGCTGGAATACTCATCGCCATTACTGTATGGTCTCTGTATGATTACCTGCGCGGCGCCTGGCCGGCGATCAGGCGAATGAAAAATCTTTAGCACCAACAATCAACGCAACAACAGCGGCGCCGAGACCGCAAACATATGGAGAACGACCCAATGGCCGAAATGAGCGATAAGCTTGCACAAATGAAACTGATCCCCGTCGTAGTTATCGAAGACGCCTCCGACGCCGCTCCGCTCGGTCGTGCGCTTATCGAAGGCGGGCTTCCCTGTGCCGAAGTTACGTTCCGAACGGCCGCCGCGCCGGATGCGATATCGGCGCTGAGCAAGCTCGATGGTCTGCTCCTGGGAGCCGGAACCGTGCTAACCGTAGACCAGGCCAAACAGGCAGTTGACTGCGGCGCGGAGTTCATCGTAACGCCCGGATTTAACCCGAAAGTTGTCGGATACTGCGTAGATAACGGTATTTCGATCACTCCAGGCGTGTGCACGCCAACTCAAATCGAAGCTGCTTTGGACTTCGGTCTGACCGTCGTGAAATTCTTCCCAGCCGAAGCGTTCGGTGGTTTGAAGACCCTCAAGGCCATAAGCGCCCCGTACCCGATGATGCGGTTCGTGCCCACAGGCGGAATCAACGCGGCGAACATCGGCGAGTACCTGGCGTTCGAAAAGGTCCTGGCGTGCGGTGGAAGCTGGATCGTCAAGAAGGACCTGATCGCCGCAAATAAGTTCGACGAAATCACCGAACTTACGAAAACCGCAATCGCCGCCATCGGCTGAAACTAACGACGCCCGATACCGGTTGCTGGCAATTTGAATAAAGGATTTGAGCATGGCGTATGTGTTCGGGCTGGCAGTGCGGCCGTGGTTTATCAACTGCTCTTTATTGCTACTGGCGGTACTTTGCATACCGCCCGCACAAGCCGCCGGGCGAGATATCGCCGAACGCAAAATTGTCCTCCGCGAACACCTGGGCCTGAACTGGGCCGACGAAGTTGTCGGCTACCCGTTCTCGGCCGATAAAGGGCGGTGCAAACTCGGGGCGGTAATGCTCACCGGTCCCGATGGGCCGCAAGCCTGCCAACTCTCTGACGTTGTTTTCTGGGATGGTACGGAGTTCGTAAAGTCGGCGAGGCTCTCTTTTCTCGTTGCGAAACTCAAGGCCCAAACTACACAGATTTATACCGTCGCCGCAGGCGCATCGAAGCATAAAACTGATCTGGCGATTTCGACCAAGGGCGATCACATCGAGGCCAATGTCGCCAAGTTCGGCGTCCGCCTGCTCACAGGCAAGAAGGTTTACGCCCGGGCGGTCCCGGCGGCCAAGGCGCCTGGCCCGGTTCTGGGCATGCGGCTTGCCGACGGTACATGGTTCGGCAGCAGCGTTATGTTCGGCAAGACGTCGATAGCATCCTACGACGCCCGCGTGATTGATTCCGGCCCGGTCTTCGTGCGTGTCCGGTGCGTCTACGCATACGTCGACGGAAATACGCTCGAAGTAATCACGGTCCTGAACGCAGGCGGCGCCGGGGTTACATTCGAAACCCGTTCGGCGAAGAACCAGCCCAGCGATGGATGGGATCTGCTGCTGGGCCCGGGCCTGGGGGAACTAACGCTGCAATTTCCCGCCGAGGCAGCCGGTAAGCAACCCCAAGCCAAACGCATAGAGAAAACCGGCTGGCGCCAACGTGCGGTCAGTGAATATCGCCCTGGTGCGATCACAAAACTTTCGCCATGGGGCGACTGGTGGAATGAGTTCACCCAGCCTGATATTTATCTCCAATTCGCAGGCGGCAAGGGGGAGTTGGCCTTGGTCCGCCGGTCCGCAGATCGCTGGGTTGAGCCTGTGAAGTCCGGCTCGGCCCGGTTCGGGTACTTCGAGCCAAAGACGATCCCGCTGATCAAACAGGCATCCGGCGAGATTGCGATGCACGTAAACAACGCAGCTGGCGTTCGCGTGTGGAGCGTAAGCCAGGGCGACGATCCGAAGAAAAAACTCGCGATGTACCCGTCGCTCAAGGGCCCGGCGTCAGGTCCGATGCTGGGGCTCGACGCGGTGAAAGACATGGTGCTCGACTGGCCCGACGGACCGGAAAAGCATCCGCGACTGATAATGAGCGCCGCGGAAATGGCCACCGCCGCTAAGGCCAACCCAGACGCAATGACGCGACTTACCAACGAACACAGCATCAAGCAAATGGAGGGGTTCCTGGTGCGGATGGGGGAGTTTGATTTGATGCGCAAGATCGGAAACCTAGCCGGTCAGTACGACGCTATTATCGACTCGGGCAAGCTGACCGCGCCGCAGCGAAAGCTTATCCGAGCCCGCATGGCGTACCTGGCGTATTATGCAGCCAGCCCGGCCAATTGGTCTCCGCCGCGTGGTTATCGCTCGGGCAATCCTAACATGACAATCGCCCATACGCTGAACCAGGGCGTGCTCGCGTGCCTGTTGAAAGGGCATCCGATGGCCAAGACCTGGTCAGCGGTCCCGACCCGCCAGATGCGGTATTGGATCGCCAAAACAGTAGATGACGACGGCTACTGGAACGAGTCGAGCCACTACGCGCGGGTCTCGATTTCTAAGCTGCTGTTTTACGCTATTGCTGCCCGGCGGGCGGGCCTGGCCGACTTCCTGACCGACGAGAAATTCAAGAAGATGAACATGCTGTACGAGCGGCTTTTGACCCCTGGCGATCCGCAGCGTGAATTGCCTGTCCGAGCGGTGAAGGGCAAACCCAAGCCCAGCGGGCCGGGGTTGTTTCCTCGCGTTTCTGCCCCGCACGGCAGAGGCGAAAGGGGAGACCGATGGGGCATGGGCGGCCTACTGGCCCGCGGGTATCGCAAGCTCGACCCGCAGTACTCGGCGATAATGCAGTGGAGTTGGAACAATACCGGGCGAACGTATATCATAGGCGAGGGCATGGGCGGACTGGAACGCCTCTACGCAGATAGCAACCTGCCGGCCCGGACGCCCAAGTGGCGATCAGAATACATCCGCCGACTGGGGTATCTCATGCGAAGCGGCGTGGGATCACAGAGCGAAAATTTCCTGTTGTTCATCTCGCAGTTTGCCACTAATCCCGACGGTGAAATCTGGCCGTCGGAAACCGGGGCGATCACCAAGTGGTTTGCCCACGGCGTCCCGATCAGCGGGGCGTTCAACGGGTATCCTTACAGCAACCTTCATTCGATGCTGCTGAACCGCGTGACTCCCGCGGCGAGTTACAAGCCCGGCGGCAAGGTTCCGGCGACAGGTTTTATCGGCAAGGCCAGCCAGGGCGGTTTGGCTGCACTACCGCGACTGGACTACGCAAGCGCAAGCTTCACGCTCACCAAAACCTGGTCGCGTGTTTTCACGATGCCAAAAGCCGCTCCGGCGTTTCCGCAAACCGCCCGAGCAGGCGGACTGCCGATTACCTGGCGCCGACAGGTGCTGTCAATCAAGGGCGATAACCCCGGCGGTGTCGGTTACGTGATTTTGCGGGACACAATCGCCGGCAAGCAGCCTACGCAATGGCGATTCTGGACGCTTTCCAAGACGTTGGCGCCCGCGGCGGATCCGCCCGGTGCGAAAATAGTAGGCCCCAGCGAGTTGAAAGGCGATCGATTCACTGCGGTAGGGCAGTTCGGTGTCGATTTGGAATATTACATCGCCAGCCCGACGCGCGGCCCGCGACACACGCTTCGCTATGGCCTGAAAGCCGCCGCCGCTGACATCGGGCGCTACCTGGAATACCAGGACATGCTGCAGTTGACGCTACCCGGCGACGGGGCGTACTTCGTGGCGATGTTCCCGCGTAAGAGCAAAGACAAGGCCCCCGCGTTCGCAACCTCCGCCGACGGGAAGGTGATAACTATAAAGGGCGCTTGGGGTGTCGATCACACCTTCCTGACCGATGAGCCAGCGGAGGCAAAAATCGCCGGGTTCTCGTTTAAGGGCACCTCCGCATGCGTGCAGAACCGCACGTCCGGTTTGGTTTTAACACTCGGCGACAAGGGCTCCGTTGCGGGCAAAGCGTATTCGCTGACCGCTCCGTTCGCAGCGAGTTTGCGAGTTGGCCCCGCGGCGATCACGATTGACATGTCGCCCGATCACCCGGTAGGTGAGATTATCATCACCGCACCAGGCAAATGGCGATCGCCCAAGTCGACAGATGGCACTTACAAGATAACCGTAGCCGTCGGTAAGACGATGCTAAAACTGATCAAGGCCAACTGAACGTTAATTGACCGACCTGCGGAAATAAGCAATCGTTGCCATAGCTGTCTGGCCGAAGGTATAATGCTGCCGGACATTCGTTTGTCCGAATACCGAAAAACTCGAAGGGAGATTCTGATGATTATAGGTTGTTTTGCACTAATCGAACCGTTCACGCCGATGGAGCGTCAATTTGAGGCCATCGCCGAAATGGGAATCAAATACGCCGACCTTACCGACAGTCGCGACGGCGCCTCGTTAAGCGCCGAATACGGTTTCGCCGCATCGATAAGCCTCGACGGACACCCCGGTCGCATCCGCGATATGGTCGCCGCCTCAGGACTAACGCTCACCAGCGTTTGCGCACATGCGAACCTGTTGGACGCGACCAGCCCGGAAGTGTACGGAACCGTCCAGATCGTCAAAGCTGTTCGGCTGGCGGCGCTGCTTGGCATCAAGCACGTTATCACGACCGAAGGCGATCCGAAAACCGAGTTCGGCCACAATCTTAGCGAATCTGAAAAAATGTTCTCTATCCGCGAGAAGCTGCAAACCCCGATCGCCTGGGCCCGCGAGCTTGGCGTCGAGATTTTGCTCGAAACTCACGGCCAGATCACCGATTCGGTTGAAAAAATGGGCGATCTGCTCGACTCGCTGAACGCCGACGACGCGGTGGGCATTTGTCTGGATACGGGCAACAGTTGGCTCGGTGGCGCCGAACCGATCGATTATGTCAAAACGTTCGGGAAACGAATCGGACACGTGCACTGGAAAGACATGCCCGCCGAGATGGAAGCCCAGCGTGGCAAGATGTTTGGCTGCGGTATGGCGGTGATACCGTTGGGCGACGGTGTGATCGAATTGCCCCCGATAATCGACGCTCTGAACGAGGTCGGTTTCGACGGCGCCACGACGCTCGAGATCGCCGGTCCGGACAATGTCAAAAAGTCCGTCGAGCGATTGAATGGTTGGTTGGGCCAATAAGTGCGTCCAGCGGTTGCATGAGCTGCGTGCAAAGCCTAGAATGGTTCGGTAGCATTATTCTAATCACGGCGTCGGGCCGGTGTCCCGCAGACGCCCGTTAAACAAGTATTATTTTAAAACAGGTAGGAAAGAAAATGGCAGACAAGAACAAAGTCAGTAGGCGTGCGGTTATCACTGGTTTGGCGGCAGGTGCGGGCGCATTGGCGGTTAACGCCTCAGTCGACGCCAACTGCGGGTCCTGCGGTCCGGTAGGTAAGAAGGTCGTCAAGGGCGCCAAAAAGGGCCTGCACTTCCATAACGCAGACTTCTACACCAACGGTAAGTTCAACGAAGACAAAGCCAAAGACGCCTGCATCGCCCTGATGAAATACCACGGATATCCCATCTACCCGGACATGAAGGAGAATCTGTGGGTCTCTGACTACGAAATTGGTCAGTTCATGAAGGTTGGCCTTGCCGCCCGCATGTGGAAGAACAACGAGGAAGACAAGTACATGCAGATGGACATATTCCTCATGCCCGGACAGATGCTTCCGGAACACTGGCACCTGGCGACCGAAAAGAACCCGCCCAAACGCGAAGGTTGGCTGGTCCGTCACGGTCTTTCTCATATCGTTGGCATCGGCGAGCCGAATCTGAGCAAAGATGTCGTCATCCCGAAGTGCCACATGGGCGGAAAAACTGAAACCGCACACGCCACAATCGCCACACCGGGCGTTTTTGTCTCGCTCGCGAAGGTCCTGACCAAGCATTGGCAGTTCGCTGGCCCCGAAGGCGCCATCATCACCGAGTCGGCCAACGTTCATGACGATAAGGGCGTGAGGCACTCAGATCCCGTTGCCAATAAGTACTTTATCAAACTCGCTAACTCCTAATCGGTTAGTATAACAACACGCATTGCCCGGTCGGTGACATTTATTTATCACCGACCGGGCTTTCATTTTAATTAACCACTTCCAATTGCGATCAATTGTTGCTATACTCCTCGGTCTTACCCGCTATACATGCTGTCTACGCCAGTAGCTTGGCGAACAAACACACCGGATTTTACAGGATCCCGCGGCCTTTCTCGGTTGTGGTGTCCGAAACAACAGAACGCCGAGACAAGGGAGTTAACTGTGAGTTTTGAGAATAAAGTAGCATTGGTTACAGGAGCCTCGGGCACTATCGGTCTGGGAATCGCAAAGGAACTTATGTCGCAGGGCGCCAAAGTTTTTCTGACCGATCTGGACCAGGCGAAACTCGATGCATGTTGCACCGAAATCGACCCCTCAGGCGAAAACGCCAAATCACTGGCCGGTAATATCACCGATCACGATCAGGTAAAAGCCATCGTCGGCGCCGCGTCTGACGCTTTCGGCGGAAAGATCGACGTGCTGATGAATGTAGCCGGCGTCACAGGCGAAGGCAACAAAGTCGAAGACATCACCCCCGAAGACTGGGACTTCATCTACGCAGTAAACTGCAAGGGTTCTTTCCTGTTCGTTAAGGAAGTTGTACCGATGATGAAAGCTTCCGGCGGCGGGGCGATCGTAAACTTCTCGTCCAAATCGGGCAAAACCGGTTCGGCTGTCATGAGTGCTTACTCTTCGGCCAAGGGCGCCATTATCGCCTTCACACAGGCACTGGCGTTTGAACTGGCTGGCGACAACATCCGCGTAAACTGCGTCTGCCCCGGTATCACCGAAGGCACAGGCGTTTGGTCCAGCGTATCAACTGCTTACCAGCGAACGATGGGCCAGTCGATGGACGAACTGATCAAAACATTCAGCGCCAAGGTGCCCATGAAACGCCTGGCGAAAATCGCCGAAGTTGTCGACGTCACCGTATTCCTCGCCTCAGAAAAAGCCGGATACATGACCGGGCAGGCGATCAATATCACCGGTGGCCGAGAAATGCACTAAGCAATTATCGCTTACATCTTGCAACCCGCTACGGCGGTCTGTAAGTTCGTACGCCCCGCACAACAATATATACAGGAGCCGCTCATGGCCGAAAATACGCAAGAAGCATTGGGAATGATCGAAACTCGTGGATTCACCG
>JABGPF010000053.1:9298-24270 GCA_018645065.1 Phycisphaerales bacterium
AATTCCGCGTCCCCACGGCAATGTTGACATTGCACTTCCGCTGGGCCGAACCCCCAAGAAAGGTAAGTAAACATGGTTGACTTGAGAACTTACGTTTTTCTGGACTCACTGCAATCGCAGATGGCGTCCCTGATATCAACGATATCTCGCGGCTTCCTGCCGACCACCGGTCAGGCGTGCTGCGTTATTGAAATCGCTCCTGGCATCGAGATCAACCGCCTGACTGACATCGCTGTAAAGGCGACGAACGTCAAGCCCGGTCTCCAGGTTGTTGAGCGTTCGTTCGGAATGATGGAAATTCACTCGGACGACCAGGCCGACACGCGAGTGGCCGGTGAGGCAGTGCTCGACGAACTCGGTCACACCATCGACGACCGCATGAAGCCGCGCATCCTGACCAGCCAGTTGATCAAGAACGTTGTTGACCATCACGCGATGTTGATCAATCGCGTTCGGTTCGGCAATATGATTGTTCAGGGCGACACGCTGTACATTCTCGAAATCGAACCGGCCGGTTATGCGTACTTCGCCGCCAACGAAGCCGAGAAGGGCGCCAACATCAAGATCATTGATGTCAAGGGCATCGGCAAGTTCGGTCGCGTTTACATCTCCGGCGACGAAGCCGAGGTTATCGAAGCAAGCAAAATCATCGAAGCGAGTCTCGGTACGATTACCGGTCGCGACCCGCAAGCTAAAAAGAAGAAATAGCTTTTATATTTACTTAGTCAATAACGACTTTTGGAATAAGAAGGAAGAACAATGGCCGAAAATACGCAAGAAGCATTGGGAATGATCGAAACTCGTGGATTCACCGCAATGGTTGAAGCCTCTGACGCTATGGTCAAAGCAGCCAAAGTCGAACTCGTAAGCTACGAGAAGATCGGTGGCGGATACGTGACTGCAGTGGTGCGCGGCGATGTTGCTGCTGTTCGTGCAGCGGTTGACGCTGGCACGCGAGCTGCAGAACGCGTTGGCGAAATCGTTTCGACGCACGTAATTCCGCGTCCCCACGGCAATGTTGACATTGCACTTCCGCTGGGCCGAACCCCCGCGTAATTATCGCTTTCGACGAGAATTGAGGACGATTTTATGTTACTGGGAAGAGTTGTCGGTACAGTAGTGTCGACGCATAAATCCGCGAAGATCGAAGGGCTGAAGTTTCTGCTCCTCGATATGATTCAGCCTGCCACTATGGAAGGCCAGGGTAAGTACGTCGTCGCGATGGACGGTGTTGGCGCCGGAACGGGCGAAATAGTGTTTTATACTTCGGGAAGCTGCGGACGATACACCGAAGCGACACTTGGACGGCCTGCGGACGCCACCATCATCGCCATCGTGGATACTATCGAGATAGGCGGGAAACCGACCTATGTTAAGAACCCCGTAATCGAAGATGCGAAGTAGGCTGCATAATGATACTTGGCAAAATAGTTGGAACGGTGGTCTGCACCCAAAGGGCCGATAACGTCGAAGGCGCGAGGTTCATGCTCGTGGAAAAGTGCGATCAGCACGGGACCACGACCGGTGAATTCCACGTAGCCCTCGACCAAGTCGGAGCCGGACCGGGCGAAGTAATTTTTATGTCCAACGGTAGCCCCAACCGCCAGACCGAACGAACGTTCGATAAGCCTATTGACGCATCGATACTCGGTATCGTCGACATGATCGACGAGTCGGGCAAGGTCGTCTACTCGAAAGAACAAGGTTAATAACCCATGGATTCACTTGAACAGAACATTCGCCTTCTGGTGCAGGATGTCCTGTCGAAGATGGACCTCTCAGAGGCTGCTTCTTCGCCTAAGGCTCCCGCAGCAGCACCCGCTGCGCCGCTCGAAGAGCTGGGACCGGGACTTTTCGCCGATATGGAATCAGCTATCGCAGCTGCGAAGATCGCCCAGCAGGAACTCGTAAAACTCACCCTCGTAACCCGCAGGAAGATTATCGCGGCGATGCGAAAGGCCACGCTCGATAACAACGATCTGCTGTCGAGGCTCGCGGTCGAGGAAACTGGTTTCGGGCGGGTTGAAGACAAACTCATCAAACACGCACTGGTCGCCAATAAAACACCAGGCGTTGAAGATCTCCGACCGTCGGCGTTTTCCGACGATGACGGAATGGCGTTGATCGAGCAGGCGCCCTGGGGCGTTATTGGCGCGATTATCCCGTCGACCAATCCGTCTTCCACCGTTGTCTGCAACGGTATCGGAATGATAGCTGCCGGTAACGCAGTAGTCTTCGGGCCGCACCCGATGGCTAAGAAGGTCTCCGGTATGGCCGTCAAACTGATGAACCAGGCGATCGTCAGTGCTGGCGGACCGATGAACCTCATCACCGCGATGGCAAACCCCACAGTCGCCGCCGCCGGTATCCTGTTCTCACACGAGGACATTGGAATGCTGGTGGTTACAGGCGGTCCGGGTATTGTCAATATCGCGATGAAGAGCGGTAAAAAGGCAATCGCAGCCGGTCCGGGCAACCCGCCGGTAGTGGTCGATGAAACCGCTGATATTGAAAAAGCGGGCAAGGACATCGTCGCGGGCGGAAGCTTTGACAATAACGTTATCTGCATCTGCGAGAAGGAAGTCATCGTTGTTGAATCGGTGGCTGACAGGCTCAAGCAGGCGATGGTCGCCAACGGCGCCTACCTGCTGGACGAAGCCCAGACCAAGGCGCTGACTGATCTGATTGTCGACAAGCCCGGCGGGCCTGGCGACGAAGGGGCAATCAACAAGAAATACGTTGGTAAGAACCCGCGAGTTATCGCCAAGGACATCGGAATTGATATCCCCGATTCGATCAGACTGTTGCTTTGCGAGGTCGGACGGGAGCACCCGCTGATCTGGACCGAGCAGCTCATGCCCGTCATGCCGCTCACGCGAGTTAAAGACGTGGATGATGCGATCGAACTGGCGTTCCAGTGCGAGCACGGGTTCCGGCATACCGCGATGATGCACTCGCTGAACATCGCCAAATTGTCGAAAATGGCTAAGAAGATGAACTGTTCGATTTTCGTCAAGAACGGACCGAGCTACGCCGGACTCGGCGTTGGTGGAGCGGGGCATACGTCGCTATCCATCGCCAGCCCGACCGGTGACGGAATCACCAGCGCCAAAACGTTCACACGTGAAAGACGCTGCACCGTAGTCGATTACTTCCGGATCGTATAGGTATATAAACAGTGAAGTTAGGCAGAGTAATAGGTAGAGTCGTCGCTGACAGGAAGCATGAGGCCTTTGAAGGCACTAAGCTCATGCTGATCCAGCCGCTCGACAGTGAACGCAAGCCCTCCGGCGACGTACTTGTCGGTATGGATGCGGTGCGTGCGGGCGAAGGCGACCTGATAATGTACGAATCCTCGAAAGAGGCCGGCCAGTGTTTCTCAAACTGGTACCACCCTGGAGATGTGGCGATAATGGGTATTATTGACCATATCGAAGGCGAAGACGCCGCCAAGACGGGGGGTGCATAATGATACTTGCCCGAGTAACAGCGAATGTAGTCGCCGATACGAAAATCGAAGATTACAAGAACCTGAAAATAATGATGGTCCAACCGATCAAGCCTGACGGTTCGGACGACGGTAAGATGATGCTGGCGGTCGATAACGCCCAGGCGGGAATCGGCGACACCGTGATCATCTGCGATGAAGGCGGTTCGGCGCGAATGCTGATGGACACGCCGAACATCATGACTATACGAACTGTAATCGCCGGTATCGTCGATGAAGTTACCCTCGACATAAACGACTGAGACGCATAACGTGACAGAACTAGATATAAGTAAAATCGTGGACGCCGTAGTGGATCACATCGTCAGCAGCGGTAGTGTTGGCGGAGTGAATATTGACGAGGCGCTGGCCAAGCCGGAATCCGGTTTGGTGGCTAGGGATCAGGTCCGTCGCGTTGCGATCGGATGCGATCACACGTGCGTCAGTCAGAAAAACGGTATCAAGGCTTATCTGGAAACTCTGGGCTATGTTGTTACCGACGCAGGTTGCGACGGTTCGGAGAAAGTTGACTATCCCGATATCGCCTCGGCTGTGGCCAGAATGGTCGCCAGCGGAAAGTGCGAGCGGGGTGTAATGCTCGATGGCGCGGGGATCGGGTCATCGATGGTTTGTAACAAGGTTCGCGGAATTCGTGCTGCGTTGTGCTATGATATTCGCACAATCGTTAACAGCCGTGATCATAATAACGCTAATGTATTGACGCTTGGCGGTCCTCTCCACGGTAGCGGGGAGCTTTGCGAAATGGTAAGGCTCTGGTTGGAAACCCCGTTTGCCGGTGGAAAGCACTGGCCGAGAGTGAACAAGCTGATGGCTACAGAAAGAGAGCGAAAGTAAGATGGACCAGCAGGAACTGATCGACAAGATTGCTAACGAAGTAATGAAGCGACTGACCACCGAGTTGGGCAAGAAGGGCTCGCCCGCGGCCGCTCCGGCGGAAGACAACTCACCGGCAAAGGTTGCCAAGTACATCGACCACACAATGTTGATGCCCGACGCACCCGATGCGGCGTTCGACAAACTGTGCGACGAAGCCATCGAATGGGGCTTCTTCTCGGTCTGCGTAAACTCGAGCCGCGTCAAGTACGTCGCCAAGAAGGTCCAGGGCACCGGCGTGAAGGTTTCAGCGGTTATCGGCTTCCCTCTGGGCGCGATGGACTCACGGTCCAAGGCGTTTGAGGCGCGCAGCGGTGTATCCGACGGAGCACACGAACTTGACATGGTCATGAACATTGGCGCCATGAAGTCCGGCGACATCAAGCTGGTCGAAGAAGACATTCGCGCCGTGCGTCGTGCGACACGCGGAACGACTATTCTCAAAGTTATCATCGAAACTTCTCTGCTCACCGACGACGAGAAGGTCCTGGCATGCGAGATATCCAAGCGAGCCGGCGCCGACTTCGTCAAGACCTGCACCGGTTTCGCAGGCGGTGGCGCAACACCCCACGATATCGCTCTGATGCGACGGACCGTTGGTCCCGACATGGGCGTTAAGGCAAGCGGTGGAATGAGAAACTACCCCCGCGCTGTACAGATCCTCGCTGCCGGAGCCAACCGAATTGGCGCCGTGTCCAGCGTGGCGATCGTTACCGGTCAGGAAGGCCAGGGCGGATACTAATCGCACTGTCCTGTCAGGCGGTTAAGACAAACCCATGAGCGTAACAATAAGCAACGCGAAACTGTCGGCTCGTATTATCGATACCGGCGCCGAACTCAAGAGTCTCGTCGAGAAATCTACGGGTTGTGAGTATATCTGGCAGTCGGATCCGGCCCACTGGGGCGGAGCGGCGCCGATCCTCTTCCCGATTATCGGCGGACTGAAGAACGGGGAATATTCTTACCGAGGTAAGAAATATTCCATGGGCGGGCACGGAATTGTCCGCAAAGCCGAATGGAAAATGGTGGACTCATCCGCCGCCTCGGCGACGTTCGAAACCGTATCGAGTGACGAGACCAAAAAACAGTATCCGTTCGACTTCGCTCTGCGGGCGAGTTTCACGCTCGAAGACACCAGCCTGGCGGTGGGTTACGAAGTGAAAAACACCGGTTCGGACGAGATGTTCTTTTCGATCGGATCGCATCCGGCGATCAATGTTCCGTTCGCCGGAGGATACTCCGAGCATTATTACTTCCACTTCAGCCAGCCGGAGAATATGGAACGATATTTCTTCAAAGGCGGAATGCATCTTAACGAAACCGAACCGATTTTCGATAACAGCCGGCAGATATCGATGAGCAAAACGCTGTTTGATCGTGGGCCTATTATCTTTAAGAATCCGGCTTCGGAATCTGTGACGATAATGAACTCCCGCAACACCAAGCGTGTTCGCGTGCGGACCGAAGGCGTTCCGTTCCTGGCTCTTTGGGCTCCGCCGGCCGCTCCGTTTGCGTGCATCGAACCGTGGCACGGTGTGATGGACAACGTCGATTGCGATGGAGAGTTCAGCACTAAAGAAGGCATCATGCCTCTGGCTGCAGGGGCGTCGTACAAGACTGGTTACTGGATCGACATACTCGACGGCGGCGGTATTTAGTCCCACGACTAACGCGTCTTGCGCCGTTCGACATTACACACATAACACAGACAAACTCACAGTGGAGCAAATATCATGGCGGAAACAATGAAAGCAGTTCGTTACTACGGCCCGGGCGATGTTCGCGTTGAGCAGGTTGATATACCTGTCTGCGGCGCCGACGAAGTACTCGTCAAGATCGAGGCGTGTGCTGTTTGCGGTTCTGACCTGAAGACCTCCAAAGTGGGCAACCCTCGCATGAAGGAAGGCGCCATTATGGGGCACGAATTCTGCGGTGTCGTTTGCGAGATCGGACCCGACGCGGCAGGCGGACTGGTGATCGGCGACCGTATCGTGATGGCTACATCCGTAGCTTGCGGTGAGTGCCTGTATTGCAAACGCGGATGGCGTAACATCTGCCAGGACGTTAAGCCCATGGGCTTCTCTTACGATGGCGGAATGACAGAATACACCATTATCCCCGCCAAGGCGTTGTCCGGCGGGCACGTTGTGAAAGTTCCCGAAGGCCTGCTGCCCGAGCACGCTGCTCTGGCTGAGCCCATCAGTTGCGCAGTCAATTCGCTCGAACAGTGCAATATTGAAGAAGGCGACGTGGTGCTGGTAGTTGGCGCCGGACCGATGGGCCTGTTGAACGTTTTGGTCGCTCGGGCACGTGGCGCAGCGAAAATTATTCTCTCTGAGCCGAATGAGGCTCGTCTTGAGCAGGGCAAACCGTTCTGCGATATCGCAGTGAATCCGACCGAGCAGGACCTGGCAGAAGTTGTCAAAGCCGAATCCACTGAAGGGCTCGGCGTTGACGTTTGCATAGTGGCCGCACCGGCGGCCGGTCCGCAGGAACAGGCCGTGCACCTCGTTCGCAAACGCGGTACTGTATGCTTGTTCGCTTCGCTTCCGATCGGGCGTAACATGCTGAACATCGATTCGCGTGCGATCCACTACAACGAAATTCGCGTAGTTGGCACGAGTGACTCGACCGCGGCCCACGTAACCGAAGGCGTGAACATGCTCGCCGACGGCCGGGTTGACGGTACGAAGATCGCCACCCACATTCTCACTCTGGACGACATCGCCCAGGCGTTCGAACTGATGATCTCAGGCGAATCCCTCCGCGTAGTGCTGAAGCCTTAGGCTTCGGCTTTTTGCCTGGATTTGCGATAGAGTCGGTTGATGAGGCAGTAGGTTAAATGGCTCAGCAGTAGGCCTGCGCCCGCTGCCGACGCGATGATCATCATGGCCATCTCAGATTTCATTGCCTCCATGATCCTCAGGTAGTATTCCAACACCACCAGGATCGCTGCGCCTGCTACGGCGCCGATAACTGTTCCGAATCGCCTTCCGCTGCAATTGCCTCCCACCAGGGCCGCGAAGATCACCATGAGAACCGTTGTTTGTTTCGGGTTGGTGCTGCCTTCGGACACCGCTGCCGCTTGGGTGCTTCCCACAACTCCTGCCGCCATGCTGGACAGCACGTACGGCAGCGAGATGAACATGACGCGTCGATACCATTTCTGCTGCGTGATTGGATCCTTGCCCGCCTGGCCGCCGATCTGGGCCAGCAGGATCAAGAACATCGCCGCACCGGCCGCTGCGCCAAGCACCATAGGCGAGCAATGCAGCGATTCGATAAATCCAGGACCGCCGAACGGGAGTTCCTGCAAATCGCCCGCGTAGACTAGTGCCAATTGATGGATCAGGACCGCACTTACGAAGGTCACTACGGCTGAGTTGATCGCCAGCAGGCCGGTCAGCAGGGCGTGGATCAGCCCGATACCGCCGGCGAACAGCATTACCAGGATGAATGCGTCCTGAGGGCTTGCGCCGTTGCGCAGCGCCGTTGCGGTGAGCACCGACGCCAACGCCATAACCGAGCCAATCGAGAGGTCCAAACCGCCAGCAAGCATGACCAACGCCATCGGGCCAGCCAGCACCAACACCGGGAATGCATCCTGGTAGAGTGCCTCCAGCGTCGCTGTGTCGAGGAATGAATGTCCATACCACCAGAGCCCTCCGCCAGCTAAGGCGAGCAGCCCCGTCCATACCAGCAAGGTGATCATCCGCATAGAAAAGCGTTCTGAGAAATGCGGATCGGGCGTTATGATGGTTGCCATTGGCGATAGGGGGCGGGCTGGTGACATTGGTTTGGGTCCTCTTAAAACAGAATCGGCGGGCGACTAGCGAGCCGCCCGCCGATCGATAAATTTTGACACTAAACTATCAACTTACGCTTGCCAGGCCAGATCGGCCCACTGATCCTGCATCAGGTCGAGGATCTTGGTGTAGCGGGCGTATTTCTTTTCGTACAATCCAGCCAGTTCGGTGTTGGGCTCCTGGGTGCGTGCGAAGGAGACCATCTTGTCGGCTGCGGTTTCGTATGAGTCGAACACGCCTGCTCCGACGCCGGCAGCCATCGCTGCGCCCAGGGCTCCGAGTTCGGTTCCGGCGGGGATTCGCACGGGCACCTGGAACACGTCGGCGAAGATCTGCACCCACTCAACGCTGCGAGCGGCGCCGCCGGTCAGGCGGATTGAATCGGGCATGTCGCGGTGCTTGAGCAACTTGTCCATGTGCCACTTGTGCGCGAAGACTACACCTTCGTAGATCGCCCGCAGCACGTGGCCGCGTTTCTGCCATCCGTCCAGACCGATGAAGCAGGCCTTACCGTCAAGGCTCACGTTGCATCCGTAGAGGAACGGAAGGAAGATCAATCCGGAGTCTTTCGGCCCGGTCGACGCGACGATCTCGTTGCAGACATCGTAGACGCTCTTGCCATCGGCTTCGGCGAGTGCTTTTTCGGCCTGGAAGAATTCGGTGACCATCCACTCGAGGTTCGACGCCGAGGTGGGCGAGCCTTCGAGCATGTAGTAGTAACCCGGGATTACGTAGCGTGATGTGATGAACACATCGTTGACGATCGGGGTTTTCGAGGCGTATTGGTTGTTGCCCCAGGAACCGCCTACCATCGAGATCGCGTCATCGTCGACGAGCCCGCTGGCCAGTCCGCATGCGTCGATATCGAACATTCCGCCAGCTACCGGAGTGCCTTCAGCCAGGCCTGTAACCGCGGCGGCTTCGGCGGTTATGCTACCGCACAGATCGCCTGCGAGTTTGAGCGGGGGCATCATGTCTTTCAGGGATTCGAGTCCCCAGGCTTCGAGGACTTCGTCGTCGTATTCGGCGGTTCCTACGTTCATCAGGCTGCTTGCCGACATGTCCGACAGTTCCATGTAGATTTCGCCGGTGAGTTGCGCGCGGACGAAGTCTTTGCACATGAGCACCCATTTGGCTTTGCCCAGCGTTTCGGTATCGTTGGCCATGAACCAACGCAGCAGGGCGTTTGGTTGTGCGGCCCAGATCGCCTGCATGGTCTTGGGGCGGATTCGTTCGGCGGTTCCATCTTCTGTCCACAGGTCGATGAATTCGCGGGCCCGTCCGTCGGCCGAGCCGATGGCGTTGTAAACCGGTTGAGCGTTTTCGTCGACCAGGTACAGACCGTTTCCGTGTCCGGTGCAAGCGACGCCGGCGATATCGGCTGCGTCGATACCGGCAGATTCGATCACTTCCTTGATTGAATCGCGGGTATTGGTCCAGACCTTGTTCATGTCGAACTCAGCCCAACCGGGCTTGATGTCGAGCATTTCGGACTTGCGTGTTGCGACGGCGATTTCTTCTCCGTCGGTGGTGAAGAGGGCGGCTTTGGCCATCGTGCCGCCATTATCGATTCCAAGCAGATACTTAGGCATAACTAACTCCTTGTGTCGTTTACGTAAAAAACTACAGCCCGGCCACGCCGCATGAAGCTGCGAGGCCGGGCTGCGCGTGTCTACTAACCGGCGTTCATCACACCGGATTCAAGATCGAAACTATTCAGCATCGTCAGCCGCAACCTCATCAGCAGCGGGTGCTTCTTCAATTGCCGCTTCAGTTGCAGCTTCTACGTGACTTCCGCCGAAGTCATTTTTGAATATCAGCATGAACAGCACTAATCCAACTGCGGAAATCGCCGTGGCGATTTGCATTACGGTAGCCCAGGAATAGAGTTCCAGGAGCTTACCGAAGGTGAATGTACCGATGACCAGTCCGACGCCAAATGTGATCAGGAAGATAAAGCCTTGTGCCTGACCGCGAATTTCTTCGGGAGCTTTCTTGTCAACGTATATCTGCCCGCCGACGAAGAAGAATCCGAAGATCAGACCGTGTACCAGAATACCGGCGAAAATCCAGATGTCGCCACCGAATGCTTCGCCCATAGAGAACGCGGCGAATCGCACGAGTAATGCGAGCAAACCAAGAGCCATTGTCCATTTGATGCCGACCTTGGCGATTGCGACCGGAACGAGCAGCATGAGGAACATTTCTGCGAATTGGCCCCAGTTGCCCATGACGGTTTGAACGTGTCCGAAGCCCTTGGCGGTCAGGAATGATCCGAGGAATGACCAGTACAGAGCGAACGGGAACATGACCAGAATCGAGATAAAGATGAAGAACGCGAAGTTCTTATCCTTTAGCAGCGTAACAGCTCGTAGCCCAAGAGCATCAATAACTGAGGCGGGCTTACCCTTTGCCGGAGGAGGCGTATCAGGTAAGGTCATCGCCACTGCGGCTCCGACAAGGCAGGTGACGCCTGCACAGATCAGCGGGATATTTGTTCCGTCAATTCCGTCTTTCATCCCGATCATGTTAATCGCAACCCAGGTGAAGGCGCCGGAGGCGAACCAACCGATGGAACCGAACACGCGGATCTGCGGGAGTTTTTCAGCGGGGCTGTGGGCCATTGCGATAGTGTTGGTCAGCGACCATGTGGGCATGTAAGTCAGCATGTAGATGACCATGATGAGGAACAGCAGCATGGGCTCGGTGACATACGCCGATCCGATCAGCATCAACCCGCCAAGTGCATTCAGCACCATCAGGACCTTTTGCGATGAGAAATGCCTGTCTGCTATCATGCCGATAATCGGCGACATCATGCAACCGAATCCCATGGAACTCATGATCAGCCATTTCTGGACGCCAGCTACTCCAATCTTGTCGAGGTAGCCCGGGAGTTGCACCCAGAACACTGCAAACAGCATGAATTGCAGGAACATCATCGCACTGAGTTTAATCCTGATAGCGACGGAGATAGGTTCAAGGGCTGTCGGTTTATCATCTGCCATATGTGAGACTCCTTAATTGGTTTTACGATTTTTTTCGCTCATGCCCGTCACGAGCGGGTTTTGAACAATGATGACTATATTAACGGTTGGTTGCAAGTGTAAATTGCCTGTTTTACCTATAGATTCCAGAGTTATTCAGCCAGAGGCGTCAGACGAGCTTCTGATTTATTGGTTTAGTGGCCGGATACAACTGTTTGTAGAGCTCAAAACGCTCGGCGTACATCGGTGTCAGGTCGGTGTTTGGTTCGTAGACTTTGCCCGGTCGATAGGTTCTGGCCAGTGCGTCGTCCTCGTCTGCGTAGAGGCCTACGCCTATCCCGGCGAGTATGGCGGCGCCAAGCGGGGTGGCTTCTTCGATGTCCGGTGTTTCGATGGGGCGTCCGACCATGTCGGCTTTATTTTGCATCCAGAAGGCGTTTTGTGCTCCGCCGCCAACGGCTACGAATTTCTCGGGCGTTACTTTTAACGCCGTCTGTACGCCTTGCAGGATTTCGAGGAACTGGAAGTTCAGGCCTTCGATCACCGCCCGCAGCATGTCGCCGCGAGTAGTGGTGTTCCGCAGGCCGACGAAAACTCCGCGTGAATCCGGGTCGGGCACGGGTATAGTGCTGCCCGAGAAGTGGGGCAGGAACATTACGCCATTTGCGCCGGGAGGCGATTCGGCGGCGAGGGCCATCAGGTGGTCCCAATCGACGCTGCCGTCGGCTTCGGCTTTTTGAGTTTCCAGGAGCCCGAACTGGGTGCGGAACCATTCGAGCATGTCTGCCGCCACCGCCGAACCCATCGCAGCAGTCGCTCCGCGAGCGACGTGTGCATCGACCCACCAGCCCATGTTCAGCACGTCGGGCGTGAGTACGGGTTTGTCGATCGCTGCGACCACGATCTCCCAGGTTCCGACCACATCCTGCACCACGCCTGGTTTGAACGCTCCGACGGGCAGGCAGGCGCACAGGAAGTCGTGCCCGCCGAGCACTACCGGGGTGCCTATCGCCAGACCGGTTGCCACAGACGCTGCACCGTGAACTTTGCCCAGCAGCGTTCCCGAGGGTTTGGGGTCTGCGAGAATCGCCCGGTCGATCCCGGAAATTTCCAGCAGTTCGTCGGAGTAGTCTTTTGTGGTCTGGTCGAACAGCAGCGTGTTGGACGCCATTGTGTAGTCGGTGGCCATTTCTCCGGAGAGCATGAAGTTCAGGAAGTCTTCGATCAGCAGCCACTTGTGCGTCTTTTCAAGGATTTCGGGGTGATGTTCGCGCATCCAGAGAATGCGGAGGGCTGAGTTGATGCCCCAAATCGGATTGCCCGAGATGGCGAACTGCTTCTCGGCGCCAATGTTCTCGACCCACCATTTCTGCTGCGGCGCGGTCCGCGGGCAATGCCAGCTAATGAACGGGTAAAGCCAATTACCATCTGCGTCCATCGGCACGCCGTCCATTCCCATGCCCGTGACCGCGACGCCCTTGACGTCGCCCGGGTCGTCGAGTTTGGCAACAGCCTCTTTGATTGCAGCGGCGGTGCTGCTCCAGATTTCCTCGGGCAACCAAACCGCCCAGTCCGGATTGTCCGGATCATTATGACGAACTTCCGTCGGTCGCGAAGCCGAAGCGATGAGCTTCCCGTCCAGATCGTAAACGATAGCCTTGAGGCTAGTGGATCCCAAATCGACGCCCATCAAATAATCCATTTACGTCTCCTCAGTCTGTTGTTTGGGCCCGCACAGGGCTTGGTTCATAAAAGGGACTTATACCCAGGCTTTCCAAAAGCGCTAAGCCGCAAGCGGCGAACATGCTAAAACCCGATCAGACGTAAAGTCGTGCCGCTTGCGGCTTATCGCTTTCAGGACGCTTGCTGCATAATCATCTCACGGACGGATTACCTTATAACGTTCCTACGGGCCTGGATTGTTATAACGTCATCGGGTATTTTCCGAATTCTTTGATTGTGTCAAGCATTGCCTTGTAGTTCTCGGGCTTTACCGCCGAGTGGATTGAGTTGCTTGACGAACAGATGTATCCGCCGCCGGGCATTCCTGCTTTGAGGGCGGCTTTGGTGGCTACTATCATGTCATCGACTGATCCATTTGTCATGGTTTCGGCGCAGTCTACGTTGCCCTTGATCGCAACGCGGTCGCCGAACTTGCCTTTGACCTCGCCAAGGTCCATACCGCCTTGCTGATCGATCGGGTCGAGTGCGGTGATTCCTGAGTCGAGCATCATGTCGATGATCGGCCAGATGTTGCCGTCGCAATGCTTGATGAAGGGCAGGCCGGCGGCTTTGAAACCCGCGGACACTTCGCACAGGCCCGGGTAGAACAGTTCTTCGAACGAGTCGGGCGACATGAACGGTCCGACGTTAAATGCGTAGTCGTCGCCGGTCCATACGAAGTCGGCGCCGCGTTTGGCGACTTCCTTGGCCATTTCAATGTTCACTTCGACCGACATTTTAACCAGCGCTGAGACCAGGTCGGGGTCGGCCATCACAGCCATCAAAATCGAGGTCATCGACATAAGCGAACGGGGGATCGAGAACACATCGTTCAGGTGCACGCCGATGGCCATTTTGCCTTTCCACTCAGCCACGGCTTTTTCGATTGAATCGTATCGCCCTGGCGCGTGGGGGTCGGGCGGTGACCAGGCGCGGAAGTCGTCCATGGTCTGGATCGGGCAGAGGACTTCGATCCCGTGTTCTTCATGGCCGTAGTCTTTTGAGTAGCCCCATTCGGTCATAAACTCAGTAGGCCCGATCTGTTCTTTCGTGAAGTCGGGCGCCACCAGGATGGCGTCGTGGCCCATCTTGATCGCAAAGTCGTTATGCCCTTTGCACCCGGGCACGAGTGCGTCGCGAACAACCTTTGAAATAAGCCACTCAAAATGCGGTACGCGGTCGGGCTCTTCCCGGCGCAAAACACGCATTACTCTTTCGGCGCTAGTCAATTCGGCCATGTTAAACTCCTAGAAATTCTTTGCGTTCGCGTCCGAGTGCGTCGGCGGCGATCATTGCGTTTATAATGTCATCGGCTGTCACGTCGAACGGATGGTTTCCGCACAGCGAGCCTTCGCCCGCACAGATGTCGCCGATAACCTGTAGGCGTGATCGGTCTACACCGGCCAGTCCGAGGTCCTCGAACGTTACGGGCAGCCCGACTGCGATTTCGAAATCTACGATATCGTTACGTTCTTCGACGTCTACGTCGTCATCGAGGCAGAGTTGGCTTATCACGCCGAACCCTACTTCGTGCCCGTGCATAAGTCCGTGGCATTCGGGGAACGAGGGCAGGCAGTTTGCGATCATGTGCGCCGTGGCCACTCCGCCCGATTCGAAACCGAGGCCGGACATCAGCACGTTGGCTTCGATAACTTTTTCCACAGACGGGGTCACGATGTTTAGTTCCACGTCTCTGCGAGCATCGACTCCGTGCTCCATTAGCACATCGTAGCAGAGGCGTGCGATCGCCATCGCCGACATGGTTGAACGTCCGCCAGCCAGGTTCCCGCCACGCACGCTGAAGCATGCGTCGGCTTCGACCCAGGTGCCCAGAGCATCGCCCATTCCGGCTACGAAGGCGGCCAGCGGTCCGTTTGCGATGACCTGCGAATCGACGAGCACCAGATTGGGATTAACGCCCCATGACTCGAAGCCCATGCAGTTTCCTTCTTCGTCGTACCAGACGGTGTAGGAACTGGTGGGGGAGTCGTTGGATGCGATTGTGGGTACGGTTACGGTCTTAACTCCGGCCTGGTGGGCGGCGGCTTTGGCGGTGTCGAGAGTTTTGCCTCCGCC
>JABGPF010000054.1 GCA_018645065.1 Phycisphaerales bacterium
GCTGTCGCCAAATGTGAAAGCTAAAAATCCCTTGAACCCGAAAACGATTTCCTCGCAGGACAAGGGTAAATACGTTTTTCACGAAATGGAGATCAACAGCACCCCGACCAGGCGCATCAAAATCGTGCTGACAATACCGACCAAACTCAAAGGCCCGTTTCCCAGTGTGCTTGTGGTGGCCGGCCATGGCGGTACGCGGCATACGTGTTACACCAAGGCGAGTTATCATCGTTGCGGCCATGTCCTGGCTGAGCGCGGTTACGTTACCGTTTCTACTCGCGTCAGCCAGCACAAAGTTCACGAAAAGGGGCGGACGCTGATGGGCGAGCGATTGTGGGATCTGATGCGATGCGTGGACTTTCTGGTGTCGCTCAAGGAAGTCAATTCGCGGAAAATCGGTTGTGCGGGTAATTCGCTTGGCGGTGAGATGGTGATGTGGCTCGGCGCGATGGATGGGCGTATTAAGGCGGCAGTGAGTTCCGGGTTTCTGACCAGGATGGACCAGTTGGAAAAGAAGCACTGCATGTGCTGGAAGCTCCCCGGCTTGCGACAACTCGTCGACTTTTCCGACATTTACTCCCTGATTGCGCCCCGGGCGCTGCTCTGCCAAAACGGCCTGAAGGAACATCCCTCACAGTTTCCCGTTCCGATAGCCCGCGAGGCGCTGAAGGATATCCAGGTCATATACAAGGACTTCGGCCAACCTGAAAAACTCTCTTTCGTCGCACATCCAGGCGGGCATGAAATACATCTGCCAAGCCTGCTGGCGTTCTTCGACAAGCACCTGAAAAGTAAGAATTGAAGGGCGGCTATGGGCTATGGGTGAGTTGGGGGGATCAAGCTGGTGGCTGCTGTGGGGAATGCACAACCTGATCTCGGTCTTGGCGGTTCGGCCTGGTGTTCGGCAGAAGCACGAATAACGGATCGCCCGAAATATGCTTAAATTATAGAGGTTTGCTAAATTCATATCGGCATATGTGATAGCGTCCGCCGCCAGAATCGGCGGTGGGGTAGTGCGTGCTTTAATAACTTACAATAACTTTCGCCACCGGGGGGGGGTAAAAGGGGGCAACGAAATTACTTCTTGATGGATGACTTGGATCGAGTATGATCGGGGCAAGTTTTATATATCAGTCGAAAGGGAGAGTTGTATGATCGATCATATGTGTCCGATATGCGAGACGAGTTTCGAGGCCGAACCTAGTCCGCCCGGCGTCCCGATACGTTGCCCTGAGTGTAAGGCGTTCAAGGCGCAACCTGTTGAGGATGAATCTGAAAAAGAAATATCGATCGGACTAACAAGCTTTATCATTCTTGCGTTCTGCCTGGTGACCCCGGTGGTCCTGGGCCATTCCCGCGATGTGTTGGCGTACAATTGCTTTGCCATGGCGGTTGTGTATCTAGTTTCTTTACCGCTCTGCATTACTGCAATAATAAAGGAACGCGGCGTGAGTCGCGTGTTGGCAACTATCGGCTTATGCGTGATTGCGCTGATCACCATGATAGCCCTGATAGGAATAATGTCTGTTTCTGGCGGAAGGCGTTATTAATGCCCCTGGATGCGATAGGCAATCCCCTTTCCGATGATACAATTACATACGGTGAATTTAGACGCCTGCGCCCTGGGCCGTTTACCGTAGGCTCTTGCGATCGGCGAGGTTTTTGAATAACCTTGTGGTCGAACTATGAGTGTTAAAAAGATAAAACATGTGACGATTGTTGGTGTTGGCTTGTTGGGCGGGTCGGCGGCGCTGGCGATGAAGGCCCATGATCCTTCGGTGCAGGTTGCTGGCGTGGGGCGTCGGCAGGTGTCGCTTGATGCTGCGCTCGATGTTGGGGCGATTGATACGGCGCACTTCGATCCGGCAGAGTGTGTGGGCAAGTCAGACCTGGTGATATTGGCTACGCCTGTTGGTGCGTTTGAGCGTCATTTGAAGGCCGCTGCCGGGGCGTTGGGTCGCAACACGCTGGTAACAGACGTTGGTTCGACCAAGGTGAAGGTGGCGAGATTGGCCCGCCGGATACTTGGTCCGGGCGGTCCGTTTGTCGGTAGTCATCCGATGGCCGGAAGCGAGCAGAAGGGCGTGCGGTTCTCGCGTGCCGATCTGTTTGTCGGGGCGTCGTGCATCGTGA
Source organism: Phycisphaerales bacterium (assembly GCA_018645065.1). Lineage (GTDB taxonomy): Bacteria > Planctomycetota > Phycisphaerae > SM23-33 > SM23-33 > BS750m-G57. Next base: position 2,134 of record JABGPF010000054.1, read on the forward strand.
CTCCGACGTCAGACACTCGGCCTGAGGCGGTCGACACAATCGAGGCGTTCTGGAAAACGCTCGGTATGCGAGTTGTTCGCAGGTCACCTGCGGCACACGATCGGGCGGTGGCGCGAATCTCGCATCTCCCGCACGTTCTGGCCAGCCTGATGATGCTGCTACCGGGCAATAACGATCTGGAAGTATCAGCCAGCGGTTTCCGCGACGTGACTCGGTTGGCGAGCGGTGATCCGGAAATGTGGCGCGATATCCTGCTGACTAATCGCGGGGCGGTGTTGGCGGCGTTGGATAAATTCTCCACCGAGACCGCGAAGCTTCGCGACCTGATCGACCAGGGCGACGGAGCAGCGATAGAGAAGTTCCTGGCCCGCTCGAAGAAGCGTCGCGACACTAAAATAGTAAGTCAGATCGTCGATCGCCGAATATCGGCCGAGTGACGCTTACTTGGCGGCGTCTGCGGTTTTGGCTGCTTCTTTTGCTTCTGCCGCCTTGATTTTCCGCCCGACTGCCAGGATCTTTTCGATGATCTCTTCGGTCAGTTCGTAGTCTTTCAGCAGCGGGAAGCCTTCCCAGATAACCACTCCGCCCGGTTCGAGTATGATCACGTGCGGGATCCCGAAGACGCCCATTTCCTTCTTCATTCGCATCTGCGTATCGATCGCGCTGAAGTATTCGACTTTGGGCGTTTTGAGTTTCAGGACGTCGGCTTCTGATTCTTCCGACAGCCCGATGACTACGAGTTCGTCGGCGTATTTTTTGTGGAACGTGTTGAGCAGTGAGATCGATTTTCGGCAGGGCGGGCACCATGTCGCCCAGAACTCGATCAGCACGTATTTACCCTTGGTGTCGGGCTTGTCGGTCAGCCATTTCTCGACGACCATTTCCGGCGCCTTGGCCCAGCGGTAGGATGTAGCCCACATGCGACGCGGTTGTTTCGGTGTGGATGAGGCGGACTTGCCGGGTACGAGTTTGGGTTGGGGTGCGCCTTCGGGGACGCACGGTTCGTCGGTTTTTTCCGCGGCGACCGGTTGAAGGCTGGTCTGCTTGCCTTCGGGTTCCTGCGGGGCGCATCCGCCGATTAACGACAGCATCATCATCGCGACCAAGGCTGTGGAGAACAATACCGCGGCGGTGTGTTGATTCGATGTTTTCATGTTGCAGTTCCTTAAGTTCGAGCCCGTCATGGGCGATGTTACGTATGCAGGACAACATTAATACCATACTTCCCAACGCCGGGCAATAAAACCTAACGCGGTAACCTATGGAATCGTCGCGACGATTGGGATATTATTGGCGTCCGAGGCTTGGAGTTCCCCGGCCTGTAAAACGATTCAGGAGATACGATGTCCTCAGCACAACTGGTAGTAATGGCCGCTGGAATCGGAAGCCGATACGGCGGACTCAAACAGATCGATCCGATCGGTCCCTCAGGCGAGATCGTTCTGGACTACTCGGTGTACGACGCGATCCGCGGCGGATTCGATAAAGTTGTCTTCATCATTCGGCGTGATATCGAAGATGTCTTCCGCGAAAAAGTTGGAAGCACGATCGAAAAACAGATCGACACAGCCTACGTGTTTCAGGAGCTCGACCGCCTGCCCGAAGGCGTTGCTTGTCCGTCCGATCGCACCAAGCCCTGGGGCACTGGCCACGCGGTCTTGTGCGCCGCTGACGAGATCACTGGACCGTTCGCGGTGATAAACGCCGACGACTTCTACGGAGCCGGATCGTTCAAGATCCTGGGCGATCACCTTCACTCGGCCTGCGATGCTGACGGGAAATACGATTGCTCAATGGTCGGTTACACTCTGGGGCGGACTCTCACCGAACACGGGCACGTCGCTCGCGGTGTCTGCACCACTGCCGATCAGCGGCTTGTTGAGATCGTCGAACGCACCAGAATCGAGCAATTCGAAAATAGCGTAAAATACACTGAAAATGGCGAAGATTGGGTCGAAATTGACCCCAATAGCACCGTTTCGATGAATATGTGGGGTTTCACGCCCGGATTCCTTGAGGAGTTGAAGTCCGGTTTTGTCGACTTCTGCGCCACGAGCCTGAACACGCCGAAATCCGAATATTTCGTCCCGTCGGTCGTTAATGATCTGATTATCGCGGGCAAAACCTCGCCCAAGGTCCTGATGACCGACGAGCAGTGGTATGGTGTTACGTATCAGGCTGACAAACCAGCACTTAAATCCGCCATCGCCGCAATGGCCACCGCCGGACGCTACCCGCAAAACCTCTGGGAATAACCTATTAAATGTTAGTCTGAACGTTGGTTCTATCGCATCAAAGGCGTTGTGATACATACAGTTATAGTATCTCAACGACAGCCCACAGATAGCTATCTGTGGGCTTTGTGATGGTGATTTTTGATCGGACGCGGTTTTTGTGTGAATTGCTGGTTGATTTTCGTTGCTCTCTGTCAAAATGTGTTTTTATCTGTCAAAAAGTGCGGGACTGGCAGGTTTCTTGGGGTGGTTCGATTCGGGTGGTATTCATTAAGTTTATATTTATTAGGGGTTTAGGCGTTGCGGCACAGTGATTGCTGTAGATACCGTGCGGCAATGTTGTCGCAGCCGGGCGAGGTGCAGTTTGGCACATCGTCTGGATGAGTAGTTAATTACAACAGAGGCAAGCATTTGTATAGGCTTGTCTATGAACCACTAGCATGGAGAACTCGCAGATGGCTGCAAAGCAGTTAGCATTTGAAAGCGAAGCCCGAGAGGCCCTCCTGACCGGCGTACAAAAGCTGGCCAGAGCGGTCAAAAGTACTCTTGGACCACGCGGGCGCAACGCCATCCTGGACAAAGGATGGGGTCCCCCCACGGTTACCAAAGACGGCGTCACGGTCGCGGAAGAGGTCGAACTGACCGACAAGACCGAGAACATGGGCGCCCAATTGGTAAAGGAAGCCGCTTCGAAAACTTCCGACGCCGCAGGCGACGGTACAACCACAGCTACGGTGCTGGCAGAGGCGATCTTCACAGAAGGTTATCGCAATCTTGCCGCCGGAGCCGACGCTATGTCACTGGCTCGCGGTATCCGCAAGGCCGTTGACGCGATCGTCAAAGAGCTGGCCGAGTTGGCAACACCGGTCGAAAATGACGCCGACATTCGCAACGTCGCCTCGATCAGCGCCAACAACGATCCGGGCATCGGAAAAATGCTCGCCGAGGCGATGACCAAAGTCGGACGCGATGGTGTTATCACCGTCGAAGAAGGCAAGAGCATGGAAACCGTTGTCGATGTCGTAGAAGGCATGCAGTTCGACCGCGGATACATCTCGCCCCACTTCGTAACTGATCAGGAAGAGATGGAAGCCGAACTGGCCAAGCCCCTCATCCTCATCTACGAAGACAAAATCTCCAACGTAGCGAAACTCGTTCCGCTGCTGGAGAAAGTTTCCAAAGCCAAGCGGCCCTTGTTCATCATCGCCGAAGACATCGAAGGCGAAGCACTCGCCACCCTCGTAGTCAACAAGATGCGCGGCATCTTGTCCGTCGCTGCGATCAAGGCTCCTGGTTACGGTGATCGTCGCAAGGCGATGCTGCAGGATATCGGTATCCTCACTGGCGGAAAGGTCTTCACCAAGGATCTTGGTATCGATCTGGAGACAGTGGAACCTGCCGATCTTGGCGCGGCTAAGAAGGTAACCGTAACCGACAGCATCACAACGATAATCGAAGGCGCCGGCGCTACTGCCGACATCCGCGCTCGAATCGACATGATCCGCCAGAATATCGAAACCACCGACAGCGACTACGATCGCGAGAAGCTCCAGGAGCGTCTTGCCAAGCTCGCAGGCGGTGTAGCACAGGTAAACGTTGGCGCCGCCACCGAGTCTGAGATGAAGGAAAAGAAAGCCCGCATCGAAGACGCACTGCACGCCACACGAGCCGCGGTTGAAGAAGGTATTCTGCCCGGTGGTGGTGTAGCTCTGGTTCGCGCACGTAGCGTGCTGCAGAAGGTCAAGGCCAAAGGCGACGAGAAGACAGGCGTCCAGATCGTCTTCAACGCAGTAACCGAACCGCTCCAGCAGATCGCGGTTAACGCAGGCGAGTCCGGACCGGTTGTTCTCAGCCAGGTCGAAAAAGCTACCGGAAACACCGGTTTCAACGCCGACACCCTGAAATACGAAGACCTGGTGGTTGGTGGTGTTATCGATCCGGCCAAGGTTACTCGCGCCGCATTGCAGAACGCCGCATCGGTGTCTGCTTTGCTGCTGACGTGCGACGCTGCTGTCAGCGAGATCCCCCAGGACGAACCAGCCGGCGCCCCAGGCGGAATGGACGGTATGGGCGGAATGGGCGGCGGAATGGGTGGCATGGGTGGTATGGGCGGCATGGGCGGAATGATGTAATTTCCCCCTGTCGGATCGCACCGACCGGACGTGTCGCAAGTGTTAGAAAATTGAAATAGACGAATATAAAACAACCTCCAGATTCAGGAGCTAGACGAAAATGGCAATCAAACCTTTAGACGACAGAATTCTCGTAAAGCAGTGTGAAGCCGAAGAAATAACCGCTGGCGGGATCGTTCTTCCCGATTCGGCCCAGGAAAAGCCCCTGCGTGGTATCGTATCGGCCGTCGGACCGGGCAAATTGCTCGACTCCGGTAAGCGTGCTGCAATATGCCTGAAAAAGGGCGACGATGTCTTCTACGCCAAATACGCCGGAAGCGAAGTCAAGATCGACGACGAAGCTTACGTGATTTTGAATGAGTCCGACGTTCTGGCGATTTTGGAGTAGGACCTGATCCTTCCAACTGCTCGAGATAACAAACTACTACACCAAGGAAAATAAAAATGGCTGCAAAGCAAATGCTTTACGACAGTGACGCACGTTCAGCGATGCTGGACGGTGTGTCGAAACTGGCGGCCGCTGTCAAAGTGACCCTCGGACCCACAGGCCGCAACGTACTGTTGCAGAAGTCGTTCGGTTCGCCCAAAGTCACCAAAGACGGCGTGACGGTTTCCAAGGAAATCGACCTGCCCAACCCCTTCGAGAACATGGGCGCCAAGATGGCGAACCAGGTGGCCTCGAAGACTAACGACGTTGTCGGCGACGGAACCACCACCGCGGTAGTGCTCGCAGAGGCGATCATGAGCGAAGGGCTCAAGAACGTAACCGCCGGCGCCCACCCGATGGGCCTGAAGCGCGGTGTCGATCTTGCAGTAGCCGCCGCGGTCGACTCGATCAGCGCGCAGGCGAAAAAGGTCAAAGGCAACGATGACCTCCGCAAAGTCGCCACGGTCTCTGCCAACTGGAACGAAGATATCGGCAAGTTGATCGCCGAAGCTTTCGATCGCGTTGGAACCGAAGGCGTTATCACCGTTGAAGAAGGCAAGTCGCTGGTGAACGAGCTGGAAGTTGTCGAAGGCATGCAGTTCGACAAGGGCTTCCTCTCGCCTTACTTCGCCACTGATCCGGCTTCGATGGAAGCTGTGATGGAAGACGCTTACATCCTGATCGTCGAGAATAAAATTTCGGCGGTTCGCGATATCGTCCCGCTTCTGGAGAAAATGGCCACCGCGAGCAAGCCTCTGGTGATCATCGCAGAAGACGTTGAAGGCGAAGCTCTGGCTGCGTTGGTGATTAACCGTCTCCGCGGTATTTTGAACGTTTGCGCCATTAAGGCTCCGGCGTTTGGCGACCGCAGAAAAGCGATCCTCGGCGACATTGCCGTCTTGACCGGCGCCACGGTTATCACCGAAGATACCGGCGTGAAGCTCGAAGAAGTCGAGATGGACATGCTCGGACAGGCCAAGAAGATCGTTGTCAGCAAAGACAACACCACGATCATCGAAGGCTCGGGCAAGGCCAAAGCCATCAAGGCCCGCGGTGAGACCATTCGCAAGCAGATCGAAAAGTCCACCAGCGACTACGATAAGGAAAAGCTGAACGAACGCCTGGCCAAATTGACAGGCGGAGTTGCTCTTATCCAGGCTGGCGCGGCCACCGAAGCGGAAATGAAGGAACGCAAGGACCTGATCGACGATGCAGTACACGCTACTCGTGCAGCCGCTGAAGAAGGCGTTGTTGCGGGCGGTGGGGTTGTATTCCTGCACGCGATTGAAGCAGTTCAAGCCGTTCGTTCCAAGGCCCGCGGCGACGAGAAAATCGGCGTCGATATCATCGCACGAGCACTTACAGCTCCGACCACACAGATCGTTGGAAACACCGGTCAGGACGGTGCGGTGGTAGTGGCTGAGATTCTCGCACAGGGCAAGCAGATCGGGTACAACGCGGCGACCGATGAATATGTTGACATGGTCAAAGCAGGCATCATCGACCCGGCGAAAGTATCTCGCACCGCACTGCAGAACGCAGGTTCGGTGGCGGGGCTCATGCTGACGACTAACCTGATGATCAGCGATTTCGATGAGAAGGATGAGGATAATGTCGTCGCTAATGCAGTGACGTGATAAGTCAGAGTGATCAGTGATCAGTAACCTGCCTGTCGGCAGGTTGGTCAGTGATCAGTAAAGGCAACGGATAACGGCGACGGCAGAGACGCGATGCGATACTGCCGTTGCTGTTGTCGTTACTGTTGGCTGTTGCCGTTGGCCGTTACTGATCACTGATTACTGATTACTGAACACTAATTACTGATTACTGGTTTGTTCACCGTCTGTGGATCTATTATATGGCTGACAAGCGTGATTATTACGAAGTGCTGGGTGTCTCTCGGGAGGCGAATCCTGACGAGATCAAGCGCGCCTACCGAAAGGGCGCCCTGAAATATCACCCCGATAGTTTTAAGGGTGAAAAGGCCGAAGGCGAGACGCGATTCAAGGAACTGGCTGAGGCGTACGAGGTGCTTTCCGATTCGGTTAAGCGTAATCGTTACGATCAGTACGGCCACGCCGGTATGGAAGGCGCGGGCGTCCACGACTTTGGCAATATGGGCTTTGGCGACATTTTCTCAATGTTCCAGGACATTTTCGGCCAGATGGGCGGACGCGGCGGTGGTGGGCGTCGCGGGCAGATGGATCATGGTGAGGATCTGCAAGTCGAGATCGAATTGACGTTGGAGCAGGTCAGCAGCGGTATTGAAGAGCCCATCGAGTTCGTTCGAATGGATCTGTGCGATGAGTGTTCCGGAAGCGGAGCCCGCCGTGGTTCCGAACCGATTCGTTGTGAAACGTGCAACGGTTACGGTCAGGTGCAGCAGCAGGAGAGCGGTTTCTTCGGGATGTCGGTTCGCGTTATTCCCTGCCCGAAATGTCAGGGTCGCGGTGTTACGATAACCGATCCGTGCCCTTCGTGTCGCGGTAGCGGGCGAGCCCGCAAGAACCGCGTTTTAACGGTGAAGGTGCCCGCTGGGGTAAGCGACGGCCAGGTTATCCGCGTACGCGGTGAAGGCGGACCAGGCCAGGACGGAACCACTCGCGGCGACCTGCATTGCTATGTGCGGGTTAAGACCCATCCGCTTCTGGTGCGAAACGCCAATGACCTTGTCTGCCAGGTTCCCATCGCCTTCTCGCAAGCCGCGCTCGGAGGCAAGATAGACGTCCCCACGCTTTCCGGTTCGCATGAAATCAGCATACCCCACGGTTCGCAAAACGGTGACGTGATAACTCTACGAGGCAAGGGCCTCCCGTCGTTGCGAACCGGACGCCGCGGAGATCAGCACGTGCAGGTCTTCATCGAAGTGCCAAAAAAACTAACGAAACACCAGACCGAACTACTGAAACAATACGCCGAGACCGAACAAGTTGACGTCACGCCGCAGCGAAAAGGTTTTCTCGATAAACTCAAAGAGTACTTCGCGTAATCCCAGGCTTCTTCGATAAATTTTAAAAGTACTTTGCGTAATCTCAGGTGCGATTATGACCCGTAAGAAAAAAAATAAAACTGAACCCAAAGTCGACGCCATTGACGAAGCGGTCGAAATTCCGTCGGACGCGCCAGCCGCCCCGGACGCCCCGAGCGATCCTATGTCGATTTTGCAGGCCGAACGCGACGATCTGATGGCCCGCCTGCAACGAACCGCCGCCGACTACGCCAACTACCAGAAGCGTGTCCAACGCGAAATGACCGAATCGCGTGATTTCGCCAACGTTAAGTTGATCACCGAACTGCTGAGTATTCTGGACGATATGTCGCGAGCATTGGAGAACGCCGGTGACGACCGTCCCGACGACGACCCGCTGCTTACGGGTATGAAAATGGTGCACGATAAGGCGGTGGAAGTGCTGGGCCGGTTTGGGCTTGAGAGCATCGAGGCGATGGGCCTCCCGTTTGATCCGGAGATGCATTCGGCGCTGATGCAGCAACCCACCGACGAGCACCCGCCCATGACGGTTTTGCAGGAGTTGCAGCGAGGATATAAGCTTAAAGGGCGCACAATTCGTCCCGCGGCGGTGATCGTGTCCAGCGAAATCCCACCGCCCCAGCCCGAAGAAACGCCCGCCCAGGACGAGCCCACAGACGACGATCAACAGGAGCAATAATGCCCACGTACGAATATAAATGCCAGGCCTGCGACCACGAATTTGAACTTTTCCAGTCGATCACCGCATCGGCGGTTCGTAAGTGTCCTGATTGCGGTAAGTTGAAGGTCAAGCGGTTGATTGGTATCGGTGCGGGCGTTATTTTTAAGGGTAGCGGATTCTACCAGACCGACTATCGCAGTTCGGCCTACCAGAAAGACGCAGCCAAGGATAAAGCTCCCGCAAAGAGCGATAAGAAGTCTGACAAAAAGTCCGATTCCGGCAAGTCGACCTCCAAAGACAAATCATCAAAAAAATCTGATTAGGCGTTCGGCTCGATAAGTTCCCGGGCCGGCGAACGATACAGTTTGTTTTAAATGTGCGGAAAAAGTGTTGCAGCCCTATCTGTCGGGCGTATAATCACGACGAAGGCCACGGATAACTGTACGCGCACAATTGACGCCGTTTTAAGGGACAGATCATGAACAATGGTAAGAACCAGGTAAACACTATCAACTGGATGGCGGTTTTTAGCTTCTCGCACATCTTCAAGAGTTTCCGGATCGCTATTCATCCCAGCAAAATGCTGTTGGGTCTGGCGGCGGTGATTTCTATCTATGTATTCGGTGTTGCGATGGACGGCGCGTGGGACATGTTCGGTTCACGCGTGCCCGAAGGCGATATCCTGAATTATGTTTGCAAGGACGGCCTGACGTACGCTCAGGACGTAAAGACCGCTAATGAGGGCAAACCCCAAAAAGCGCGAGATATTAAATCTGGGTACAGAGAGGAACGTAGGGAGCTGACTAAATTTGTCAACGGATCTGGTTTCGGCAAATATATGGGACTGGCGTTGGTGGAACAGGTCACAAAGTACAACGAGTCGCATAAGGACGATGACGATCAGGCGAAAGTCACCGCCTACAAAAAGGCTGATGAAAAGAATGAAGACTGGGGCGAAATGTTAAGCGACGCTGCAGATGAGGTGGACTTGATCCGCGAAAAAATTGATGCGGTGTTGGACGACGCGTACGAAGCGGCGGAGAAAAAAATCGCCGACGACACCGATCTTGACGCTGAAGCCAAAACCAAACAAACCACGATTCTCGCAAGCGATTACGATAAGGCTATCCGAAGCTCGGTGAGAATCGCCTCCGATTTCGCCAATAAAACCGTAGCTATTAAGGGTAAACGCGTCTTCGCAAGCTTCCTGGAATACGAGAACCAGTGTTTGGCGAATGCTTTCCGAGCCGTTCGATACGGAAACTTCACCACTGGTCTGGACGATTATGAAACGATGATGAACCAAAAGGCGATGCCCACGCTGGCCCAACCGGAGACACCCCTTGTCATCGGCGGTATTCAGGGCCCCGAAGCCACCGACTCGGCGGGCTTTTTCTTCTGGATTCTAATGGCCGCCCAAGGCCTGGTATGGATGCTGTGCAACCACTGGATATTCGCCACCCTGTTCATCATGTTCGCAATGGCCGTCTGGGCGCTGTTCGGTGGCGCAATCTACCGTATCGCCGCACTGCACGCCGCACGCGAAGAAAAAATCTCGATCGTGCAGGCACTGCGATTCTCAGCCGGTAAGTTCCTGAACTTCTTCGCAGCTCCGCTGTTCCCGCTTATGCTGATCCTCGTGATGGGCGGACTCCTGTGCCTGGGCGGATTCATGTTTGGAAACCTCGGCGGATGGGGAGCATGGGTCATCGGACTGCTCCTGCCGCTGGCGCTGCTGATGGGATTGGCGATCGCCTTCCTGGCGGTCGGAATTGTCGGTGGGTGCGGACTGGTCTACCCGACCATCGCCGTTGAAGGCTCAGACGCATTCGACGCAATCAGCAGGAGCTTCTCGTACGTGTTCACCAGACCGTGGCGAACGGCAATCTACGGTATGGTTGCACTGGTGTACGGAACCATATGCTACTTGTTCGTGAAGTTCTTCGCGTTCATCACACTGGCTGGAACACACTGGTTCGTCAAGGGCGGAAGCTTCTCGGGCGGTACGGAGCTGGCGGAAAACGCCGATCTGATCGACAAGATATGGCCCGCACCAACGTTCACGAACTTCCATCCCGATGTCTCCTGGGCAACGCTCAACTTTGGCGAATCGGTCGCGGCGTTGATGGTCGCGGTCTGGGTCTATGTCGTTATTGGAGTTGTCATTGCGTTCGCGCTGAGCTTCCTGGCCTCGTCGAGCACGGTTGTATACTACCTGCTGAGACAAAAAGTTGACGCCACAGATCTAGACGAAGTGTACGTAGAAGAGTTCGAAGAGGAACTCGCAGGCGAAGTGGCCGAAACGCTGGCCGATCAGATGCCCGAAGATACGGATCAACCTGAAGAATCAGGCGACTCTGCCGCCGATGCAGCAGACGAACCAGAAACGCCCGCTGAATAATAACCAGCGGAAATGAATAAACAATCGGCCCGGAGTTCAAATGAATTCCGGGCCGATTTTTATATCTGCGATCAATCCTGCCTGGCGTTTTATCCCGCACAAATTTCCGCATGTTGGGCGGTGCAGTAGCGGTCGGTCATTCCGGCGATGAAGTCGCATACTACGCGGTGGAGGCCCTGCTGGTCGATACGCCTGCGGTAGCGGTCGGGCAGCAGTGATTCCTCGTCGGTGTAGCGAGCGAACAGATCGGCGATTATTTGCTGTGATTCGGTGTTGCGGCGGGCGTTTTCTCCGGCGGTGTAAACGTTGTCCAGGAGGAACCTCTGCAGGGTCGATACCGCCGGGGCGAGCTGCTCGCTGAAACCGGCGCATTTTCGCGAGGCATGCCGGATTGTGTCGGGCGTGGGGGCAGGCCCAAGTGCCTCAATACGGGTGACAGTGGCGTCCAGCAGGTCTGATGCCATTATTTCCAGCACGTTTTTGCAGGCCCGTATTCGCAGGTGAATTTTGCGAGCGTTGGGGTACTGTTTGCTGGCTGAGTCCCAGGCCTGGCGCCAGAGGTCCAGTTCGTCGAGCTGCTGGGTCGAGATGCATCCGGAGACCAGGGCGTCTTCCAGATCGGCAGACGTGTAGGCGATCTCGTCGGCGGCGTCGACCACCTGTCCAGCCAGCGGGGCCTGAAGATCGTCGCTGAAGTCTGGACATGCCGGAGTATCGTAAGCCGTTTCGTGACGAGCTATGCATTCCCGCACCACGTTTGTAAGGTTCAGCCCGCGGAAGTCCGGATACGGATGCTCGAGATAGTCCACTACCCGCAGCGATTGGCGATTGTGTTCAAATCCGCCGTGCTGACTCATGAGTTTGTTGAGTATTTCCTCACCGCCGTGTCCGAAGGGCGAGTGGCCCAGGTCGTGGGCTAGGGCTACTGCTTCGATCAGGTCTTCGTTGAGTCGCAAGGCCCGGCCGAGGGTGCGTGCAATGAGCGCCACTTCCAGCGTGTGCGTCATCCTTGTGCGGAAATGATCGTGCTGATGCGGGACGAACACCTGAGTCTTAAAGTCCAGGCGTCGAAACGCGGTGCAGTGTGCGACTCTATCGCGATCTCGCTGAAAGCAGGATCGATATCCGTGCTGCGGTTCGGGATATTTTCGCTGGTTTGCGTTGGTGTCGCTTATCGCCCAGGAGGCGAGGGTTGACGCATGGTTTTCTTGATTGTTCATGAAAGTTTGGGCAATTCGAGTTTCGCCGAGTTGGTTTTCAAATGTTCGTAAAGCTGCGATAACGCCTGCGGTATTACGCGGATATCGCCCAGTGCGGACATGAAGTTGGTGTCACCGTTCCATCTCGGTACGATGTGCAGGTGCAGGTGTCCGGGCAGTCCGGCTCCGGCGCATCGCCCAATGTTCATCCCGACGTTGAATCCGTGCGGGCTGATCGTTTGTTTCAGCAGCACTTGCAGGTCTCGGGCCATTTCCATCATTTCGCACATCACCGGTCCGCTGAGATCTTCCAGTCCCGCGACGTGCGCCATTGGCGCCACTAGCATGTGTCCGCCGGTGTATGGGAAGCGGTTCATCACCGCCAGGCAGTTTTCACCTCTCCATAAGAGCAGGTTTTCACTGTCTTTATCCGGTTCGTCGCGGTATTGGCACAGGAAGCATCCGTCGTCTCCGGTTAGCGACTGGATATATTCGATCCGCCACGGCGCCCAGAGGTTAGTATTACCGGACTGGGGCTGAAGATTGTCTTCATTGTTATTCATGTCGCTAATCATACCAATACTTGCGTCACTTGACAAAACCATTGACGAAATTCATTCTCGCTGATATAATCCGATATTGAGCCAGAGGGCCGCAATACATGGGCGAAGATACAAAATTGAGCGGGGGATCTAAGATAATAATATTATCTAAGGATGCTTCATTCGCACGAGCGGCATGTGGAAAACAGTCCTCCTACAACTGCCTGAGAGTGACCAGCTCCTACGAAGCCGCCGCTGAAATGCTGATTGAACACTCGCTTGCTATCGTCATCGATCTGCGATGTCTGACCAGCGGAGATCTTCCGTTGGTCGAAATGGCTCGTCAGCGGGATTTGGAAATTTTGGCTGTCGGATCCGCTCCTCTGGGCGTTTCCAATTGTGACTTAAGCGGTGTGCGTTTATCGTCGCGTGAGAGTCTTGCGGGCCTTTTGACGACTCTGGCGGCCTGTCGGGATCAGACGATTGAAGAGGCACAACCGCCCTGTGAGCCTGTCGCCGTAAGCGAGCCGGTCTCCGCGACCGGTCAATGGGTCAAACGACTTCCTCTGAGCGAACCAAGGGACGTTGAGCTTCCCGCCTCCCAAAACGAACCCGAACCTGAACCTGAAATTGCCGAACCAGCTCACCACGTGCGTAACGTGCAGGAAGGTTATCGTCCATCGGCTCTGTTGACCAGCGAAGAAATTGAAGCGTTGCTGGAGGATGGGGTATGATCACCGCCGGTCAAATGCTCGTTCTGGCTGAACGTTCGGTGGTCGATGAGTTTGCAGATCACCTGGGCTCCGTTGCGATCGAAGCGTTTGACGATCCGTACGAAGCCTTTGCAGCTATGCAGCAGCGAGTTTGGTCTCGCGTGGTGATCGCGGCGTCTTACGCGGGCCTTGGCGGGCTCTGCCGCGCTGTGCGGCGCCTTCAACCGCAAGCCAATGTACTAGTGCTGTGCGGTCCGGGCAGGGAATCTGAGGTGCGAAGCCTCGCCGACGGGATCAACACCGCCAGTGTAATAGACGACTACTTCATTTATCCGCTGACGCCTGTCGAGTGGCGAAACCTCGCCGAAACCGAACAGCCTGCAGTACCCGTTTATTGAGCAAATCAGGCGATTGGGGTTAGGGGCCCATGAGTTCGGCTTTGCGTTTTTCTATGAGAGCTTTCTTTTCTTCGGGCATGTCTTCTTCGCCCAGTAGCGTATCGCAGCCTTGCAGGAAGAAGGGGAGGCATTCTTCGGTGTTGTATACTCGGTCTTCGGGTTCTCTGTTCGAGACGCATTTGAGGAAGCCTTCGAAGTCGTCGAAGTAGCTTCCATAGATGTGGAACGAGTCGGCGATGTGTATATATTCGCCCGGTTCGACGCCGATTTCAGCGGCCATTACTCGTTGCAGTTCGGTGAAGGCGTGCATGTTCATGAAGGCGGCTTTGAATGCGTCGTTGCTTCGCATGTGCACGTTCATGTGCAGTTTGTTGTCTGCGATGCGGAACCACATTCGCTGCAGGCATGTCGGATCGTCGATCAGCATATCGTTCCAGACCTGCCACGTAACTGCCTGTGCTCGTCGCGTGTAGGGCACTTCCTTGAGTTTTTCGACGCACGCTCTGATCTGATCGAACATGCCCGTGTCGGGCACATTGTATTCGAACAGGCGTTCGTGGTAGGTGTATTCCCACTTACCCGCCGCCGGGTCCACCCAGTGATTATGCACGCCGAAGAGAACTTCGCTGCGATACTTTTCCAGATCGTCCAGCCCGCCGGGGAAAGCGCGATGAATTCGCGGTTCGTCGAACGGTTTGGTTACGTGGATCATTACTGACACGTCGCGGCTGTTCTGGTCACCGTCGTGATCGTATTCGGTGGGAAAGCTCTCGCCCTGTTCCCAACAGGCGATAACCGCTTTCTCCCATGCCGCGGGAAGTGACTCTTCGATAATGTGCACTGATTTCATAATAAGCCTCCATGCTTACTTTCACCATGATAGTAGTATCAAGCTCGGACCGGACAATCAAGCCGGAAATTCATACGCCCTTTTCCGCCGATAGTTTGCTATAATCGAGAACAGGGATATTGACAGACAACCACCCAGGGAAACGCCAATGACTTTTAAACTGCTACTTACGCGACGACCGCAGCTTATGTGCCTTTTGATCGCGATGACTATCGCGTGTGCATCGGTGCAAAGCTCAGCGGCGACAAAACGAACAAAACTACCGAAAATACCGAAATATAACACGAAGTATTATGTGCTCCACACCAATCTTGATAAGGACATGGCGCGTGAAGCCGTTGTTCGTATCACCGCAATGGCCCAGGAATACTATAACCGCACCCGCAGCTTCGCCGGGCGGATCAGAACCCGTTTCCCGCTATACCTCTACAAAGATAAGGAAAGCTATCAGACGCATCCGGGCGTTATTCCAGGTAGTGCAGGGTTTTATAACGGGACAACGCTGGTGGCTACAGCCCCTCGGTCAGGTCGGAGCTGGCGGGTTGTGCAGCACGAGGGATTTCATCAGTTTGCGCACAAAATGATCAAGGGCAGGCTTCCGGTATGGTTGAACGAGGGGCTGGCTGAATATTTTGGGAAGGGGATGTGGACCGGAGACAGCATGACAGTGGGCCTGATCTCACCGCACGATCTGACGCGCGTAAAGGGGATGATAAAAGACAATTCGCTCATGCCTCTCGACGAAATGCTCGCGATGAGCCACAAGACCTGGAACAGCGGACTCAGTTCCAGGAACTATCTGCAGGCCTGGTCGATGGTGCATTTTCTGGTGCATGGTGATAACGGTAAGTATCAAAAAGCTCTTTCAAGCTATATTCGCGACTTGTCGCAAAGTCGCTCTTCGACCCAGGCGTTCCGCAATCGGTTCGGCGGGAACACCAAAGCGTTCCAGGCCTCTTACGTGAAATGGTGGAACAGTCTTGACGATGACCCGACGGCCGATCTGTACGAACGGGCCCATGTCCTCACTCTCACCAGCTACTTGGCGCGTGCACATTACGCTCGCAAGAAATTTGCAACGATGCAGGAGTTCGTCACCGCAGCCGGTGACGGTACGTTCACGAAGATCATGGCGCTTATCGCAAGGCGGAAATCGACTATATGGCTTCCTGAATCGTTATTGACCCGTGCGATCCCAGATGCCAGCGAACTTCCGTCCTGGACGCTCTTGGTTGACAGGCGGGGCACACGGTTACAATTCACCCGCAGCGACGGTACTGCCCTGATCGGAAGCTTCACAACGGGCTCCAAACTCACAGTGAAAGTCACCGCCGCGAAAAAAGCCGAAAAACCCGCAGAACCCGCGAAAAAACCGGTAACCGATAAATCGACGACCATCAGGACACGAACCTAGTTACAACCCCAGCTCTGCTCGAATTGCCTGAACTATTGTGGCGGTGCCTGGTTGGAAGAGATTGCTTGCGTTTTGGCTCATATTGTCCAGGGTTTGCGGGTCGTCCAGGAGTTTGCGCACTTGATCAGGTATCTGCTTGTAGTTTCGCGTGATAACCGCTGCGTCATTGGCACGGAAGTATCTGGCGTTATCGGCTTCCTGGCCTGGTACGGGTTTTGGCAGGATCATTGGCGTTCCGGTAGCGATGCATTCGGCGGTGGTTATCCCGCCAGCTTTGGTGACCATTAGCGAGCTGACCCATACCAGCTCGTCAATTCGATCGGTGAACGATACGGGAAACAGCCCGTCGATTTCCGCCGCCAGCTTGCCAAGTTGCCCCAGCAGTTTCTTGTTCCGCCCGCCCAGGACCACCAGCGAGATATCGGGGCATAACTGTAGTATCCGTTTTGCGGTTTTCACCACTGGCCCGCAGGTGAAGTCTGTCCCGCCGCTGAGCAGCACCACTTTCTTATCGTGCGGTAATCTCCAGTCGGTCAGGATTTTTGCTCGATCCGGTTTGGTTGTCCATTTCGGGTGAATTGGCATTCCGCTTATGGTGATAGCGTCGCGATCGAGTCCCCACCTGAGGAGTTTTTCCAGGCCCGTGTCAGATGGCAGGAACCAGCGTTTGATATGCCCTGCGTACCAGAAGCGATGCGGATCGTGATCGGTAACGGCTACAAACTGCGTGGTGTTGAACTGTTTTTTATTGGTCATGTGCGCCAGGATCGGAGGCGCCAGGAAATGTGTGTGTATCACCAGGTCTGGGTTACTTTCCCGCATATATCGTCTGAATTTGCCCATCGCTCTGCGTTCGTGCCATAGTCGCCTGCGTTCCATCAGCCCGATTTTCGGTCCTTGTGGATGGTTGGTTATGTGGTATCCCATTCCGTAGGCCCATGGCATGTGCGATACGGTGAAGGCGAACCCCTTTGCGTAGTAGACTCGAAACGACCATGGCGCCAGTGTCATCACATCCAGGATTTCCACTTGTGGCGCATTTGGAAGTTCGCTCAGACCGGTTGCGATTGCTCGCGCCGCTGCGTTGTGTCCGGCGCCTACTGACGCGGTTGCTATCAGAACTCGCGGCGTGTCTGACGATGTTTTTGAAGTTTTCGAAGTTTTCATTCGGTTCTATCGCAGTGGGTGAGTTTTGATTGGTCCTCAATAAGTTACTGAATTTCAAGGCGATTAGCAAAGGTTTGGCTCGTTGGATTCCATTAATGTCCAGTTGTGATGGATTTACACGTATTTAAAATATCCTTTATATGAGGTGTTTTGCTGTAATACTGCCGATCTACACTAGAAGACCGTTGACAGTGAGGCCTATAATCACATAAACTATTAGACGATTGTATCCCAATTTTGGCGGTACGACAGGAGTATAGCGGATGTCCGAAAAGCTTATTGCCAACAAGAGCATAAGAAAACTTGTCGATAAGGGCAAGCAGCGCGGTTACGTCACCTACGAGGAGATGAACGCCGAACTGCCCGACGAGGCGGTTTCGCCCGATGGTCTCGATGCGCTATTGATGAGCCTGGACGAGTTGGGCATTGAATTGCTTGACGAATCGGAAGTGAAGCATCGCAAAGAGTTCTCACCAGATGGTCCGCGCGACGAAGATACGCCTGCGGCCGGTGGTAAGAAAAGCGGAATCGATCTGGAAGTAGAGCGACGCATTGACGATCCGGTCCGTATGTACCTCACCCAGATGGGCGAAATCCCCCTGCTGAAACGGGCGGAGGAAATCTCGCTGGCAAAGAAAATCGAAACCGCTCGCAAGCACTTCCGCAGGCGAGTGCTGGAAAGCGATTATTGCTGCCAGCAGGCAACTGAAATACTTACCCAGGTGCACCATAGCGATCTTCCGTTCGATAGGACGATGCGGATATCAACGGCTGAGAATCTCTCGAAAGAGACGATAATGGCCCGAATGCCCGCGAATCTGGAGACTATCCGGAGCATTATCGACCGTAACATGGCCGACTGGAAAGTCGTTCGTTCCAAAGCTTCTGAGAAGAAGCGCGATAAGGCGTTTCGCATGTTGTGGCGCCGTCGTCGTCGTTCGGCGACTTTGCTCGAGGAGCTTTCGCTCAGGACGTCGCGCATCGGACCGCTGATGCGGAAGTTGCAGCACATTTCCGACAAGATGAAGGAAATCGAGCGAGAGTTGCGCACGGCTGAAGCTCGCAATGTGCCCGTTGAAGATCAGGAAGTGATGCAGGAAGAGCTTGACGGTCTTATCGATCTGATCCAGGATTCGCCTGAAATGCTTCGCAAACGCGTCAAGGGTATCCAGAAGGTCTTTAACGATTACGAAAAAGCCAAACGCGATCTGTCGGGCGGAAACCTTCGCCTGGTTGTCTCGATCGCCAAGAAATACCGTAACCGCGGGCTGTCGTTCCTCGATATTATCCAGGAGGGTAATACCGGTCTGATGCGAGCGGTCGACAAATACGAATACCGACGCGGGTATAAGTTCTCGACGTACGCCACCTGGTGGATCAGGCAGGCGATAACTCGCGCAATTGCCGATCACGCCCGGACTATACGTATTCCGGTCCACATGATCGAGACGATGAGCAAGTTGCGCAATATCTCCAAGCGACTTGTGCAGGAGGTGGGGCGCGAACCGACTATCGAAGAAATCGCAGCTGAAGCGGCTATGAGCGTTGCAGAAGCCAGACGCGTACTGAAAATCTCACGCCATCCGATAAGCCTCGACCGACCGGTCGGAGAGTCCGAAGACAGCTACTTCGGCGACTTTATCGAAGACGAATCGGCTGAGAGTCCCATCGTGTCGGCCGGTACGGAAATGCTCAAAGACCGCATCGAGGAAGTCCTCAAAACGCTGACATATCGCGAACGCGAGATTATTAAGCTGCGATACGGTATTGGTGACGGATACACCTACACGCTCGAAGAAGTTGGGCGAATATTCAAAGTAACCCGCGAGCGCGTACGCCAGGTTGAAGCCAAAGCGATCAAAAAACTCCAGCATCCGGTTCGTTCGCGGAAACTTGAAGGTTTCCTCGACCGCTCGGCCGACGCGGTGGATGAAATTCCGATGGACGACGCAGAGATCGAGGAACTGATCTAGCTCCCAAAAGGCTCCTTCAAACGCTATTATCCTGGCGGGAATTCGGGACCGCAATTCACGGATCGGTCTGTTCGGTGTATAATCAGTGCCCGGAAAGGATACCAGGCTATGAAGAAATTTGTGCTTATCACCGTTGCGGCCGTACTATGCATCACCGCCTGCTCGCAAGGTCAAACTACCGGGGAGATCAAACTTGGCGTACCTTATATTGATCCGGTCAAGGGTTTTTCGCTGCGTCCTCCGCTCGGTACTACCTGTTCGCGTATAGCTTCGGCCAATCGTCTGGTGATGTGGACTATGCGCAAATCACCCAAGGCCCCGATCCTCTGGCGTCTGAGTGTTTATTCTCGCATCGACGAGCAACACAAGCCCGGTGAGAATCTCGCGGCATACGGTAAGAAGTTGGGTGCTCGTTTGGCCAAGGCTGAAGGTTTTAAGGCTCCCGCGCCTCGTATTATCGAATTGCCCGGGGCCAAGGCGATTAATCTGCGCGGTGAAACTTCCGGTAAGATCAAATTCTGGCAGCGCCGAGCGTGGATTCATCTCCAAAGCCGTACGTTCCTGGAAGTTCGCATCTCGGGCCCGACCTCCGATAGAGAAAAACTCGATGCGATTGCGTCAGCAGTTTTGAAAACGCTGAAGATCATCGATCTGAAAACCGCAAAGGCCCAGCGAAAGACGGCGCTGGTCAATGGTACTGCTCTTCTGAAGGGTTTGAACGCCAAGAAGATCAGCGGGACCCTGGAGGCCAAACCGCAATGGTTCCTGTACCATCGCGACGGTCAGCCTATCGGTTTTATGCGACAGATCGAGTCGACAGAAGCCGTTGCAGGAAAACCCGGTTATCGGATCAAGAGCTGCATAATGATGAAGTTCGACGGTAAGAATCTAAAGTTGTATCGCGATTTGCTTGCCAGTGCTGATCGATCTGTCGAAAAGTGGACTGAGACCGCTGGGATCAAAGCTTCCGGGCGGAATGTTTCGATGGTGGAAAAGGGATCAAAGAGCGATGCGCGAATTGACTGTTCGATAACCGTCGGGTCAAAGAAGACAACGCAAAAACCCGTCGATGCGCCTATGGATCACTACCTTCCGCGCGGGATGGCTTGGTTACTGAGTCGCCTGGTCGATCTGAAAACGCCCGCATCCTACGGATTCGCCACATATAACGGTAGGGCGGGAAACTTCGACCTGCGAACGTTCACCGTTGCCGGACCGGCGGAAATTGAACTCGCCGGACACAAGGTAAACGCCATCGCGGTGACCGATCAGCTAACGGCGAACACCCAGACTGCAAATATGTGGGTCGATACTCGCGGAAATCTGCTTATAATGAAAACCGCCGACGGGCTGGTTATGGAACGAGCCTCGCAGAAGTCGGTCGAACGACGATTCCCAAACGCACTGGAAACCATCAAGAGTATGGGTAAGTAAATTATCCCATCGATAAAGAGAACAAAGCTTATGCCCCAAGCAGAAAAAGAATATGACGTAATAATTATCGGTGGCGGACCGGCCGGTCTCGCCGCGGCGCTATACACCGCACGAGATCGATACAGCACCCTGATACTCGAAAAAAACGGACTACCCGGCGGGCAGATAATGCTCACCGAGCATGTGGAGAACTATCCGGGGTACCAGAAAATCTCCGGTTTTGAGCTCGTTGAACAGATGAAGGCGCAAGTCGCGAGCTTTGGGGCTGAAACGGTGATCGGAAAAGCCGCAAACGCCATCAGGCGCCGCGACGACGGAAAAATCGAAGTAGATGTCAACAACGGTGAACTGACCTACGTGGCCCGCGCGATTATCGTGTGTCCAGGCAGCGACTACCGCAGCCTGGACGTAACGGGCGAAACAGAAATGCGCCAAGCGACGCGCGTAAGCTACTGTGCAACCTGCGACGGGGCGTTTTACCGCGGGAAACACGTGCTGGTTATCGGTGGGGGCAATACCGCGGCTGAGGATACTGTGTACCTGGCTACGCGATTTACCGAAAAAGTCACGATGATCCACCGACGCACCGAATTCCGCGCCGAAAAAGTGCTCGTCGAAGAACTCTACGCCGCCGCCGACGAACACAACATCGACATCAAACTACCCTACGTGCCCACCGAGATCGTCGCTACCGAAAACGGTCAGGATATCGATCACGTCAAGATCCAAAACGTCGAAACCGGCGCCATCGAAGAACTCAACGTCGACGGGGTGTTCATCTTTGTCGGCATGAACCCCAACACCGCGTGGTTGCAGGGCATAGTGGATATAGACGAAAGCGGGTACATTAAAGCCGATCCGGTGACTATGAAAACATCGATGCCGGGCGTGTTCACCGCCGGTGATTGTCGCTGCGCCGCTGCGATGCAGTTGGCGACCGCTACGGCAGACGGTGTGGTCGCAGCGATGCAGCTTCGCGATTATTTCCGCGATCCGTCAAGCTGGTCGGGCGGGCAATGTGATCACAGCACCGAGGGTTGGTAGGGAAAGCTGGACGGTGACGGATCAATATCCAACCGAACAACAAGAAATATCCAATTTCCAAGTTTACGGCGACGGCGACGGATCAATCCTCCTTCGGTGGATCTTCGACATCCAACCGCACAATCCCGATGCTGGAAGTCCCGACGAACGTCGGGGTACATCGGGATCCAACAAGGTCCAGTTTAGCCGTTTTATGCCGTCTGGTTCAGGCCTGAAAGGCCGGCGCGATCTTAGCCGGGGCCGGAAGGCCCCGGTATGCATCCTCTATTATCCCAAAGCCCCTAGCATCTTGACATATGTCCCACCGGGTGGTTTTGGTATGATTTATACC
>JABGPF010000430.1 GCA_018645065.1 Phycisphaerales bacterium
AGCTCGGCGGGAGTAGTAGTCTCGTAAGGGTAGTCGGCCCCGAACTCCATGGACCAGATCGGGAATGATGGAATGTGCTGGTCTTTGGGAAACAGGTCGAGAAACTCCTGCCATGCCGCCAGACAGCGGCGATAGTGCTCTGGAACCAGCTTAGCGTCTTCAGGGGCATCATCGAGTACATCAAAGACCGATGGCGTTTCGCTGTTAGCGATTGGCCATTCAAAGCCATGCAGGCCACTTAGACTAGCAACGATAAAGAGGCGGTCCCTACGTTGTGGAATACCAAAACTATGAGGGGAGAGTACCTTCTGGTCAACATCATAGCCAAGGCGTTCAAGTTGCCCTCGCATTTTCTTGTATGTTACGCCGTTACGGTGACGTTCAAGGTTAGCCACGTTCTCTAAAACAAGATAATTGGGACGATGATATCGTATGATGCGTAGAAGGTGATGAAACAAGTCGCCATCTCTCGCACAGTCCAGCCCCAGTTGTTCCCCTGCCTTAGAAAACGGTTGGCATGGGAATCCTGCACAAAGTATATCGTGCACAGGAATTTGATCGGAGCGAAGTTTGCGGATTTCGTGGTGGGGACGGAGACCGAAGTTCTCTTCATAAAGATCCCTCAGCCCCTCATTGCTCTCGCATGCGCATACACAACGATGGCCAAGGCGCGTTAGGCCAATATGGAATCCGCCTAGTCCAGCGAACATGTCTATAAATTTCAAGGGGGGACTTTTATCCATCTTATGTAATCCAGTACTACTACTGTCGTCAGATTCGAGCCAGACTCTTAAAGAACAATGCTCGAATGCACATTTTGCAGATGATAGGGCGTATCTCCCCCGGATTCAATTGTTCGTTAATTCGCCTACTGCCTTACTTCATCATTCACGCCCAACCTACGACCATCAGATGAGGCAGCGACAGGTGGTAGATTCTAGGTGCTTGGTTCTATGGCGGCGGGGCTTCGCTGGGGGGCGGCCCTCAAAATAGAAAATAAGGGTTGCCCCCAGCGTAACTGTCCTGACAGGTTGCGGACACCAAATGATCAGGCATTGCTTTTCGTTGCTGTCCAGGGATAGGTTTCATCTGCGGCGTACCCACGGGAAGGGCGCAATTTTCTGTGAATAAATGTTGCTAGCTCTGCTTTTGATATCTCGGTGTTCTGTTTTATGTTGTGATTTCAAAATCTTTCTTTTTGAAGTTGATTTTCTTTTGGCTCTTCACGGCCTCGTTGATCGCCAGGACGGCTACGGCGGTTTGGTATGCGAATTCTCCGGGGCAGTTGAGCGTTGCATTCCCTCGTATAGTGTCGAAGAAGTTTTTCAGGTGCGGTTGGTGCGGTAAGGTGCTTAATTTGGTCGGAAGAGCCCACTTGGCCATCATTTCTGAGGGCCCCGAGGTAATGCCTGTAGTTGGCTTGGCGTTTTTGGCATTGCCCTTGGCCTTACTCTGGTCGACTTTCTTGATGTAACCCAGCTTGGCCCACTTATCCCACGTGTCGGCGTCCGATGAGTAGGGATCTTTTTCGAGCCAGTTTCCGGCTCGCGGATATTCCGAAATCACCAGACCGCCTCGTTCGCCGGTAAACGCTTCGTAGAATCCACCGCGTCGTGTTGTGGTCTGAACCTGGTAGATCGCACGGGCCATTTCTCTAGTCTTGGGGTTCTCGTACTCGAATATGCACATGATATTATCGTACCATTCGTGGTGCTTGTAGTAGTCGATCCCGCCGGAAGCTATTACGGACTTCGGATTGGCGCCGAATACCCAGTTGAGAATATCGATCTGGTGCGAGCCAAGATCAACGACCGGTCCGCCTCCGTATCGCTTATACCACCGCCAGTTGCGCAGGCGAGTCATCGTATCGTATCCGTGTCTTGCCAGATCCTTTTTGCTCATCGCGTGTTTCGCGGGCCAACCCATATCCTGGGAAATCGCGCGGTTCCACTGGGCGTATCCCTGCATCACGCGGCCGAGAAGCTTGTGCTTCAGCACGAGTTTGTCGATCGCGTTAATATAACGAGGGTTGGATCGACGTTGCCGGCCTATCTGAAGGAGCTTTTTGGTTTTCCGCGACGCCAGGACCATCCGCCTGGCCATCTCCAGTGAATTGGACATCTCTTTCTCGCAATACACGTGCAATCCGGCGTGCATGGCCGCTATGGCGTGTTCGGCATGCAGCCAGTCGGGCGTGGCGATGATGACCGCATCGAGGTCCAACTGGTCTTTCTGGGCGAGCATCTCCTTGTAGTCAGTAAACTGTTTGACCTGGCCGTATCGTTTTGATCTGTTATACGCGTTGAGCATATGGACGCTTCTTTCGCGATTGAACTTCCATATGTCACAGACGGCCTTGAAACGCAGACCGGGGATAGCTTGTCCGGCTTTCAGGCATGACGCCAGCAGCAGTTGCCCTTGCGAGCCGACGCCAATGATGCCTACGTTGATCACGTCAAGTTTTTCAACCGCTTGCCCGACGCCAGCAGTCTGGGCGCCGGTCTTGTTCAATCCGCCAGCCAGGATCACTCCGGCTCCGGCGGCGGCAGCCGTTCTGGTCAGAAAACCCCGTCGATCCATTCCTGCACCCTTGTCTTGCTTGTCCATGCCCAATCCTCTTGCAGAGATTTAATTGTTTTCCGGAGACACCTTACTTCATTATTCCAACCCCGGTGTTAGGCGCCAGGATTAAGCTGGAACCTAGAACCTTGAACCCAAATATGATTGTCGATTGTTGTGGGGTTTTTGCAAGGGATTTTTGGCGAAGCCAAAAACTGGCAATTGGCAATGGGCAACTGGCAACTGGCGACGGCGAACGGCGGGAGGCAATGGCGGGAGGGTAAACGGGGTCGGTGTTACTTATCTTGTTATTACCAACGCCTTATATCCATCTTTGGTCTGCATTGCGGCGTTTTAGCGGAACAATAGAAGCGAAAAATGTCGCTAAGTCGCTAAATGATTACTAAACAGGAAGATAAGATAGTTATGGCCTTTGATGCTCGGGTGCTCTCGTGGAAATGTCCGCGGTGGGTGCTATAATTCCTATTGCTCTGGCTTGCTCTGGGAGCGGCAAGAGCTATCTCAAGTCACGGTCAGGACGAGTACTCGCTCACTCGCATCTTCCTGCCCAGGCCACACCGGCCAAGTTCCTGCGTGAAGCGTTGTATGTCCACATGTTAGCTATGTGAATTTCGCAATTTCCGGCGACTCGTCGACGGGACGAGTTTCAGCAGCGTCTCCAGGCGGAGACACAGAAAGGAACACGATCAAGCACACGTCAAAACTAGTAAAGAGTTACATCGTATTGGCCCTGGGCTTCTTGCTGCTGGCCGGTATTCCTGCCGTCGCCGCACCAATAGATCCAGCCATCACCGTAACCGGCAGCGTTACCTACGACACCGGTTATTCGTTCGTGGACAACGCGTCGCAGAGCGGTGCGATGACGAGGACCATCGGCGGCTCTACGACGACCACCACGTACAGCGCAAGTTCCCCCGGAGTCAT